>NZ_JBLKRU010000035.1:0-89273 GCF_047608185.1 Caballeronia eucalypticola
TGAGGCCTAACCCGGCAAATAACAATGCAAATTGATAGCTAACTCGCGAAGTACCACGGCGGCAAATACGCGTGAGGCCGTGCGGGTTTCCTTGGCACGGGTGCTAGCCCGAGAGCGTACGGGGCGAAGCGTTTTACTGTCAGGATTCGCGAGAAGGAGGGTTTCACACATCCGGTGCTCTTGCGAGCACCGTGCTTTTGGGGCACCCATGAAATGGAACTGCACGCTGTGGACACTTAGGGTAGAGCGGTGAAAGCGTTTTCTTTGCTTCGTTTCTTTTTCGCTTTGGAAAAAGAAATGACGTGCCGCCACGCACAGTGGCTAATAGTGATAAAGAAATCAGCCAAGATATAACCTGCGAAGACCTGAAAAGCAGCAACCCGGCAATGAACCAGACCGCTAGCGCAGATCCCGTGCAACCCGGCATTGAATCCGACCGCCAACGCAAGAACCTGACCCCAACCCCGAATCCCGCCCACAACCTCAGAACCGCGCCCCCATCCACCCCTGAGTGCGAACGAAAAACCTGTTTCATGTACGCACCCTCCGCCGATTATCGATCCACATGCGAGCCCAGCGAGCAGCATAAGCAATGGCGAGATCGGATTCGAAGAAATAGTCGAGGGCATCGAACACATAAGCCCGCTTCTGCAGCGACGCTTCATCCTGAATCACGAGATTGGCGGCGAACAATCCGCTTGGCAGCGCTTGTGCCGCGGGAGCGACTTCATAACCCTTGTAATGCATGCTTGTTTTACCTCCGGTGCACAATGCAGTGACTTGCATATGCACCAGATTAACCAGCCTCTTAAAACAAGTGAAACAAGCATTTGGCAAAAGCAAACCCATCGACGCCAGGGATTAGAAAGAAGAAAACGCTGCGAAGCATGCGCTCATGAGGACACGCTTTCAGTCAAGCAGCCGCGTCTTGCGGCACGCTGAAGTCCGACAGTATTTCATCTCGCAAACGCACGAACGCGGCGTCGCTACGATTGCGCGGCCGTTGCAGGTCCACCTTCACCACCTTGCCAATCCGCCCCGGCCGCGCCTGCATGACCACCACGCGGTCCGCGAGGAACACGGCTTCATCAACGTCATGGGTGACCAGGATCATCGTGATCCGCTCGTGCTCCCAGATGCGTCGTAACTCGTTTTGCAGACGGCTGCGCGTGAGCGCGTCAAGTGCGCCGAACGGTTCGTCGAGCAGCAGCAACTTCGGCCGGTTCACAAGTCCGCGCGCAATAGCCACGCGTTGCGCCATGCCGCCCGAAAGCTGATGCGGATGATGCTTTTCATAGCCCTTTAACCCCACCAGCGCAATATGCTGGGCAACCGCACGTCGATTCTCTTCCTTGCTACGCCCCGAGTTCTTCAACGCCACCGCAATGTTCTGCTCCACGTTGAGCCACGGAAAAAGCCGGTGATCCTGAAACACGATACCCCGCGCAAGATCAGTCGTGCGGATGCGTTCGCCGCTGAATTCGATGTCGCCATCGAACTGATCGTCGAGCCCGGCAATCAGGCGCAGCAGCGTCGACTTGCCGCATCCACTTGCTCCCACGATAGCCACGAACTCGCCGCTTTTAACCTGCAGGTCGATGCGATCGAGTACAGGCACTGAGCGGTCATCGCCGGCAAAACGCTTCGTGACGTGATGCAGGTTCAGCTCGCTTGTCTGGGTAACGGAAACAGTCGCCATGATGTTATGGACTCTTTATGAAAGATGGAAAATTCTCGATCAAGCGGCCGGATCGCGGAACCAGCGTTGCTGGATGGCACGGGCTAGCGCATTCAACGCCCACCCGGTAATGCCGATCACGATCACGCCAAACACCACGAGGTCCATGCGGAACTGTTCGCTGCCATCGACCAGCGTGTTGCCGATGCCGCTCCCCGCGACCAGCAGATACTCCGCACCGAGCGTCGCAAGCCACGAATAAATCAACGCAAGATAAATGCCTGTGAAGATGGACGGCAACGCAGCGGGAAGCACGACATATCTGACCGTTTGCAACTTGCTGTAGCGAAACACGCGGGCAACATCGAGCAGTTCAGGTGAGACCGCCCGGATACCATCGCTGGTATGCGCAACCACGGGCACGAGCGCAGCAAGCGAAAGGAAGACGACCTTCGCGACATCGCCGAGACCGAACCATACCGAGATCAACGGTATCCATGCAAACAAGGAGACTTGCTTGAACGCATTGAAGCTGGGTCCGATCAGCCGGTTCGCGAAGGGTGAGACACCAAGCAGCGAACCCAGCAAGAGCCCAAGGCTTGCGCCAAGGGTGAAGCCTGTCAGCTCGCGGGCAAGCGATGCGGAGAGCGCGCGCCACAGCGCACCAGTTCTCGCTTGATCGATAGCCGTGTGCAACACCTGAGCGGGCGAAGTCATCATGCCGTGCCCGGCGACTACGTGACGTGAGACGAACCACCACGCGAAGAGGGCGGCAACCGGGATGACCCAGGCGCGCCAGCGTCCGTCTTTGCCCGGGTCATCCGGCGCTGCAATAGCCCCGGAGCCGGTTTCAAGTTCAAGAGACGGCGTGGACATGTCGATACTCCTTCAGGCGAGCCGCGTGGGCGATAACTTGTGTTCGAGAAGAGTCAGCAAGCGATCAGCGGCATACCCAATTGCTCCCACGATCAGCACCGACGCCAGCACCAGGTCAAGCTGGAACAGCTGCCGTCCATACACGATCAGATAACCGAGCCCTTCCGATGATGCCACCAGTTCGACCACGACCAGCGTAAGCCATGCCTTTGTAAAGGCGAGGCGAATACCCGTTCCGATGACCGGCACGGCCGAGGGCAGGATCACGCTGAAGATGGTCTGTCGGCGTGAGTATCGAAAGACTCGGGCAACGTCGAGATAGGCGGCCGGGGTCCGGCGAAATCCCTGCAGCGTGCTCAAGGTGACGGGCACGAGCGCGGCATGCCCGATCAGCAAATACTTCAACGGCTCGCCTATTCCAACCACGATCATGAGAAACGGCAGCCAGCCCAGCACCGGCACCTGCACGACAGCATTGAAGCTGGGAAGGATGTAAGCCTCGGCTGTGCGCGACAGTCCCAGCCACGCGCCGAGCAGCAAGCCGAGCACGACGCCACCCGTGAAGCCCACCGCGATCCGCGACAGGCTCGCGCCAATGTGCATCCACAGTTCGCCACTGCTGGCGAGGCCGGCGAGGGTTTCGAAGACGAGCGTAGGCGACGGCAGGATCTGCGGCGAGATCCAGCCGTAGTGTGAACCGAGGACCCACAATACAGCCAACGCCACGGGCACGAGCCACGGCAACGCGATCCAGCCAAGCGATCGCACGACGCTCGCGGTGTGACCGTGGTTGCCATCGAGCGAAACCCGTTGGCCTGGATTCAGAGTGCGAGCGATGCTGTTCGCCATGACCGGATTCTCCAGAAAAATTCAAGCGTTCACGATGCCAGCGGCTTGCCGGAGGGATCGAAACGGGGCCAGTAGTTGTCGAGTTTCAGCGTCTTCAAGGCCTGATCGAGATACTTCGGTTCGAACCAGCCATTCACGCTCACGGGCTGACGGATCAGGTTCAGGCGCAGCGCGTCGTCGGCCACGGCCTGATAGCGCGCCACAATAAACGGATCGATCAACGGCGAGGTGCGGTCCTTGAGCGTCTGGTTTGCATACTCGGATTGCCACGATTCCAACGGCACGCCGCTCTTCGCCCACAGCGTGAAGAGCGCATCGCGATTGGCTTCGTCCGATGACCACTGAGCCGCTTGTACGACCGACGTCACGACTTTCTGCACGATGTCGGGATGGTCATGCTCGAAGTCGTCGAGAACCAGCAGATGCGATTGACGCGTGAACTGCAGGCCGCCGTCGCGCGACGCGTAGATGATCTTCGCGAGACCTTGCCGTTGCAGTTTGAAGAGCTTGAAGTCGAGGAAAACCGCATCCACGCCCTTCGATGCAAGCGCGGCTTGCGAGGCAGCTTCGTCGAGATTGATCACGCGCAGATCGCGTTCGGAAAGGCCATTCGCTTTCAGGACGTTATCGACTACGAGTTGCAGGTTGGTGCCGCGAAAGATGGCGACGCGCTTGCCCTTGAGATCCTTGATGCCCTTGATGTCGGAGTCGGGCGGCACGGCGAGATAGACGCCGGTGCGCACGCCCGATTCGACCAGCAATTTCGTTTTGAGGCCGTTTGCTCGGCCGAGTACGGCGGGGAGATCGCCCTGATAGGCGAAGTCGATCTGATGATTCGCCAGCGCTTCGTTGACGGCGGGCCCGGCGCCTTTGAAGAACAGCCATTCAACCTTGACGCCATCGGGTTTGAGCGCATCTTCCGTGCTGTGCTGCAATTGGGCCGTCGCTGCCGGCGAGCCCCCGAACACGGGTGGATCGCCGTAACCTTGCGTCGCCACGCCGATGCGGACAACAGCAGGCGCGGCGGCCAGGGCACTCGTGGCGGCAACCATGCCCAGCGTGACAATGAGGGAATGCAGAAGAGAACGTGGGGTCATCGAGTTCGCGGGGGAAGGGGTGAGAACGGCAGCGCAGCGTGGCCGCGTTGCCGAAGGTCGAAGGTCGAATGTCGAATGTCGAATGCAGGATCAGTTCAGCGCAGGCGCACCACGCAACGCGCGGCTGCGGCGGCCGTCGATACCCACGGGCACATCACCATGCACCGTTGCGCGCCGGACGACGCGCCGCGCGCTCTCGTCGTAATCCGCTACGGCGTAGTGCTGAGTTGCCCGGTTGTCCCAGATCGCTACGTCACCCTGCGTCCAGCGCCAGCGCACTGTGTTTTCGAGGCGCGTCACGTGGTCGTGGAAAAGCTCTTTCAGGCGATCGGAATCGCGCTGTGACAAGCCGACGAAGCGCTGTACGAAATGTCCCAGCACGAGGGTCCGTTCGCCTGTTTCCGGATGCACGCGCACGACTGGATGTTCGGTTTCATAGACCGTCGACGTGAACTGTTCGCGATAGGCCAGCTCGGCGTCGGTGGCGGGCGCGCTGCGGGTCGCCGCGTAGTCGTAGGTATTCGTATGAATAGCCCACAGGGAGTCCGCCAAGGCACGCAGCGGGTCCGGCAGACGGTTGTAGGCCTCAGCAGTGTTTGCCCAGACCGTATCGCCGCCAGCGGGCGGAATCACGACGCCTCGCAGGATCGAGATCTTTGGATACGCTTCGACGAAGGTCACGTCCGTATGCCAGGAGTTGGCGCGCGTGCCGTTCTTCGAATCGAGTTCGAGCAGCAGATTGCTGCCGGCAACCGATGGCACTGTTGGATGCGCGACGGTTTCGCCGAAGCGGGAGGCGAACGCTTCCTGCGCGGCGTCGTCCAGATGCGACTGGCCGCGAAAGAAGATCACCTTATGCCGCAGCAACGTGGCGTTGATTGCTGCGATGGTTGAGTCGGCGAGATCCGGCCCGAGGCGCAAGCCCCGGATTTCGGCGCCAATCCGGCCACCCATTGGATGGACGTCGAGGTCCAGCGCGGTTGAGGATTCGACGGCAATGGCAGGCGTGGCGATGAGGGTCATCGGGTGCTCCTTGGGGAATCGTTGTGTATTTGTATGCTTGCGCGCTGGACAGGTGGCAGACACAGCGGCGTTAAATTGAAGCATCCGTGCGCGGGCGCGGCAACGAAGCGATTGGACTTTGCTTTACACACCGGACGTGGGTCGTTTATGAAGGACCCTCGATGAAATGCCGTGAAGCGCTGGCTTAATTGGTTTGGAAGTTGTGGGGATGGATCGATACGTTTCTATTCATCATCAGATATGCAAATGAATAAAAGATGGTTTCGGTATGTCCGGGATTGTCCTACCTTGTACTTAGCGGGTAGGCCGTACCGGAAGCGTTCAAGGAGAACTGCGATGTCTGAACCGAAAGCCATTTTTAGGAACTGGGGCAGTGAGGTGCTGCGGCACTGGCGTGAGCGGCGGACGCTTGCTGCGGATCAATCGCACGGGGCGGCGCGGGAGCCTTATGACCTTGAGAGGATAGCGACGTGTGCGTGCAGCGGGTATTTCCATACGGGTTACGCGTTGGATCCGTTTGTTTTTACGCCGGAATTGCCGTTTAGGGATTAGATGGTGGTTTTTGCTCGCAGGGGGAGGTTTGCTGGCGCCGGTGGACCGGGGAGGTTTGCTGGCACGATGGGTCCAGGTTTTGTTATTCGAGTGCCAGGTTTCTGCGTTAGCGGTCGGGGTCAATGCCGGGTTGTTGCTTTCCAGGCTAGTGGTTTACTTAGGCTCGCTAATCTCTTTATCACTATTAGCCACTGCGCGTGGCGGCGCGTCATTTCTTTGTCCAAAGCGACAAAGAAACGAAGCAAAGAAAACGCTTTTAACCACGCTACCCTAAGTGTCCACAGCGTGCAGTTTTGATTCATGGGTGCCCCAAAAGCACGGTGCTCGCCAGAGCACCGGATGTTTGAACCCCTCCTTCTCGCGAATCCTGACAGTAAAACGCTTCGCCCCGTACGCTCTCGGGCTAGCACCCGTGTTCCACGAACCCGCACGGCCTCACGCACTCTTATGGGTGCGGTTCTTCGCGGGTTAGCTGCTCCGGTTTGCGCTGTCATTTTCGGGGGTTGGGCCTTACGCATTCTGCAGCCTCGTTTCTTGGCGGGTTATAGAGATGGTTCGGCATGCATACAAATTTGGAGGTTGGTTTTCCGCGGATAGCGCGGGGTGCTCCTTGGGCAGGTTCAGTCGCTAGTGCTAGCCCGAGAGCGTACGGGGCGAAGCGTTTTACTGTCAGGATTCGCGAGAAGGAGGGGTTCAAACATCCGGTGCTCTGGCGAGCACCGTGCTTTTCGGGTACCCATGAATCAAAACTGCACGCTGTGGACACTTAATTTTTAGAGAGGTGAAAGCGTTTTCTTTGCTTCGTTTCTTTGTCGCTTTGGACAAAGAAATGACGCGCCGCCACGCGCAGTGGCTAATAGTGATAAAGAAATCAGCTAGCACTAAACCCGCGAAGACCTAGAAAGCAGCAACCCGGCATTGACTCAGACCTGCAACCCAAGAACCAGGCAGCCCGACCGACCCCAGAACCACACCCCGGCCAAACCCATCGCGCCAGCAAACCACCCCAGTCCACCGGCGCGAGCAAAACATCACCGTGAAATGGTCCCCGACCCCTGACGCAAATCCAGATCACTCAACGCATCCCGCGCATTAAACGCCAGCGCGAACTGCGCAGCCTGCCGCCCAACTGTCGCCAACTGCTCCGCCACTTTCGGGTCCGAGCAAGAATCAATCGTCTCGAAGCGGGTCTCCAGCGAATTTACAGCAGCCCCGTACGGTGTCGGCCATCCCCGCAACGCATGCACGATCGAACGCAGCGACGTAAGCACGGCACCACCGCCTTGCCATCCATAAGCCGTCACCACGCAACCCACAGCGCGGCCGTCGAGGTACGGACGCTTATCGTCGCGAAGCTCCTCAAGCGTATCAAGCGCATTCTTGACTAGCCCCGACACCCCGCCGTGATACCCCGGCGTTGCAATAATCACTGCATCCGCTTCGCGCACCGCCTCGATCAGTTCGAGCTGTTCCGCCGTGCGTTCGCCATGTTCCGGCGCAAAGTGCGGCAGCGAGTGCAGGAACGTTCCGCCAAACAGGCGCGTGCGCGCACCATCGGCTTCAGCACCTTTCAGCGCGATGCGAAGGGCGCGTTCAGTCGACGAAGCCGCGCGGGTCGTGCCGCCAATGCCGACCACGAGCGGCCGGCGAAATTCAAAGCTCTTCAACGAAATACTCCCAGGAGTGCAGCGGGGCCGCATTTGGCGCACAGTTCGTACGCAAGAACGCCGCAGCGTATTTGGTGACGCGATCACACGATCGCCACGCATGGATCATGCCGCCATCTTATCCACCGATTTTGCGCGATGGAACCGAGCTTTGCTTGAATCGATATGAGCATTCCATATTTCGACCCGATCCAATGCCCACGCCGGCCCCGCCCCGTAACCTACATACGGATAAGTAATTAGCCTTGCGCAATAGATTATTAAGCCGCGACGCGGGTTACGTTAAACTTTCGCCTCTCGCGAACCAGGGATGAACGGCGGTCGGCTGCCCGAGCACACTCGCTCAACGGGAAGTCCGCCGCTTTTTTTGTTTACATGATCGAAATACGCAATCTGTCGCAACGCTTCGCAGGCCCAAAAGGCTGGATCGAAGCGCTGCATAATGTCAATTTGACGATTCCGCCCGGCGAAGTATTCGGCATCATCGGCCGTAGCGGCGCCGGTAAAAGTACGCTGGTCCGCACCATCAACCTGCTGACGCGGCCAAGCGAAGGCAGCGTGATCGTAGACGGCCGCGACCTCACCACGCTGCCCGCCGCGCAATTGCGCACGGCACGCCGTGACATCGGCATGATCTTCCAGCACTTCAATTTGCTGTCGTCGCGCACGGTGTTCGACAACGTCGCGCTGCCGCTCGAACTTGCCGGCATGAAGCGCAGCGAGATCGAATCCACCGTGTTGCCGCTGCTGGAACTCGTCGGGCTGACCACGCAAAAAGATCGTTATCCTGCCCAGATCAGCGGTGGCCAGAAGCAACGCGTCGGGATCGCCCGGGCGCTCGCCAGCAAGCCCAAAGTGCTGCTCTCCGACGAAGCCACGTCCGCGCTCGATCCCGAAACCACACGCTCCATTCTTGATCTGCTGCGCAAGATCAACAAGGAACTCGGCCTGACGATCGTGCTGATCACGCACCAGATGGACGTGATCAAACAGGTCTGCGATCGCGTGGCGGTGCTCGATGCCGGCCGCGTGGTCGAGGAAGGCAATGTCGTCGATGTCTTCATGCAGCCGCATCACGAAGTCACGCGCGCGTTGATCGGCGATGTGATCGCGCACGAATTGCCGCCAGCGCTGAAGCTGCGCGTGGCCGAGCGGTTGAAAACCGGCAGCGGTCATTTGTTGCGGCTCGCGTTCACCGGCTCCGGCGTCGACCAGCCGATTCTTTCCGAAACAATCCGCCGCTTCGAACTGGATTTCAACATCCTCCACGGCCAGATCGACGAGATCCAGGGTCAGGCATTCGGCTCGCTGGCGGTGCTCGCGGCCGGAAAGCCGGCAAACGTGGCCGAGGCCATTGCGTATCTGCGTGAACAAGGTGTGGTGGTAGAGGAGATGTCCCATGTTGAGTGAAATGTTCGATATGTTCGTCCAGTCGTTCTGGGAAACGCTCGTGATGGTGGGCATTTCCGGACTGGTCGGCGCGGCTTTGGGGCTGCCGCTCGGCGTGCTGCTTTATCTCACCGACCGCGATGGCGTATTGCGTAATCTCGCGGTGAACCGGGTCATGGGCGGCGTCGTGAATGCAGTGCGCTCGACACCGTTTATCATTCTGCTCGTCGCGGTAATCCCGTTCACGCGGCTGGTGGTGGGCTCGTCGATCGGGACCATGGCGGCAGTCGTACCGCTGACGATTGCAGCTGCACCGTTCATCGCGCGATTGGTGGAAACCGCGTTGCGCGAAGTCGATCGCGGCCTGATTGAAGCAGCGCAAGCGATGGGCGCAACCACTAGCCAGATCGTCTTCAAGGTGTTGTTGCCTGAGTCCCTGCCGGGCGTGGTTGCCGGTTTGACGATTACGTTTGTATCGCTGGTCGGGTATTCGGCCATGGCCGGTGCGATCGGCGGCGGCGGTCTGGGCGACCTGGGCATTCGCTACGGGTATCAACGATTCTTGCCGGAAGTGATGCTGACCGTGGTGGTGATCCTGATCGTCTTCGTGCAACTCGTGCAGTCGTTCGGCGACTGGCTCGTGCGCCGTCTCAGTCACAAATAAGTCTCTATATAAAGCTCAAAGGGTAGTCCATGCAACGTCGATTCATTCTCAAGCTGGCCGCTGTTTTCAGCGCAACGGCATTGCTCGCTAACGTCGCGCAAGCCGACGAAACCATCAAGGTCGGCGTGACCGGCGGTCCGCACGCGCAGGTAATGGAAGTGGTAAAGCAGGTGGCCGCGAAGAATGGCCTGAACATCAAGATTGTCGAATTCGCCGATTATGTCCAGCCGAATGCGGCGTTGGCATCGGGTGATCTCGATGCCAACAGCTACCAGCACGCGCCGTATCTCGATGCACAGGTGAAGGACCGCGGCTACAAGCTGATCAAGATCGCCGATACCGTCACGTTCCCCATGGGCATCTATTCGAAGAAGTTCAAGACGCTGGCAGAGTTGCCGGTGGGCGCGCGCATCGCCGTGCCGAACGATCCGACCAACGGTGGGCGCGCGTTGTTGCTGCTGCAAAAGAACGGCTTGCTGAAGTTGCGCGCGGATGCGGGCTTGAAAGCGACGCCGCTTGATATCGTCGATAACCCGCGAAAGCTGAAGATCGTCGAACTGGATGCTGCCCAAATTCCGCGTTCGCTCGCCGACGTCGACGCCGCCGCGATCAACACGAACTTCGCGATGGAAGCCGGGTTGAAGCCGAAGCAGGACGCGATCGCGATTGAAGATCCGAACGGCCCGTACTCGAACATCATCGCGATTCGTGCGGTCGACAAGGACAAGCCGTGGGTGGCAAAACTCGTGGCCGCCTATCACTCGCCGGAAGTGAAGCAGTTTATTGAAGCGAAGTATGCGGGTGCGGTGATCGCGGCCTGGTAAGTCCGGGCTCAGGCAAGACGCCGTAACAAAATCATGCGCGCTCTCTCCCTTACGGGTTGGAGCGCGCAGTCGTTTTAGCACGGCCAAAATCACGCCCATTCAGCCCGCCAAGGGTAAACGCCGATATTTTTCCACCCTGGCAGAAAGCAGGCAGAAGGCTTTGCCTTCTTATACTGGCGGCACATTAGAACAAGATGCCGGATTGCCACGGATAGAAGGAGACGTTTTTCGATGCAGTTTTCCCACCGCTTTTTCACGCTCGCTTGCACCCTGGCCGCGCTTTTGTGCGGCACGCCCGCTCATGCGGAAAAGCTGACGCTGATGGCGGGAGGCACCTCCAAGATCGTCTACCTGCCTTTGATCCTTGCGTCGCAACTCGGCTATTTCAAGGACGAAGGGCTCGAATTCGAGATCCTGTCGCAACCGGCCGGCGTCGATACCGCGACGGAACTCCTCGCCGGCGCGATCCAGGGTGCGGTCGGTTTCTACGATCACACCATCGACTTGCAGAGCCGCGGCAAGGACGTTGAAGCGCTCATGGTGTTCAGCAAAAGCGCGGGGCTGGTCGAGCTGGTATCGAAGAGATCCGCCGCAGGTTTCAACACCATGGCCGACGCGAAAGGCAAGACGCTGGGCGTGACGGGACTGGGTTCATCGACGAACTTCCTGACGCACTATCTCGCGGCCCGCGCCGGGTTGACGCCGAAGGAATACTCGGTGTTGCCGGTGGGTTCTGACGACAGTTTTATCGCGGCGTTGAATCAGGGCGGTATCGATGCCGGCATGATCGAAGAGCCGGTCGCCAGCCGGCTGCTCGCCAGCGGCGACGCGAAGGTGCTGGTGGACATGCGCAGCGCCGCGGGCACGGTGGCGGCGCTGGGCGGCCCGTATGCCGGCCCGTGTTTCTACGCTCAACGGAGCTGGGTCAACTCGCACCCCGACGAAGCGCAGAAGCTCGTACGCGCCATGGTGCGCTCGCTCGCGTTCATTGCGAGCCATAGCGCCGAAGAGATAACGGCCAGGGTGCCAAGCGATTTTTACGGGCCGGGACAGGGCAAGGCGCTGTATATCAGCGCGCTCAGGTCCTCCATGCCCATGTTTACGAAGGACGGCCGGATGCCGGACGGAACGCCCGCAGCCGTGCTGAAGGTGCTCACGCTCGCCAACTCGTCGATCGATCCGCGTCATATCGATCTGTCGAGGACCTACACGAACGAGTTCGTGGACCATGTGCAGCTCGGCGCGAAGTAGCAACGAAACAATAACGCGAAGGCAACAACGTGGAACCGGCAACCCATTTCCCCCTATTCGAAGCGATGCAATGAAAGCGATACGCATAGAACAGTATGGCGGACCCGAAGTGCTGATTCATCAGGATATCGAAGTTCCTCAGCCGGGGCCGGGAGAAGTGCTGGTCAAGGTAAGATGCGCCGGTGTCAACTTCATGGATATCCATACACGCCAGGGTAAATACAAAGCGTCGCGCACGTACCCCGTGAGCATTCCCTGCACGCTTGGCATGGAAGGTTCCGGCGATGTAGTTAAAACCGGGGCGGGCGTGACGTCGTTCGAATTGGGAGAGCGGGTTGCGTGGTGCATATCGTGGGGCGCTTATGCGGATTACGCGGTCGTGCCGGCCGCGAAGCTCGCGCGAATCCCCGACGCAATTCCGTACGACCTCGCCGCTGCCGCGATCTTCCAGGGATCGACTGCGCATTACCTGATCGACGATGTCGGCCATGTCAGCGCGGGCACCACGTGCCTGATCCACGCGGCGTCTGGCGGTATCGGTCAGTTGCTGGTGCAGCTTGCCAAGCGTCGCGGCGCGACGGTGTTTGCCACCACCAGCAGCGAGCAGAAAGCGGACATTGCCCGCAAGCTCGGTGCGGATCGCGTGATGCTTTACGACGATGGACACTTTGCTGACCTTGTGCGCGAAGCGACTGGCGGCCGGGGCGTGGATGTGGTCTACGACGCGGTCGGCCGCACGACGCTGCGCGACAGTTTCCGCGCTACGCGCGTGCGCGGACTAGTCGTGAACTATGGCTCGGTGTCGGGTTCATTGAACGACCTCGATCCCATTGAACTGGGTGAAAGCGGATCGTTGTTCCTGACGCGTCCGAGGCTGGCTGATCATCTGGCCGACGCGGAAACGGTCCAGCGCCGCGCCGACGATGTCTTTGCGGCGTTAGCCGACGGCTCGCTGAACATTGCCATCAGTGCCCGCTATACGCTCGATAACGTTGAAGAGGCGCATGCCGAACTTGAGGAGCGCCGCCAGTTGGGCAAGTCGGTTTTGATGATTGGATAAGTACCATCAATGCGTCCGTCGCAGCCGCGCCGGTCGTTGTTAATTGTTGTTGAATGCAGTGACTGTTGTCGTTATTTTTGCGCCGGCACACCGCATCCTTTGAGAAGGTCAAGTTCATGTCCTCACACGCTATGTCTCCAACCGATTCGAAATTCAAGTCGGTATTTCGGGTTGTCAGCGGCAATTTCCTCGAAATGTACGACTTCATGGTCTACGGCTATTACGCCTCGGCCATCGCCAAGACCTACTTCCCGAGCGGTAACGAATTCGCGTCGCTGATGCTTGCGCTGTCCGTGTTTGGCGCCGGATTTTTGATGCGTCCGATTGGTGCCATCGTGCTCGGTGCTTATATCGATCATCACGGACGACGCAAGGGTTTGATCCTCACGCTCGCGATGATGGCCGCTGGCACTTTGCTCGTCGCGGTGATTCCGGGGTACGCGACCATTGGCGTGTTGGCGCCGATCATCGTGTTGCTCGGACGTCTGCTGCAAGGCTTCTCGGCCGGCGTGGAACTCGGGGGCGTGTCGGTGTATCTCTCCGAGATCGCGACCAAGGGCAACAAGGGCTTTTATTGCTCATGGCAGTCCGGCAGCCAGCAAGTGGCCGTCGTGTTCGCTGCGTTGATCGGCGTGAGCATGAGCAAGATTTTGCCGCCTGACCAGATGACGTCGTGGGGATGGCGCGTGCCGTTCATCATCGGCTGCCTGATCGTGCCGTTCCTGTTCATCATTCGCCGTTCGCTGCAGGAAACCGATGAATTCCTCGCGCGCAAACACCACCCGAAGATGGCTGAGATCATGAAGTCGATGGTCTCGCACTGGGGCATCGTGCTTGCCGGCATGGGCATGGTCATCATGACGACCGTGTCGTTCTACATGATCACGGCTTACACGCCGACCTTCGGTAAAGAGGTGCTCAAGCTTTCGTCGATTGATGCGCTTGTGGTGACCGTGTTCGTCGGCTTGTCGAACCTCGTTTGGCTGCCGCTCTCGGGTGCATTGTCTGACCGCGTCGGCCGCCGCCCGGTGCTGCTGTTCTTCACGGTACTGACTATCCTCACGTCGTATCCGGCCGTGCAGTGGCTGGTTGCCGATCCGTCGTTCCTGCGCTTGCTGGGCGTCGAATTGTGGCTCTCGTTCCTGTACGGCAGCTACAACGGCGCAATGGTCGTCGCGCTTACCGAAGTCATGCCCGTCGAAGTTCGCACGACCGGCTTCTCGCTGGCCTATAGCCTGGCGACGACCATCGGCGGATTCACGCCTGCCATCTCCACGTACCTGATTCACGTGACCGGCAACAAGGCGGCGCCGGGTGCATGGATGGCCGTTGCCGCGGTCTGCGGGTTGATCGCGACGCTGGTTTTGTATCGATCGACGGAAGCGCGCGGCCAGTACAAGACCGCGTGACGGGCAGCGCTCAACACCACCGCGCGCATGGCCACGCCCGGGCGATATACACTTCGCCTGAGGGCCGTGGCCCGGCGCGGCGTGAAACGGTTTACGCCATGCGCATGCCGGGCTGACGGCCAATGCCCATGCATAACGCGGTGAATGTGATGAAGCTACTGCTGGTCGAGGACAATGAGGAACTGGCTCATTGGCTCGCTAAGATCCTGGAAGATGATGGTTTTGTGCTCGATCGCGTCAGTGACGGCGACGCGGCCGACCGGTTCCTGCGCACCACGCGCTATGACGTCGTGCTGCTCGATCTCAACTTGCCGAATTTATCCGGCAAGGGCGTGCTGCGGCGGTTGAGAGAACGTGGCGACGACACCCCGGTATTGATCCTGACCGCAAGCGGCTCAGTAGATGAAAAGGTGATTTGCCTGAGCGCCGGCGCGGACGATTACGTCGTCAAGCCGTTCGATGCACGCGAGCTGGTCGCGCGGGTCAAGGTACTGGTGCGGCGTCAACTGCCTTCGCGCTCGAACAGTATGCGCTGCGGCGACCTTTCCTACGATATCGACCGGCGGCAGTTCTCAGTAGCGGGCGACGTTTTAAGCCTGACACCACGAGAGCACGCCGTGCTCGAGACCTTGATCCTCAAGGCCAAGAAGACGGTTTCCAAACCGATGCTTGCCGATTCGCTCGGCAGCTCGACCACCCACACGAGCGAAGACGCCATCGAGATTTACGTCTCGCGGCTGCGCAAGAAGCTCGAGAAAAGCACCGCCACCATCATCACGCTCCGGGGTTTGGGTTATCTGTTGCAAGCCAGCAGCGATGACGAATAGCCTGCGCCTTCGGCTTCTGCTGTGGTTGCTGCTGCCGCTGACGGTCTATGTGCTTGCCGCGGGTTACATGGCCCGCGAGGGCGCGCAGAAAACCGCGAGCCTGATCCAGGACAATGCGCTGCTTGCGTCCGCCCGCGTGATGGCTGGCGACGTGAAATGGGACGACAGTTTCCTGCATGCCGACATTTCTCCGAGCGCTATCGAGATCCTGAGTTCGCCCTATGGTGACCGGGTATTTTTCCGTATCCGCGTGATTGACGGGCCGGCGATTGCGGGCACATCGGATCTCGAGCAAGTCGAGCCCCCGAGTTCACCTGGCTGGTACGACACCGAGATCGATGGTCAGCCGGTGCGGGCAGTTTCCATCATCCGGCCGATGTACGACTCCGGTGAGAGCAAGCGCATTCTTGTTTCGGTGGGCCGTACGGAACTGGAGCGCGATGCATTGGCGACCGAGTTATGGCGGCCGCAATTGCTGCATTTCGCGGAGATCATTGCGATTGCAATTGTGCTGGTGTGCGTCGGCCTGACGTTTGAGTTGCGGCACCTGATGGCACTGACCAATGACGTTCGCGACCGTGCGCCGAACGAACTCGTGCCGTTGCGCTCGGAGCATCTTCAGAGCGAGTTGCGGCCCATTGTGGATGCGATAAACCAGTGCATTGCCAGGATCGAACGGCAGACTGCCATGCAGCGGCGTTTCATTGCGCATGCTGCGCATCAGTTGCGAACCCCGCTGACGTTGCTCGGTGCGCAACTGCAATATGCGCGGCGCCACGATGATCTCGCCACCGTCAAAGAGACGCTTTTTGCCATGCACAAGAGCAATGGAGCGCTGGTGTCGCTGACGAATCAGTTGCTGTTGCTCGCGCAAGCGGAGACTGCTGACTACAGCCATTTCGAAGGTGAGCGAGTCGATTTGCGCGAGGTGGCAACCACCGTGATTGAAGAGCTGGCGTTGCTGGCGCAGCGTCGTGGAATTGAGTTGGCTGCGCAACTTGCCGACGATGCGATCGTACTAGGAAACGCGCGTTTATTATCGGTGCTGGTTTTTAACCTGGTCGATAACGCCATTCGATACACGCCTGCATCGGGGCACGTTATGTTGTTGATCGAGCGGCGCGAGAAGGCGATTGTGCTCGTTGTCACCGATGATGGTCCCGGCATTTCAGCCGATGTCCGTGATCGTGTGTTCGAGCCGTTCTTCAGGGCTTCGGGGGAAGAGGGTAGCGGGCTGGGTCTTGCAATAGTGCGTGAGATCGTGCGGGCGCACAGGGCAAGCATTAGTCTCGATGATGTCCCGGGCGGGACGGGCCTTGCGGTCGAGGTTCGGTTTTTGATTTAGCGGTTAGTGTTGGGCGTGTCGTTCGCACTTGGGGTTTTTGGGGGGCGGGGCTAGGTTCCTGCGTTAGCGGTTCTGGTTCATTGCCGGGTTGCTGCTTTCCAGGTCTTTGCGCGTTATATCTTGGCTGATTTCTTTATCACTATTAGCCACTGCGCGTGGCGGCGCGTCATTTCTTTGTCCAAAGCGACAAAGAAACGAAGCAAAGAAAGCGCTTTTAACAGCACTACCCTAAGTGTCCACAGCGTGCAGTTTTGATTCATGGGTGCCCCAAAAGCACGGTGCTCGCAAGAGCGGAGGATGTGTGAACCCCTCCTTCTCGCGAATCCTGACAGTAAAACGCTTCGCCCCGTACGCTCTCGGGCAAGCACTAGCGACTGAACCTGCCCAAAGAGCGCCCCGCGCTATCCGCGGAAAACCAACCTCCAATTTGTATGCATGCCGAACCATTTTTTAAACCACCCAGAAATGGATCTGCAGAATGCATAAGGCCTAACCCGCAAAATAACAATGCAAACTGATAGCTAACCCGCGAAGTCCCACAGCGGCAAATACGCGTGAGGCCGTGCGGGTTTCTATGGCTAGGGCGCTTGCCCGAGAGCGTACGGGGCGAAGCGTTTTACTGTCAGGATTCGCGAGAAGGAGGGGTTCACACATCCTAAGCTCTGGCGAGCACCGTGCTTTTGGGGCACCCATGAAATGGAACTGCACGCTGTGGACACTTAGGGTAGAGCTGTTAAAAGCGTTTTCTTTGCTTCGTTTCTTTTTCGCTTTGGAAAAAGAAATGACGTGCCGCCACGCACAGTGGCTAATAGTGGTAAAGAAATCAGCCAAGATATAACCTGCGAAGACTTGGAAAGCAGCAACCCGGCATTGACCCCGACCGCTAACGCAATAACCTAACCCCGGGGCATTGACCTCCACCGCCAACCCCGGAACCTAGCCCGCCCGCCCCAAAAACCTGAGTGCGAACGAAAACCCTTCGTTATGCCTCTTCAGCCCAAGCCATATTCTCCCGCGCCATCAGCGCAGAAGACGCGGCCGGTCCAAACGTACCCGCCGTATAAGTGCGCGGACGATCATTCAGTTCCTTCCAGCCATCAAGAATCGGTTCCACCCAGGCCCAAGCCGCTTCGAGTTCATCACGCCGCATGAAGTGCGTCAACCGACCCCGCATGACATCGATCAAAAGCCGCTCATACGCTTCCGCCCGACGCTCACTAAATGCCTGCTGCAGATCCAGATTCAAGTTCACCGGCAACATATGCATGCCACTACCGGGCTCTTTAGCAAGCATCTGCAACTGAATTGACTCTTCCGGTTGCAACTGGATAACCAGCCGATTGCCATAGTTGCGCGGCCCGCTCGGAATAATCGAGAACGGCAGGTCGGCGAAGTCGATCACGATCTCCGATTGCTTCTTCTGCAAGCGCTTGCCCGTACGCAGGAAGAACGGCACGTTCGCCCAGCGCCAGTTGTTGATATGCGCGCGAATCGCGACAAAAGTCTCGGCCCGGCTATCGGACGGCACGTTGTCCTCTTCCATGTAACCCTTGACCGGCTCGCCATCGATCGCGCCCGGACTGTACTGGCCACGCACGGTATCGCGGGCAATATCGGAGACCGTCATCTTGCGCAGCGAACGCAGCACCTTGAGCTTTTCATCGCGCACGGCATCGGGATCGAGCGATACAGGCGGCTCCATGGCCACAATGCACAGCAGTTGCAGCAAGTGGTTCTGCACCATGTCGCGCAGTGCGCCAGTCTGATCGTAGAAGCCCGCACGACTGCCGACGCCCACGGTTTCCGCCACGGTGATCTGCACGCTCTTGATGTACGGCGCCTGCCACAGCGGACCGAAGATCGCGTTGCCGAATCGCAGGACCATCAGGTTCTGCACCGTTTCCTTGCCGAGATAATGGTCGATGCGATAAATCTGCGCTTCAGCAAAATGACGGCCAACCGATGCATTGATCGCTTGCGCCGACGCAAGGTCATGACCGAGCGGTTTTTCCAGCACGACGCGCGCATTGCCGTCGACGAGTCCGGCAGCCGAGAGGTTGTCGCAGATGGTCGTGAACAGGTCCGGCGCGGTCGCGAGATAAAACACGCGGCACACGTCCTTACGCGCAACTTCCGCGAGCCCCAAATAGTCGTGCGCCTGATCGATGTTGATGCGCACGTAATCGAAGAGCGCCAGGAACGAGTCCCAGGATTGCGGGTCAAGCGCCTTCTCGTCGACAAAGGGTTTCGACTGCTCTTCCACGAATTGCACGTACTGCTCGCGCGACCAGTCGCGTCGGCCGATCGCGATAATGCGCGTTTTCGGCGGCAGATTGCAGTGCAAATGCGCCATGTAAAGAGCGGGCAAGAGCTTGCGTGCGGACAGGTCGCCGCCGCCGCCGAAGATGATCATGTCGACGGGAAGATCGGACGCGGCTAAGTGGGTTTGATTGGTCATGGTGCGTAGGAAATCGCGAGTGTGCAGTCAGAATTGCGCTCCGCGGAGCGGGCCGTTTACGACGCTAAGTATGTCGTTATACCAGTTACGCTTTAAACGAGCATGGTTCCCACATGACGCGCGGCGCGGCGGTTCACGATCGCCGGACAGGTTGAAAAAAACGTCCGACCGGTCGGGGATTCATGCAACGGCGTGCATGTAAAGGTAGTGTAAGCGTGCGGTTCGCGCCGCGCTGGCGTGATCAGACCGACCGGGGATGCGCAAAATCGATTGCGACAATCCCGGTCTTTTCTTTTTTGACACGACGCTTGGCGACTGCGGCTACCGCGCCTATTTCTTCGCAGATGCGCGCCGTTCCGGCAGCCACCTTGACTGCACCAACTGACATGGTCACGAAGCCGAAGAACTGCCGGTGCCGGCTCCGGTCTTCGCTGTAGATGCCGCCCGCAAGGCGGTCTTCCGGCGAGTAAAAACGTTTGACGTCTTCATTGAAGCGGTGAATGGCCTGCAGGCTGCGACTGCGCCAGTCCGCGCTTTGAAACAGTATCAGGAAGTCATCGCCGCCAATATGGCCGAGAAAATCGCACCCTGGTTCGCAGACCGATCGTAACGCGGCGGCCGCCGCCTTGAGCACTTCGTCGCCTTGCCAATAACCGTAGCAGTCATTGAATGGCTTGAAGTCGTCGAGGTCGACGTAACACGCAACGAAGTCGAGACCGTTGCCGATCAACCGCTCGACATGCGAATTGATCGGCACGTTGCCGGGAAGAAACGTCAGCGGATTGGCATAACGCGCCGCTTCCAGCCGGATGTCCGTCACGGCGCGCACCAATCGCTCGCCGGTCGCGAGTCCCACGTAGCGGCCTGCGTCGGTGATGATGAGACCATCGGAGAGATAACGCAGGTCGTCGTTGGCAAGCATGTGCGCGACCTGTTCCAGCGTGGCATATCGTTCGACCACCAGCGGCGCCGGATTGGCAAACTGGAGGCAGGGGCGCTTGCCGAAAAGCTCGCGATGATATGGCAGCGCGTACTGGTCCATGAACGCGCGGCGATTGATCAGCGCGACTGGCCGCCCATCGTCGATGATCGCAACCGCGTGCAACTCCGGCGCCACGTTGAACAGGTCGACTACGTGATCGTTGCGTGCGTCCAGCGGCAACGAGGGTGCGAGAATCAGCATTCGGTCGAGTTCGAATCCGTTCGCGCCGGACTCACGATGCGTGTGCGTATGCGAGGGGTAGACGGTGATCCGCGACGACCGCAACAAGTGCTGGATAGGCGCGGGCAACGCACGGCTTGGCAGTGCCGCCGGGCGCCCCAGCAAGAATCCTTGCCCATACGTAATGCCCAGGTCGCGGACGATTCCCAGATCGGCCGGCCGCTCGATACCCTCTGCAACCAGCTCGGCGCCGCTGGCTCTTGCAAACGCGAACATCGCTTTGACCGCCTCGAATTTCAGCGGATCGAGCGCGATGTTGTCGATGAAAAACCGGTCGATTTTGACGTAGTTGGGTGCGAGCCGTACCCAGAGATTCATGCTCGCATTCGCGCTGCCGTAGTCGTCGAGTGCGAACGCGGCGCCGCTCGTGCGTAACGCACGAACGGTCGCATCGAAACGATCGAGGTCGGCAATGACGCTCTGCTCGGTCAATTCGATCACCACGCGTTCGGGCGCAAGTTCGCTTGATCCGAGCAGACTGGCAATGCCGTTGTCTTCGCCCACGCGCGCATCTATGACGGCGGCGCTCGCGTTGACGAACAGCAGGCCGGCGCCATGGAGGCGCGCAAAGGACTCGCAACAGACCTGTGCCGCCGCAATCTCCAGCCGATGTGCCGCGCCTTCCTGCTGCGCCTGTGCGAACAAGCCGCGCGGCGTCTCGAGCCAGGTGTCGGCCGGACCGCGGATGAGACCTTCATGTCCTGCAATCTCGCCATCGGCAAGGCGCACGATTGGCTGGAATACCGCCCATAACGCACGATCGGCAATCAACGCGTCGACGGTTGACGGCGCGCCGTGGGTCACATGGAGGGTAGAGAATTGCATTGGAGTCCCGTTGAGCTGATTGGCTTAACGGCGCGACACTGGACTAGTTGAATGAACCCTTGATGACGAGACGCACCAGGGAGGTGCGACCTTGCAGATTGTTAGCTAGTCCTAGTCTTTACTCCGGTGCACTTGCACGCGTGCACCGGATTTGAAACGTCATGAGGCAGGCGTTCCATGCACTTGCCGCGCTGCTTCAGATCACCATCGACAGCCCAAGCGTGAACACCAGCGCGGTCACCGAGATGATCGTCTCGCACACGGTCCAGGTCTTGAACGTCTGCGTCACGGTCATGCCGAAGTACTCCTTGACCAGCCAGAAACCGCCATCGTTCACATGTGAGAGGATCAGCGACCCCGCGCCCGTTGCGAGCACGAGCAACTCGGGGCGCACGCCCGTTGCGGTCGAGGCGGCGGCGGCCGCGATCGGCGCGATAATCCCCGCGGCCGTGGCCATGGCAACCGTCGCCGATCCCGTCGCCACGCGGATCAACCCGGCGACCAGCCACGCCAGGATCAAGAGCGGCACGTGCGCGCCTGTGGCGACATCGACTATCGCCTTGGAGGCGCCGCTGTCGATCAGGATGCGCCCAAAGCCAGCTCCTGCCCCCACCACCAACGTGATGCTGGCCGTAGGCGCCAGACACTCGTTCGTGAACTTGAGGATCGAATCGCGATTGAACCCGCGTGCCGAGCCGAACGTGTAGAAACTCAACAGCACCGCAAGCAGCAGCGCCATATCCGGATGCCCGATCAGGCGCAGCACGTCATTGGCCGTCGACTTTGCCGGAGCGATCAGGTCAGCCCAACTGCCCACCAGCATCAGCAGCACCGGCAACAAGACCGTCAGCAGCGTAATGCCGAAGCTCGGCAGTTTCCGCGTGGCGCGTGCGGCATCCTGCTCGATAAACTGCTGCGCCATCGGGTTGACACCCTCGAGCACGACGAACCTGGCGATGAGTTTCGAGAACAGCGGTCCGGCGATAATCGCGGTCGGAATGCCGACGATCAACGCGTAGAAAATCGTGTGGCCGATGTCCGCGTTATAAGCCGTCACAGCCAGCAACGCGGCCGGGTGCGGCGGGATCAATCCGTGCACGACCGAGAGGCCGGCGACCATTGGAATGCCGACGCGGATCATCGACGTGCCGGTACGCTGCGCCACGTTGAACGCGATCGGAATCAACAGCACGAAACCGACTTCGAAAAAGACCGGCAGGCCGACGAGGAACGCGATGCACATCATTGCCCAATGCACATTCTTTGGCCCAAACAATCCGATCAGCGTTTGCGCGATGCGTTCTGCGCCGCCGGATTCGGCCATCATCTTGCCGAGCATCGTACCGAGCCCGACGACGATCGCAATATGCCCGAGCGTTCCGCCTACGCCGGTTTCAAACGACTTGAGGATGGATGTCATCGGCATGCCGACGGCGAGCGCGAGTGCGACCGACACGACCATCAGCGTGATGAACGGATTGAGCTTGAATCGCGCGATCAGCACGACCAGCGCGATGATCGCGACCAGCGCGTAGACGAGTAACAGACTTCCCTGGACAGTCGCCATGGAGGCTCCAAAATAGCGGTGGGAAAAACCGGTCGAAAAAGCCGGGCCGTCGAGCCGCTTCGGACAACAACGGGTCCGGCATACCCGGTTAGAACTTGTGCCGGATACCCACGACGCTGACGAACTGACCGTTGTTGCTGGACGGATTCGTAACGCCTTCGACCCATGCCTTCGAGCCGGACGAACGCTGGTAAATGCCGTTCACATAGACGTCCGTGGTCTTCGACAGGAAGTACTCACCGCCCAATGCGAGCTGGTTGTAATGCGCATTGGTCGCCGTCCCCGAACTGCTGTTCTGGCTCGTGTAGATATAGCCGAGCGACAGCAGCGTGACGGGCGTGAACTGATAACGCACGCTTGCTTCATAGTTCGCGAAACGCAGGCTGCCACCCGTTAGGAGGTCGAAATGCGAGTTCGTGTACAGCAGCGCGACGGTCGCCGGCCCGAACGCGTAGGCGCCGCCTGCACCCCATACCTGATTGCGCGCGACGTTGCTGATGATCGACGAACTGGTGCCGTAGTAGTTGTCCGATGGCGCCGCGCCGGCCGTGTTCGACGCCGGGCGATTGACCAGCGAGTAGGCCGCGTCCAGGCGCACCGGTCCCGCGACATAGTCCGCGCCCACGCTCCAGGCGCGGTTGTTGGCGAAGTCACCGGCCGTGTTGGAGAACGCGTACATGGCGTTGGCAGTGAAACCCGAGAACGTCGGCGTGGTGTATTTGACGGCGTTGTCGGTGCGGTAGGTGTTGTTGAGGTCGTCGTTGTCGTAGATCGCATTGCCGTACTGGCTCAGGGCGCCCACGCCATTGATCTGCAAGTTCGAGAGATAGTCCTGCGCGCTGTTGTACTGACGCCCAAGCGTAAGCGTACCTACGCGGTCGTTGGCCAAACCCACCCATGCGCTGCGGCCGAACATGCGTCCGCCCTGGCCCGACGCGCCGGATTCCAGGCTGAAGCCGTTCTCGAGCCTGAAGATGGCCTTGTTGCCACCGCCCAGATCCTCGCTGCCCAGCAAGCCCCAGCGCGACCCTTGCACATTGCCTTGAGTCGCCTGATACGCGCTGTTGCCTTTTTGATTATTGGTGTACGTGAAGCCGGCATCCACAATACCGTAGAGCGTCACGCTGCTTTGGGCCAAAGCGGCTTGCGCAACGCTTCCGGTTACGGCGACGGCCACGGCCGTGCGAAGGATCTGCTTATGCATCTGGTTTCCTCTGGTCGAAAGAAGGGCATCCATCGATGAATTTTTGTTCTCTTCGATGGAATAAGGATTACTAAACGTGCAAGGCAAAGCGACGCCGGAGAAATCCGGCGTATCGGTCATACAAAAAATCAGGTTCGTCCGGCTACTCGGTCCGGCTTCTCAGTCAGCGTGCTTATTCAGGCCAACTCCGCCGGCCGGCGCCACGCCGCGCATCGCGCTGGAAAAACGGGGTGATCAGCGGATCTGGCGCTTGCTGCGCGCGCTCGAGTTCTTCGAGCAGGCGTTCAAGTACGCTGTGCTCCTGGCCCGGATGCAGATTGCACGGATCGATGAAGAAGAAATTCAGTTCGGCCTCGTGATCGCGAACAATCACCGGTACGCTGCCCGTGGGCGGATGGGCGAGGGCATCGGCCAGATCCCATGCGCTGATGCGCGCTTCACTCAGATCGATAGACAGTTTCAGGCGATCGAGCGGATTGCCGGTCGGATCGGCGTCGATCTCCGCGCGCACGCCAAGGCGAGCATTCAGTGCTTCACGCCACAACTCAAGATAACCGCGCTCGCGGGCGCGCACCGCTGCATGATCGCGCTGCTGCCATTGCTCAAGCGCGGCGATGGCACCGGCAATCCCTTCCTTGCCCACTTTCATGCCACGGCCAATGCCGCCATTCTGGAAATAGGCGGCACGTACCAGCGTTTTCTTGCCGGCGACAATACCCGCGGTCGGACCGCCGAGAAACTTGTGCGCCGAATACAGCACGAGATCGGCGCCCGCGGCAATGAAACGCGTGAGGTCATATTCCGACGCCGCATCGACAATAACGGGCACACCCTTCGCATGCGCGAGAGCGATAAATTCTTCCACATGGATCAATCCGAACTGGACCGTGTGATGCGAGACTACATAGAGCGCCGCGGTCGTGCGCTCGTTGATCGCAGCGGATAGCTGGTAGCCATGCGACTCCGTGGCCGCTCCCACCGGCACGACGCGAGCGCCGGCGAGCCGGATCGCCTGATCGATGGGTGCGCCATAATTGACAAGGTGGCCCGTTTGCACGACGACCTCGTTGCGCAGTCCGGTTGTATCGGGCAATCGTTCGATCAGTCCGGTGTCGTCGCCGGTCATGGTCGCAGCAATCCCGAGCGTGATCGCAGCCGAACAGGACGCCGTGACATAGCCGCTTTCGCTGCCGCAAGCCTGCGCGATCACGGCCGACGCCTTGCGCTGCAAGTCGTCGATCTCGACGAACTGAGGCAGGATGGCAGCCATGGCTTCAATGACCGGGGCCGCGACAATAGACGCACCCAG
Organism: Caballeronia eucalypticola; assembly: GCF_047608185.1. NCBI lineage: Bacteria > Pseudomonadati > Pseudomonadota > Betaproteobacteria > Burkholderiales > Burkholderiaceae > Caballeronia > Caballeronia eucalypticola. Next base: position 25,097 of record NZ_JBLKRU010000035.1, read on the forward strand.
GCTCGTCATCGTGCCCGACACATTGATGACCGGGCGTAGACCAAATCGGGAATAAATATCCATCGTGCGGCTCCTGACATTCCTTTATTGTGGAATATATGTTGTAATTGTGTATTAGATTATCATACGATGCGCTTGCGTCAAACTGTACAAAAACATTCAGCCTCCAGGATCGCGATGGCCGCCAAGCCCAGTCAAAACAAGCAGGAACCGCAGCCAGTCGAGCAGGCCGCGTCCGAGGTTCCAGCCACGTCGCCCCGCACGCGCACGAGCGCCATCGACCGGGCCGTGCAGATTCTCGACGCGTTGCAGGAAACCAACCGTCCCACCACGGCGTATGAGATCGCGCGTCTGGTCGGAGCGCCGTTATCGACGGTCTATTCCATCATCAACGATCTGGTGGAGAAGAACCTGCTGGCCCGTACGCCCGAGGGTGCAATCTGGCTCGGTTCGCGGTTGTACGGGTACGGGCTGACGTACGCCAGTTCGCTCGACTATCTGGCGGTCGCGCACGAGGAGATGAACCGGTTGTCGGCCCAGGTCGGCGAGACGGTGCAGGTCTGCGGACTCGAAGAAGGGATGATGGTCGTGTTGCAAATGGCGGAGGGGCCAGGGCATTTTCGCGTGACCTCGCGCGTGGGAAGCCGCGTGCCGCTCAACTGGACTGCATCAGGGCGGTTGCTGGTGGGACATCTGCCGGACGCCGAGCGGGTCGCTTATTTCGAGCGCTATGCGAAACCGTCGCCCACTGCGCGCGCCGAGACGCGTCCCGCCGTGCTCGCGAAAATGGCGCGCGAAGCGCTGGATGCGCACCTGTCGATCCAGATCGGGGAATCTGATGCGTCTGTAGCGTGTCTGGCCGCGCCCGTACTCGATCAGGCAGGAGACTGCGTGTTCACCATATCGATCGTGATGCCGGAAGCCAAAGCGCTTCAGAGTACTGAACGTTTTGGCGATGAACTGAAGGTCGTTGCCGCACGCATTGAAGCGCGGCTCGGCTGGCAGCGCCGCACGCCTGATTCGATCGGCTAGGCGCCGGTTAGCGGGTTATCCGGTATTTGAATTCTGTCCTCAACACTTGAAAGAGAACTAACGCAACATGGGATTTTCGACTGAGATGAACTGCTATGAACGACTGCAGGCGCGCGGCTTAAAACTTCAGGACGTGCCCGCACCCATAGGCAACTTCACTCACTGCACACGCGAAGGCAACCTGCTGTTCTTGTCGGGACAAGGGCCACTCGATGCAACAGGCCATCTGATGACGGGCAAGGTCGGCGATACCGTCACCGCCGATGAAGCGTACGAACACGCGTTACTCGTGGGTCTCAATCTGTTGTCGGTGCTGCATGTGGAACTGGGTGATTTGAGCCGGGTGAAACGCATTGTGAAGCTGCTCGGCATGGTCAATGCAACGCCGGATTTCGCCGATCACCCGCGCGTGATCAACGGTTGCTCCGATCTCTTCGTCGATGTGTTCGGCGATGCGGGACGGCACTCGCGTTCTGCTGTCGGCGTGGGGTCGTTGCCGGGCAACATCACGGTAGAGATCGAAGCTATTGTTGCTGTTCGCGACTGATTCAGCGGTAGTTCATCGTCACTTTCTCTCGATCACGATTTCGAGGTACTCGCTCGGCAGCACCAGCGTGCTGTCGCCTGAACGGTTGCTGCTCACATCGGTGAGTCCCATGCCGCGGTGCTCGGTGAAGAGATGCCCGCCGCAGGACTTGCACCATTTGCGATAGCTGTGCGGCGTCTTGTTGCAAGTGCCTATGTTGTCGGCGCCTTGCGTAACGTGTACCGCCTCGGGCTTCCATAGCGTGAAGGCGTTGACGGGCCCTGCCGACCAGTGCCTGCCGAATCGCAGTGGCAATAGCCCATGCCAACCGGTTCGCCGGTGACGGTGAGCTGAACCGCTCCGCAAAAACACGCTCCCTTGTAGGTTCTTTCGTCGCTCATGATGCATCTCCTCCAATAATTTTTACCCGGGCGCGCATGGGTCTGACCATGCAGCCTCACCCGATGAAATGATGCGCCCCACAGCACGCATTCGATAGCACCGCATGCACTCGTCTGCGCGTCAGGATTGGCACTGGAAGCTGCGGTACGTGGGTACTAGTATTTACGAATCGCTTATCCTGGTGAATGATCAGGCATCCAGATTTCTTGTGCAGGACGCCGGATTCAACAGGCGCTATTCAACGGACACAATTCATGGATGCCGTTTCCGATGTGCTTCGCGCGGTGCGCCTGAGCGGAGCGGTGTATCTCAATGGCGAGTTCACTGAACCGTGGTGCGTGATAGGTCAGGGAAATGCGGCCTTTTATGGGGCTTTCCTGCCGTTATCGGAACGCGTGGTGTCCTATCACCTGATCACTGAAGGGCGCTGCTGGGCGCAACTCGCTGATAATCAAGGCTCTGCGATCTACCTCAACGCCGGCGAATTACTGGTGGTACCGCAAGGCGAAGCGCACGTCATCGGCAGCGACCTGGCGCTTTCTCCCGCGTCGGCAGCGCCCTTGCTCGCCAGTCAATTGCAGACATCGCCGGGCCAGGTGATGACGTTGTCTTATGGAGGCGGTGGAACCAGCACACGTCTTATCTGCGGTTTCCTGGCCTGCGACAACAGCTTGAGCAATCCGTTGCTTTCCTCGCTACCGCCTATCTTCAAGGTCGACATGCGCCACGATCCGCACTCGGCATGGCTTACGTCGTCACTGCAATTCGCGGCCGCCGAAGCGAGCGAATGGCGCGCCGGCAGTGCGATCGTTCTCGCGAGACTGTCCGAGTTGCTGTTCGTGGAAGCGGTCCGTCGTTGTATCGATACCCTGCCTGCGGATCGCAAAGGATGGCTCGCGGGTGTGCGCGACCGGTTCGTCGGCCGTGCGTTATCGATGCTTCACGCGCAACCCGCGCACGCGTGGACCGTCGATGAACTCGCGCGAAAGGTGGGTCTGTCGCGTTCCGCGTTGGCGCAACGATTCACCGACCTGCTCGGACAACCGCCCATGCAGTATCTGGCCCGCTGGCGGCTGCAGGTCGCGGCGCAAGAACTCCTGAACGGCAGCAAGTCGCTCGCCGCGGTGGCGGAGCAGGTCGGCTACGAATCGGAGGCGGCATTCAACAGGGCGTTCAAACGCGAATTTGGAACACCGCCGGCGTACTGGCGAAAGAACCACGGCGTGCCAGAGGTTTCCGGCGGCCCCATCGATCCCGCCGAACCCGTTGGCGAGCCCACCGCATCCGCTTGAGTTCCTTACGGATCTATTCGTCATACCTGAATCACGCTGGCAATAATTACGACTGCCGGAGCGGCGGATATCGGCAATAACGAAAAAAAGTATTAGAAAGTTATACGGCGCTAATTGTCTATTGAATTGCCTATTAAACTTTCCTTTACCAATTATTTAATTTGGTGCAGCGTATCAACCGAACATTGTCATCGCCCGCCAATACTCCCGACCGAAGGTATTTATCGGATGAATGAAATAAGCCCTTCTCGTGGCCGTTATTTTCCCCAACTCGATGCATTGCGTGGCGTCGCCGCCCTGATGGTCGTGATTAATCACTTCTTATTGGTGAGTCCGCTTTGGTGGATACCCAGGTCGCCGTTGCGCCTGCTGGCGCTCGGCCATGAAGCGGTTATCCTATTCTTCATACTTAGTGGATTTGTCCTGACCCTGCAATTAATGTCGGATCGGCGTATTGCTTATCGCGACTACGCACTCAGGCGAATTTGCCGGATCTATCTGCCTTACCTGGCCGTGTTGTTTGCTGCTTTCTCCGTAATTAATCTGATCAATATAGAACCGGTCAAATGGGCTGGCTCATGGTTCAACGATATATGGACCGGATCATTCTCCGGGAGGGAGATACTAGATCATTTGTTATTCATCGGACAATATAAAGCCAATCGTGTCATTCCCGTGATCTGGTCCTTGATTTACGAAATGCGTATTTCTCTGATGATGCCGTTGGTGGTGTATTGCGTCAGCCGCTTTTCCGCGCGCGCTTGCCTGTCCGCGGCACTCTTTATCTCCGTGGTTTCCTTCCTGTTCGCCATGGCAAGAAATGCGGGTGAGGCCACCAATCCCAGCTTTAGCGGCGACTGGGTGATGACCGCGCATTACCTGGGGATGTTCATTGTCGGCGGGACGCTGGCGCGCCATCGCTTGAGCTGGCAACAGTGGCTCGCGAAGGGCAGGCGGAAGATGTTTGTCCTCGCCGCTTCGCTCGTGCTCTTTTTCCTGTCGCGCCTGGTGTTGTCGATTAACTCGGGTGCTGTCGGTCAGTGCATCTTCGACTGGTGCGTCGTGGCGGGCGCTGCGGGCATCGTCTGCACCGCAATCGCATCCAGGCGATTCACGTTGATGCTAGCCAGGGGCCCGGTCGTTTTCCTCGGCACGATCTCGTACAGCTTGTACCTGACCCACACGGTCGTCCTGCTCGCAGTCATCCATCTGATGCCTGCTTCGGGACCGGCGTGGCACGCGATCGCGATGGCGGTCGTGCTGGTCATTCCCGTTGCTGCCGTGACGCATTTCGTGATCGAACGCCCATCGATCCTGCTGGGTAGATACCTGACTGGAAGAAGCGTTTCCGCGTCGTCGCGCGCCAACCAGACCTCCTGAAAACAACGTTCTTTGAGCGCGCTCTGATTGTGAACGGGGAGCGCCGCTTTTGTGCGCGCGCGTCTCCCGACGGTGCATCGCGCACCAGCAACTAGAGCGGCCGCTGTTCGGCGACGCGATCCGCCGAGCGTGCAACATTGGTCGTGAGCCTTGTTCAATAAGGCTTGGAAGGCTGCAGTAGCGTGCCTGGCATAGCTTCTGCATTGATGAATTCCATCTTGTATGCAAGACGGAATTCATGTCTAACTCAATCGACCTCTTCGAACGACCACGCGTCGCGGCTCTTTTAGCCGCGTATGCGGCGCGACGCTGCTCAACGCTAGCCGTGGTCAATGCGGTGTTCAAGCGGATTAGCGCCATTGACCGCCCGGAAGTATGGATCGCGCTGTTGCCGGAGGACGCCGCGTGCGCTCGGGCGCGGGTGCTCGAAGACGCACTGGCCGAAGAAGGCGATGCGGTGTTCGAACGTTTGCCGCTGTTCGGCGTGCCGTTCGCGGTCAAGGACAATGTCGATGTAGCGGGGTTGCCGACCACCGCCGCTTGCGAACCTTTCAGTTACACGCCCGATGTGTCGGCGTTCGCTGTTCAGCGTCTGCTCGATGCGGGCGCGATCCTTATCGGCAAGACCAATCTGGATCAGTTTGCTACGGGTCTTGTCGGTACACGCTCGCCGTTCGGCGCGGTGCGTCAGGTTGAGTTTCCCGCGTATGTATCGGGCGGATCGAGTTCCGGGTCGGCAGTCGCCGTTGCCGCCGGGTGCGTCGCGTTTTCGCTGGGGACGGATACAGCCGGGTCCGGCCGCGTGCCGGCGGGATTCAACGGGCTGGTGGGACTCAAGCCATCGCTGGGACTGGTGAGCAAGCGCGGCGTGGTGCCGGCTTGCCGCAGCCTCGATACGCTGTCAATCTTCGCGCACGATGTGACGGACGCCTGGCATGTGCTGCAGCAGATGGCAGCGTTCGATGCCCTCGATGCGTACTCGCGCAAGCTGCCGCCCCTGGGCGCGAACGCTGCGCCCATCCGGATAGGAGTGCCCGCCGAGCTGGAATTTTTCGGCGACTCCAACGCCAAAAACGCGTTTCTTTCGACGCTCGACACGATCTCGACCGGACTGAGCCTGACGCCGGTCAAGGTCGATTTCGCCCCGTTCAAACGGGTATCGGCGTTGCTCTACGACGGCCCGTGGGTCGCCGAGCGCCGCGCTACGCTGGGCACATTCTTCGAGACCCACCACGAGGACATCGACGCAACGGTGGCGGCGGTGATCGGCAAGGCTGAGCAATTCAGCGCAGTTGATGCCTTCAATGGTCAATACACGCTCGCGGAACTCAAGCGTAAAGCTGATCAATACTTTAATCAGTTCGATATCCTGATTGTCCCGACCACGCCGACCCATCCGCTGATCGCCGATGTGCAGGAAAACCCTATCGAACGAAATAGCGAACTGGGCTATTACACCAACTTCGTCAACCTGCTGGATCTGTGCGCGCTGGCCGTGCCATGCCTGCGTCGCAGCGACGGTTTGCCGGCCGGCGTGACGCTGATTGCGCCGAGCGGCGCGGACCATCGGCTGGCTGTGTTGGGCGCGCGGATCCAGGCGTTTTTCGATCAACACTCCAATCCGTCTCCCGATTTCCAGCCGCTGCCATTCCAGGAGCCGGCCGTCGCGCTGGCCGTGGTGGGTGCGCATCTGAGAGGGCAGCCGCTTAACCGGCAATTGCTGGAAGCGGGCGCTCGCTTCAAGGAAGCGACTCATACCGCGCCGGGGTATCGGCTCTTTGCACTTGCCAATACCTCACCGCCCAAACCCGGGCTTGTGCGTACCCCCGGCGCTCAAGGTGCAGCCATTGCCGTGGAAGTGTGGGAGATGCCGTTGCGTACGTTCGGCAAGTTCGTGATGGACGTTCCTGCGCCGATGGGAATCGGCACCGTGGAGTTGAACGACGGCCGCATCGTCAAGGGTTTCATCTGCGAGCCGTCGGCGGTATCGGCGGATAGCGGCGCGAACGACATTACCGCTTTCGGCGGCTGGATCGCCTACCTCGACAGTCTTCAAAAATAGCCTAATAAAAGCTCAGTAACCAGCCCATTAACCGCTAACCAGGAATCGAACGACATGAATAGCCGCCGCAATTTCATCAAGGACGCGAGCCTGCTGGCGCTCGCGAGCATGGTCCCGTTCAAGTCGGTCTTCGCTGCGGGCAACACAACGGTCGGCGTGATCTATGTGGGCGCGCGCGGCGATTATGGCTACAACCAGGCGCAGGCATCGGCGGCAGCGATCATCAAGAAGATGCCTAACGTGAAGGTCGTGGAAGAAGAGAACGTGCCCGAAACCATCGCGGTCCAGAAGACCATGGAAGCGATGATCGAACAGGACGGCGCAACGCTGATTTTCGCGACTTCGTTCGGCTACTTCGATCCGCATGTGCTCAAGATGGCTGCCAAGTATCCGAACGTCCGCTTCGCGCATTGCGGCGGTTTGTGGAAGCAGGGCAATCCGCCGAACATTGCGAGCTATTTTGGTTATATCGATGAATGCCAGTACCTGAATGGCGTGGTCGCCGGGCACATGAGCAAGAGCAAGAAGCTTGGCTTTGTTGCGGCCAAGCCGATTCCGCAGGTGCTGCGCAATATCAACTCGTTCACGCTCGGCGCGCAGTCCGTTGATCCGGCTATTACCACGCAAGTTATTTTCACCGGCGACTGGTCGATGCCCGTGAAGGAAGCGGAAGCGACCAACAGTCTTGTCGACCAGGGTTGCGATGTCATCACTTGTCACGTCGATGGTCCGAAGGTCGTGGTTGAAACGGCCGAGAAGCGCGGCGTGATGAGTTGCGGTTATCACGCAAGCCAGGCGGCTCTTGCGCCCAAGGGTTATCTCACCGGCGCCGAGTGGGATTGGGCGACGCCGTACAAGGCGCTTGTCGCCGATGCCCAAGCCGGCAAGCCTCAGCCCAACGTTCTGCGCGGCGGCCTCAAGGAAGGTTTCGTCAAGATGTCGCCATACGGCGCGAAGGTCACGCCTGAGGCCAAGAAAGCGGCAGATACGATCAAGGGCAGCATGATGGCGGGCGACTTCGTGATCTTCAAAGGGCCGGTGAAGGACAACAAGGGCGGTGTTGCGATCGCCTCCGGAACGAGCCACGTGCAGACCGACTACACGCTGGAAAGCATGAACTATCTCGTGGCAGGCGTAACCGGCCAGATTTGATGTGCGGCTTTCCTGACCACTGAAGGAGTCGTGATGCGTCCTCATGCCCAGACTGCCCGAGTATTGCTCGCGTTATTGCCTGCAATCCCGACCGTGCTCGCGCTCGTCGGAACACTGGTGCTGTTTTCGTTGTTCCTGCTGGTGCAGGGTCAGCCGGTCCTCGATGCCGTCGGCCTGATTTTCAAGGGCGCGTTTGGGTCGTCGTTCGCGTGGCAAAGCACCTTGCTGCGTGCATCGCCGCTGATGCTGACCGCGTTGTGCGTTGCGTTGCCCGCGCAGGTCGGGTTGATCGTGATTGGCGGTGAGGGCGCGCTGGCGCTCGGCGGCATGTGCGCGGCCATCGTCCCGCAGATGCTGCCGGCGAGCACGCCATGGCTGATTGCTACACCGCTGATGGCGATCGCCGGGATGGTGGCGGGCGCGGTCTGGATCGGTGCAGTGGGGGCGCTGCGGCAATGGCGCGGCGTGAACGAAACCATTAGCAGCCTGTTGATGGCGTACATCGCTATTGCGCTGTTCAAGCATCTGGTCGAAGGGCCGTTGCGGGATCCGGCGAGCCTCAACAAGCCCTCTTCGCTCCCCGTGCCCCCTTCTATGATGATTGGGTCGCTCCCCGGCCTCGAAGTCCACTGGGGCCTGTTGTGGGGCGTTCTTGCGTGCATTGGCGCATGGGTCTTCGTCAAGTACAGCACCAAGGGTTTTGCGATGCGCGTGGTCGGCGGCAGCAATCGCGCCGCGCGTCTGGTCGGCCTGCCGGTGAACCTGCTCGCGCTGGCCGCCTGCGCGCTTGGCGGCGCGGCGGCAGGCCTTGCGGGCATGTTCGAAGTGGCGGCGGTGCAGGGCAGCGCGAACGCGTCGCTGCTCGCCGGGTACGGATACGCCGGCATCCTGGTCGCGTTCGCCGCGCGCCAGAATCCGCTTGCGATCATTGTGTGCGCGCTGATGATCGGCGGGATCGAAGCAAGCGGCAGTCTGCTGCAACGCAGGCTCGATCTCCCCGATGCCACCACGCTCGTACTGCAAGGCCTGCTGTTCGCGAACCTGCTGGCATGGGAAGCGCTGGGCGGCAGGATTGCCGCGTGGCGCGTGCAACTGCAAGCCGCCGCACTCGCCGACATCAACTTGCCGATGGAGCAGACCCATGCTTGATGCGCATTCGCCCTTCGTGATCCTGCTGCTGTCCCTCTTCGCGGGTGCGATCCGCGTCAGCACACCTTATCTGTTTGTCAGCCTGGGTGAATGCCTGACAGAGAAGGGCGGCCGCGTGAATCTCGGGCTCGAGGGCATTCTCGTGTCGGGCGCGATGAGTGGGTATGCCGCGTCGTTCCTGACCGGCTCGCCGTGGCTCGGCGTGCTCGCGGCGGGCGGCGTCGGCTTGCTGCTCGGATGCCTGCATGGGCTTGTGTGTTCGCTGCCCCGGGTGTCGGACATTGCGTTCGGTATCGCGCTCATGTTGCTTGGGACTGGACTCGCGTTTTATCTGGGCAAGCCGTTCATTGAACCTCAGGCGCCGGGCCTTCAATCGTTCGATCTCGGCACGTGGACAAGCTCGCCGCAATTGCATAACGCGCTGCATATCAACCCGCTGTTCGTGATCGGTGTGGTGCTGGCGTTCGTGTTGCAGTGGGGACTGCGCAGCACACGATGGGGCATGACGCTGCGTCTGGTCGGCGATCACGCCGAGACCGCCCGCGCGATGGGATATCCGCTTACGCGGATTCGCATCATCGCGACCTCGGTGGGCGGCTTTTTTGCAGGAATCGGCGGGGCGTACTTGTCGCTGGTTTATCCGGGTAGCTGGAACGAAGGACTGTCCAGCGGGCAGGGGTTGATGGCCGTCGCGCTGGTTATTTTTGCGCGCTGGCAACCGATGCGATGCCTGTGGGCCGCATTGCTTTTCGGCGCGGCGGGCGCGCTTGGTCCGGCGTTGCAGTCGATTGGCGTGACGAGCGGCTACTACCTGTATAACGCCGCGCCCTACGTGCTCACGCTCGTCATCATGATCATCAATTGCCGTCCGGACCGGACGCTTGCCGGTGCACCGGGCGAGTTGAGCCTTACACGTTGAACGACCTGCTTATCCATTTTCAATGGCGGCCATCACCATGAACCGATTTATCAATGCCTCTCCATACCCCTGGCCCTTCGATGGCAACCTGCGCCCCGACAATACGGCGCTTGTCGTGATCGACATGCAGACGGATTTTTGCGGGCATGGCGGTTACGTCGACAAGATGGGGTATGACCTGTCGCTGACGCGCGCGCCGATCGAGCCGATCAAGCGCGTGATGGCCATGATGCGCGAGCAGGGTTTCACGATCATTCATACGCGCGAAGGGCATCGGCCGGATTTGTCGGACCTGCCGGCGAACAAGCGCTGGCGCAGCCGCCGCGCGGGCACGGAAGGCGTGGGAATAGGCGATGACGGCCCGTGCGGCCGCATTCTCGTTCGCGGCGAACCGGGCTGGGAAATCATCAGTGAGCTGGAGCCGCTGCCGGGCGAGATCGTTATCGATAAACCCGGCAAGGGCTCGTTCTGCGCCACCGATCTCGAGCTGATCCTGCGCACGCGGGGTATCGTGAACCTCGTGCTGACCGGGATCACCACCGACGTCTGCGTCCATACCACCATGCGCGAAGCGAACGACCGCGGATTCGAATGCACGGTCCTCGCGGACTGCTGCGGCGCGACCGATCCGGGCAACCATCAGGCGGCGCTGCACATGATCACGATGCAAGGCGGCGTGTTCGGCGCGGTATCCGATTCCACCGCACTCCTGACCACACTCGGTGGCTGACCATGTCGACTCCTCTGCATGCGTTAGAGGTGGAAGTGCACAACGCCGGCAAGTCGTTCGGTGCATTTCGTGCGCTGGATAATGTGTCAATCAAAGTCCGGCCGGGCACGGTTCACGCGCTGCTCGGTGAAAACGGCGCGGGCAAAAGTACCCTCGTGAAAGGGCTGGTGGGCTACGGCCTGCTCGACCAAGGCCAGATCTCAGCTAATGGCCGTGAGGTCCGAATTGCCTCGCCGCGCGATGCGCAAGCGCTGGGTATCGGCATGGTGTATCAGCATTTCACGCTGGCGTCGGGGTTGTCGGTGGAAGAGAACCTGCTGCTGGCACGCGGGAACTTGTCCTGGAAAATAGACTGGGCCGCAGAACGTAAAGCACTCAGCGCATTCATGCAGCGGATGCCGTTTCGCTTGCCGCTCGACGCGCCCGTATCCGGCTTGGCGGCAGGGGAAAAGCAGAAGCTGGAGATTGTCAAGCAGTTGTATCTCCGGCAGCGTTTCCTGATTCTCGATGAACCGACTTCCGTCTTGACGCCACAAGAGGCGGACGAGGTGCTCGGGTTGATGCGAGACCTGACAACACGCGGCGAGCTGACCGTGCTCATGATCACGCACAAATTCCGCGAAGTGATGGCGTATGCCGACGATGTGACTGTGCTTCGAAAAGGCCGGCAAGTCGGGACGAGTGCGGTATCGGCGACCAGCCGCGACGCACTCGCCGGTTTGATGATGGGCGCCGCCGAGACGCGTGACACCGCGGTCATGGAGGTGGTCAACGCGGAACGGGCCGCGCGCAAACCAGTTGACCCCGCAGCGCGAATACGCCTTGCCATGAGGGATATTTCTATCGACGATGATCGCGGCCACACGGCGGTCAGACGCGCGTCGCTTGAGATCAGAGCAGGTGAAATACTCGGGATCGCGGGGGTCTCGGGGAACGGCCAGAAAGAGATGGTCGAGGCGCTCGTCGGGCAACGCCGCGTGAAGACCGGCGAGATGGAGATAGCAGGCGTTGCATACCACGCTACGCGCAAGGAAATGACGCAGCGCCGCGTGTTTGCGATCCCTGAAGAGCCGCTTAAAAACGCGTGCGTCACAAACATGAGCGTCGCGCAAAACCTCGCTCTCCGGGACTTCGATCGAGCGCCGTTGCGTCGGGGCGGTTGGCGTCTGGACCGGCGTGCGATGCGGGACCGCGCCGCGCATCTCATCCACGATTTTAACGTTCGTCCGCCGCTGCCCGAACGCGCTATTGGCACGCTGTCGGGCGGCAATGTCCAGCGTGCGGTGCTCGCGCGCGAGCTGGGTCAGCCGGTCGATGTGCTGATCGTGGCGAACCCCGTGTTCGGTCTCGACTTCGCCTCAGTGGCGGATATTCACGCGCGCATCATGGCGGCGCGCGATGCCGGCGCGGCCGTCCTGCTCGTCAGTGAAGACCTCGACGAATTGCTGGAACTGGCGGACCGGATTGTCGTGATCGCGGAAGGGGAGCTTGTCTACGAGACGCCCGCCGCGAGCGCCGAGCGCGCGACGCTGGGCCACCACATGGCGGGACATGGTGACTCGGTGGCGCACGTTGCGCCGGTTGCCGAAGCGTTGAAGGAGGTCATCGAATGAGACGGAACCAATGCAGGAATCCCCTATGACGATCACGATTCCAGCGCTGCCTGGTCCCTTCACATTTGAGCCGTCGACGACGGCGCTTGTCATCATCGACATGCAGCGTGATTTCATCGAACCTGGTGGCTTTGGGGAGTCGTTGGGCAACGATGTATCCCTGCTCGCAGAGATCGTGCCGACTGTCGCCTCGCTGCTCGCTTTAGCGCGTGAAAATGGATGGTTCATAGTCCATACGCGCGAATCGCATGCTGCGGATCTGTCGGACTGTCCGCCTGCCAAGCGGCTTCGCGGCGCGCCCGACGCGCGCATTGGGGACGAGGGGCCGATGGGCCGCATCCTGATTCGGGGGGAACCGGGCAATGCGATCGTCGATGCCCTTGCACCGGCCGAAGGCGAGCTTGTCATCGATAAACCCGGCAAGGGCGCGTTTTATGCCACATCATTAACCCAGGCGCTGGAGGCGCGGCATATCACGCATCTGGTTTTCGCCGGCGTTACGACGGAGGTATGCGTGCAGACGTCGATGCGCGAGGCGAATGACCGCGGTTACGATTGCCTGCTGGTCGAGGACGCGACCGCCAGCTATTTTCCGGCGTTCAAGCTTGCGACGTTGGATATGGTGCGGTCCCAGGGCGGCATTGTTGGATGGACCGCGCCGTTGTCATCTTTTACCGCCGCATGAGGAACCTGCCGACGATGGACATCAATCTGCCGGAAGTGATTGCCGAAGTGTGTGCGGCGTTCGTGGAGTATGAGCGCGCGCTCGTGGCGAACGATATTGAAACGATGAACGCGCTGTTCTGGGACGCACCGGAGACGGTGCGTTATGGCATTGCCGAAATCCAGCATGGCGGCGAAGCGATTCGCCAATGGCGCGAAACCTGTGAACCGGTGCCTGCTTCACGCGCGTTGCATCGGACTGTCATCACCACATTCGGCCGCGACTTCGCGACTGTCAGCACGGAGTTCACGAGTGACGCAACGCCGTTGATCGGACGTCAGATGCAGACCTGGGCGCGTCTCGGTCCTGCCGAAGGTTGGAAGATTATCGCTGCGCACGTGAGCCTCATTCCCAAGCCCTGAAACGCCGATAATAAGAACAAAGGGGAATCCTCATGTCGGAAGAGACAATTGAAACAGGTATTGAAGCAATCGAGCCGAGCGCCGCCAATCCGCTTGCCGAGCAGGTTTATCAGCGGTTGAAGACTGATATCTTCAACTTCCGTCTATTCCCGGGTGATCGCTTTTCGGAGAATGGGATTGCGCAGTACTACGGTGTATCGCGCACGCCGATGCGCGACGGTTTGTTCCGGCTGCAACGCGAGGGTTATCTGGAGGTTGGTTTCCGGCGCGGATGGAAGGTTGCGCGAATCGACTTCGATCAGATGGATCAGCTTTATGACCTGCGTATCGTGCTTGAAGTGGCGGCGCTTGAACGGTTGACGTCGGGAAGCGAAACAGCGCGTCGGGCTATTGATGCGCTCAAGGCAATCTGGTGCGTCGAGCCGGAAGCGCGTGAAGCCGATCCGGTGAAAATGTTCGGCATGGACGAAAATTTTCATCGGCAGATTGTGGCGGCTACCGGCAATGCCGAGATGGTGCGCGTGCATAACGACGTCACGGAGCGTATCCGCATTGTGCGGCGGCTGGATTTTCTTAAGCCTCATCGGACCAGTGCGACCTATGACGAGCACTCGACCATGCTGCATCTTATAGAGCGTAGCCGGTTGACTGAGGCAACTATTCTGTTGCGCGCGCATATCACGCAGAGCAAGTTGGAGGTCCGGAAGATCACCTTGTCGATGCTTGATGCGGCGCGCGATGTGAAGCTGCCGTTTGTATCGTAGATGGGGTTTCGTTCGCACTCGGGGGGTTAATTCCGCACCCGTCTCTCAGACAATTCACCGTACTCGACCGCCATTCATTCGTCTGATCAAACCATGGCGGTTCGTGACATGCTGCACTGCGTGTAGTATCCGAATGTGTAATTGCAGCTCCCCTCGACAGTCTTCCCGGGAGACAACGGCATGCGCGTACTGATCGTTGATGATCACGAGCTGTTCAGGGCCGGATTGGCGCTGCTGCTGAAAGACCTCTTTCCGGATATCGAGTTGCTGCACGCAAGCACCCTGTCGCAAGGGATGCGTCATGCGCTCGGGGAAATGCTGAATATCGTTTTTCTCGATCTCGATCTTCCCGATGGCCACGGTTGCAGCGCACTAGCCGAATTGAAGGAGTCACGGCCGTCGTTACCGGTGATCGTGATCTCGGCTGACGAGAGCGTGGAAACCATTACGCGATGCATCGAACTTCGCGCCATGGGATACGTACCCAAATCATCGCCACCCGAAGCACTTCACGCCGCCATCAGCGCGGTGCTTGCCGGGGGCGTATTCCTGCCCGCCGCCAGCATTGCGAGGCTCAGGCGTGACATGGGCACGGACGAAGCTCCTGCGCATGAACCCGGAGAACCGGGAAACACTCGGCCGAGCGTCAATTCGGACATGAGCACCGCGTCCGAGCTGAAACTGACGCCGAGAGAGTTCGAGACATTGGCGTGGCTCGTGCGCGGACTTCCGTCCAAGGCGATTGCGCTGAAAATGGGGCTCGAGGACATCACGGTCCGGAAATACGTCAGTCATCTGCTCGCGCATTTCAATCTGCGGCGCCGTACGGAACTCATTGTCATGCTGGCGGATAGAGGGATCAAACTCGGTGTCCCGCCCGTCACGGATCCAGCGCTGGATCGAGCACTGTCGACTGTTGAGCGGCCACGAACCGGCTGATTTCGGCGAGCGTGTTTTCTGGCGCGGAAGATTTCCGGAGCAGAACGAACGGTTCGGCGAAATCGCGAAGCGCGCGCGGGGACACCAGTTCGCCCGTGATGAACGCGACGGGGAGCACGCCCGCCCAGGCGAAATGCCGCCGGATCCGTTCCGCAACTTCGATGCCGGTTGGTCCGTCGCGCAGCCGGATATCGGTGACGAGGATGTCGGGTATGCGGCCGTCATCGACCATGATGGTTTCGAATCCCGCCATCGATTCAGCGGTATCCACCAGCGCGCCCGCACTGAGGAACAAGCGCCGCAGGCCCTCGAGAACGTTCGGTTCGTCGTCGCATAGCAGGACGTATCGGCCCTGGAGGACGGACGTGGAGGCAACGCTTCTTTGATCGTCTGTGGCAGTGACAGGTGCCGTTTCGGAAATTGGTGCGTACAGGGAAAAGCGCGACCCGCGCCCTTCGGCCGACCAGAAACTCATGCTGTGCTTCGGCAAGATACCTATCACCCTATGCACGATAGACAACCCGAGTCCCAGCCCCTTCGAGCGGTCGCGCCCCGGATTGTTGATCTGATAATACTCGGTGAATATTGCTTCCCTATGTGCAGGCGCAATGCCAACGCCCGTATCGCGCACGTCGATGCGAAGGCGTTCCCCGATCTCCACCCAGCCGATCACGACACCGCCCGCGGGGGTGTTCTTGATCGCATTCGATACGAAATTGGACAGTGCCCGCTTGAACAGGGAGCGATCCGTTTCAATGGGCGGCGGGGCGTGCCGGCGTGCGCCGATTCTCAACTCGATGCCTCGCGATTTTGCAGGCTCAAGGTATTGCTGAAAGACCTCCGTCAGCACTGCCTGCGTGTCGACTGGCACCTTGTGTGGGGTGTAAGAGCCCAGCTCGCTGTAGTCCTGAATGTCCTTGAACATGTCGAGGATATCGCGCGCGGTTTCTTCGATGACATCAAGGTCATGACTCGCGGCGTGTTTGTCGTCGAGTTTCACCCGCGCGCTAC
The DNA here is from genome assembly GCF_047608185.1 of Caballeronia eucalypticola. Taxonomy (NCBI): domain Bacteria; kingdom Pseudomonadati; phylum Pseudomonadota; class Betaproteobacteria; order Burkholderiales; family Burkholderiaceae; genus Caballeronia; species Caballeronia eucalypticola. The sequence continues at coordinate 41,154 of NZ_JBLKRU010000035.1, forward strand.
GGATGAACAGGTTGATCGCGGCGAGAGGCTGCTGGATGTCGTGGTAAGCCGATGAAAAGAACCGCTCCTTTTCTTTAACCAGATCTTTCATACGTTCATTTTGCTGCTTGACTATGCGGGATGTCGCGTCAACGCGTGCCTTGGCTGCGCGTAGCGTCCGCCGGGACATGAATTCGCGCCGTGCGGCGCGTTCCAATGGAATGCTGACGACAGCGCCAATGGCATACGTCATATCGAGCATGGTCCCACGGGTAACCCAGTCAGCCCATTGCGTTTTAATAGGACCCCTCGGCCACCAGTAAAGCGTAAGGTGAAATGACGTAACGCATAGCAAAACTAACCATATTGCCGTGATGGCACGAAGCCGGTACGACGTGAATATCATGAAAAGGACTAAAGACAGGATGGGGAAAACGGACCGCCACGCTTGCTCGATCAGGGCAATCTCCATCATCCGCAACAAGGTGAACCAACAGCTCAGCGTCCATACGCTAAGTAATGCGACTGCCCAGCGTTCGTCATAGGCGCGTCGTCCCCACAACAATCCCACCGCCACCGACATAACCACGGCGGTGACAAGTCTCAGGTAGACAAGTTGATGGTGGTAGAGGTCGGCGGGATCCAGCGCGTCCGGCCGGGACAAATCACGGATAACAAAATAGACCCATATGAGCGTGAAGATGGCCGAGGCAATCCTGCGTTGACCAGCGTAGCGACGTGCATAGTCCCGGCGAAACGCGCGCTCTAAAGCCGCCGACCTGAACTTGCGCACCACGAAGTCTGACGGTCTCATAAGGCTGCTTGATCAGGAAAGCTGCCGTGGGCGGATAGTGCGCGGAATCGAGAAGCTTGATTGGCGCACCAGGAGTTGGACAGGTTCTGGCCACATCGCGATTAAAACAGAATAGCAGGTCGCCATCCCGTCCATCAGCCACAAATGTATCAAGCAACGTGATGTGTTTTTGTCCGCATCTGGACGGCTTGGCGAGCAGCCCGGTCATGGAAGGCGGCTACCTCGGACTTCACCCGGACCGGTCAACGGGAGTGCATACATCTTTCGCGCGGATGACTTGTCCGTTGCCTACGCATGTGCGTTGCAACAGCGAGTCGCCCGACCAAGAATGACTATGACAGCAGCGCTCAGAGAGCATTCATCGAGTGGTTTGTGGGAAGACTGCTGTCGGCCGGTCGGCAAAACGATGCGCAAGCCGATCTCTTAAACGCCAAAGGAGAACACCCATGAAATTTCATCAATCGATCGCCGTCGGCCTTGCCCTGATGGCTGGCGTCGCAGCAGATGGATGCTTTGCCCAATCAGCGACCGATCAGGCGCAATCGATGGCGGCTGGCGCTGCCTCGCAGGATCAAGGGGCCGCGGTTTCGCCCATCGCACTGACACCTTCGGCTTCCTCAGGATTGACACGCGAGCAAGTGGAGCGCGAGTTGGCAGATTTTCAGAACAGCGCCCAGGCAGCGCAGATGCGGGAACTTTACCGAGGAAGCAATTGAGCAAACTGCCGCGTGCCAGAACGGAAGGTTCGGATAGCGGCACGGTCGTGTTTTGTGGACCACTGCAAGAGATAGCGGGGAGGCCGGGAAAAATTCAGAAAAAGATGAGTTATCCATAGCATGAGTTCGGCGAACCGCCTGAGGTTCTGGCGCCCGGGATTGATATGATCCTCGATTTATCCTTCGACTCCATCAACAGTCGCGCATGGGAGCGTGAGTCCTTCGGCGTATTTTCTCCTGCCTTCGTCACCCGAAGTTTTTCAGGTCGCCCGGCACGCTCTTTTGGATTAAGCCTTGTCGGGTCGTAATTGAAGGCTGGACACTCGCGACAACATCAGATATTTTCCCGGTTCGCTAAAAGCATTTTAATAACCAGCGAGAGCCCATTTTGCGGAAAGTAATCTGTAATTAAAAAGCCGAATTCGAGTCGGCATTAAAAATACACTCAAAACAATAAATTAAAACTACGGGTAAGGAAAATGAAAACTATCGGTCTGCGAGGGGCGCTCATTGCGTTCGGTCTGTCAGCGTTCCTGGCTGCCTGTGGGGGCGGCAGCGATGTGAGTCCCTCTGCGAATACGGTGGCGCTCAGTGCCGATCAAGCCGCGTCTGAACAATTCGTGCTTGCGCCAAATGCTTCATATAATTTGCAGTGGGATTTGCCCGGCGCGGGTATCCCGGTGAGTGGCGTGAATTTCCTGATAGAGGAGCACGCGTCAATTGCCGCGTCGCCATTGACAGCCGGCGCGCAAAAGCTCATTGAGACTTCACCTACGTCAATTGCAAATTCGCTCGGTTTGCCAGTGGCAACAGCCGCGCGTTACATGGTCAACGGCGTGATTCTCGTCGGCTCGACGTCGCAGAGCTACATGAGTTACCAGGGAACAGGGGTCCGGACCGACGGGCTTGCTGCGGACAACGTAACGGCTGTCGCCAGTTCGCTCCGTTCGAATTATTCGGTGGTGCCGCTAACGGGGGCGGTCGCCGCGGCACCGTCAGAGTTCGCGCAATTTTTCAACGCGCTTTATTCCAACCCGTTGTTGCTCAGTGCAACGGTTACCTGGAATGCGGGCTCTGCCTACGACAAATACACCAGCACGCAGATCGGTGACCTTTACACGGTCGGGGACTATACGGGTGCCACGACCGGCAATGTGCCAGTGCCGGTAGCAAGTGGCACGACGATCGCGGCGCTGATGGCAGCGGGAGGCATTACGTCGAATTCCGACGCGACGGTCTATACGCTCAGCAACGGCAGCATATCGACAATCAATGGCCTCACGACCTATGTATCGTCGAACGTGCGCCCAAACCTGACGACACCGACATATCGGACCTACTACCAGCTTAACGGCAACGTCTACGTAGGCAGTTTGATCAAGTCCGGTACGGTGCAGGGCGGCAACGCGTACGTGCAGGCAATACCCGGCACGTCGGGATTCACCCTCAATTACTCGCAGAACTATCAAATACGTTTGAACGCTGCAGCGGTTGCCAGCTTGCGTGCTGCCGTATCGTTCTAGCGCTTTTTGCACCCGGAAGCCTCCGGGTGCACCTTGTTCGATTGCCTGCCCAAACGCGTCCCTCAACGCCGCATTTCCGCGTCCTCTTCTTCGATGGCCGGGCCTGTCGAAAACACTGTATGGGTGTACAGTGTCGACTTCATCGGCCGTTATCTCGCTAATGCGTGTCGAACGGCGGCTCCTCAGCGCGAGCCACGCTTCGCCCAAGTGCCACTTGGCGGACGATCTAACTCATTGAACCGGTTAGGAAAAATTGGCATCCAACAACGCAATCCGCATTCGCGGCGCTCGCCAGCACAATCTCAAGAACATCGATCTTGACCTTTACACGGGTCAGATGACCGTGGTGACCGGTCCTTCGGGCTCGGGCAAATCGAGCCTGGTGTTCGATACGCTTTATGCCGAAGGCCAGCGTCGCTACGTCGAAACGTTTAGTGCTTATGCGCGGCAATTTCTCGACCGGATGGACCGTCCGCAGGTGGATCGCGTGGACGGCGTGCCGCCGGCTATTGCCATCGATCAGACGAATCCGGTGCGCAGTTCGCGCTCGACCGTCGGCACCATGACCGAGCTGAACGATCACCTGAAGCTGTTCTACGCACGCGCCGCCGAGCTCTTCGATAAAAAGACCTCGCATCAGGTCCGGCACGACACGCCGGAGACGATCTACGTCGAATTGCTCGAGCGCACGAAGGCGAGTGATCCGCGGATTGCGATCACGTTTCCGGTGGAACTGCCTGAGTCCGCGAGTGACGAAGAAGTCGCGCAGTGGCTTTCCGCCAGCGGCTATACGCGCGTGCAGGCCAAGCGGCATGTCGATGGCCGGCAAATGCTCGACGTGGTCGCCGACCGGTTCCGCTTGCAGAAGACGGAGCGGTCGCGGGCGCTGGAGGCGATTGAAAGTGCGCTGCTGCGCGGCACAGGGCGTGTGAACATTTACGTGCTGCCGGAGCCGGGTGAGGAAACGCCTGAAACAAACGACGTGCCAACGTGGCGCTTCTCCACCGGCTTGCACAGCCCGGAAAGCGATATCCGCTATGCCGATCCGCAACCCGCGTTGTTCTCGTTCAACTCGGCGTATGGCGCGTGCGAAACGTGTCGCGGTTTCGGCCGGGTGATCGGCGTGGATCTCGGCCTGGTGATTCCCGACGAGCGCAAGACGCTGCGCGAGGGCGCGGTCAAGACCCTGCAAACGCCGGCATGGAAAGAGAATCAGGACGACCTGTTGCGCTACGGCGCGAAGGCCGGCATTCGCCTCGGCGTGCCCTGGAGCGAACTCACGCAGAAGGAACGCGACTGGGTGATTGGTGGTTCGCCCGACTGGACTGGCAAGTGGCAAAACCAGTGGTACGGGGTGCAGCGTTTCTTCGATTACCTCGAATCGAAAGCGTACAAGATGCACATCCGCGTGTTGTTGTCGAAATATCGCAGCTATACGAAATGTCCGACGTGCGAGGGCGCGCGCCTCAAGACTGAAGCGCTGTTATGGCGTCTCGGTACGAAGGAGCAAGCCGATGCCGTGCTGAAGCCCGCCGATCGTTTTCTGCCGGCTGGCGTGCAGTGGACGCGGCCGCAACTCGAAGCGCTGCCGGGGCTTACGTTGCACGACTTGATGCTGATGCCGATCGACCGGATTCGCCGCTTCTTCGACTCGCTGACGTTGCCGAGCACGCTGCTCGACGACGCGCTCAAGCTCCTGCATAACGAAGTCCGCACGCGCCTGAAATACCTCTGCGATGTCGGCCTCGGTTACCTCACGCTGGATCGCCAGAGCCGCACGCTGTCCGGCGGCGAAGTGCAGCGGATCAACCTGACGACCGCGCTTGGCACGTCGCTGGTGAACACGCTTTTTGTGCTCGATGAACCCAGCATCGGCTTGCATCCGCGCGACCTGAACCGCATTGTCGAAGCCATGCACCGCTTGCGCGATGCGGGAAATACGCTCGTGGTGGTGGAGCACGATCCGTCGGTGATGCTCGCGGCGGATCGTCTTATCGACATGGGTCCGGGGCCGGGCGAACGCGGCGGCGAGATTGTCTATGACGGGCCGCCGAACGATATCGAGCATAGCGACACGTTGACCGGCGCCTACCTCGGTGGCCGCAAGCACGTGGCGCATGCATCGAACTGGCAGCGTCGTGCAGTCGATGCGAAGACGCCAAGGCTTCTGCTCGAAGGTGCGACTGAACATAACCTGCGTGATGTCACAGTCGAGATTCCGTTGCAGCGGCTGGTGTGCGTGACGGGTGTATCGGGGTCGGGCAAATCGACGCTGATCCAGGACGTGCTCGCCCCCGCGTTGCTGCGTCATTTCGGCAAGGCGACCGAATCGCCGGGCGCATTCCGCGGATTGAAGGGCGCGGACGCGTTGAGCGAAGTGATCTTCGTCGATCAATCGCCGATCGGCCGCACCGCGCGCTCCAATCCGGCGAGTTATGTCGGCGCGTTCGACGAGATTCGCAAGCTGTTTGCAAAAGCGCCGCTGGCCGCGCAACGGGGTTATAGCGCAGGCATGTTCAGCTTTAATTCCGGCGATGGCCGTTGCCCGACATGCGGCGGTTCGGGCTTCGAACACGTCGAGATGCAGTTCCTGAGCGACGTCTATTTGCGTTGTCCGGATTGCGATGGGCGGCGGTATCGGGCGGAAATCCTCGATGTCCAGATCGAGCGCGACGGCAAGTCGCTCAGCGTCGCGGATGTGCTCGACCTGACCGTCAGCGAAGCCGTTGTTTGTTTTGCAAAAGACAAGGAAGTGCTGCGGGTATTGCAGCCAATCGTTGACGTTGGACTGGAATATGTGAAGCTCGGGCAACCGGTTCCCACGCTGTCGGGCGGTGAAGCGCAGCGCCTGAAACTGGCGGGGTTCCTCGCGGAAACGGCGCAGGCGAGCGGCAACCTGCCGGGCCGCCTGTTCATGTTCGACGAGCCCACAACGGGTCTCCATTTCGACGATATCGCCAAGCTGATGCAAGCGCTGCGGCGCTTGCTGGAGCGCGGCCATTCGCTGATCGTGATCGAGCACAATCTCGACGTGATCCGCGCGGCCGACTGGATCATCGATCTCGGTCCGGAAGGCGGCGATGCAGGCGGTCTGGTGGTCTGCGTCGGCACGCCGGACGATGTTTCGGCGTGCGAACAATCGCATACCGGCCGTGCACTGCTCGACTACGAAGAGGCCATGGCGCCGGGCGCGGCGCAGAAGCGCATGTCGGGGGTTCCGCTGCAACTGGCCGCGGAAGTCGCGGCGGCGCGGCGCGCATTGCAGGGCGAAGACGTGGTGCGTATTGTCAACGCACGCGAGCACAACCTGAAGTCGCTCGACGTCGATATCCCGCACGGCAAGTTCAACGTGATTACGGGTGTATCGGGCTCGGGCAAGTCCACATTAGCATTCGATATCCTCTTTCACGAAGGCCAGCGCCGTTATCTGGAATCGCTGAATGCGTATGCGCGTTCGATCGTTCAGCCGGCCGGGCGTCCTGAAGTGGACGCTGTCTACGGCATTCCGCCGACGGTGGCTATCGAACAGCGTTTATCGCGTGGCGGCCGTAAGAGCACGGTCGCGACCACGTCGGAAGTCTGGCACTTCCTGCGGCTTCTGTATGTGAAGCTCGGCATCCAGCATTGCATCCATGACGGCGCGCCGGTGACGGCGCAGAGCCCGGAATCGATCGTCGCGCAGATCATGCGGGATTTCAAAGGTCAGCATATTGGCTTGCTCGCGCCGCTCGTGGTGAACCGCAAGGGGATTTACACCGACCTCGCGAAGTGGGCGAAGACACGCGGTCACACGCATTTGCGCGTGGACGGCGAGTTCCTTGCTGTCGATCCGTGGCCAAAGATCGATCGCTTCAAGGAGCACACGATCGAGTTGCCGGTTGGCGACCTGGTTGTCAGCGCCAGCGATGAAACCACGCTGAAAGCGATGCTGCTGGAAACGCTCGAACTGGGCAAGGGCGTGATGCATTTGCTTGCTCCGCTCGACGACCTGCATGGCGCACTGAATGGCGGCAAGAAGGGAACAAAGCACGTTGGCGAGATTCGCGTGTTCTCAACCAAACGCGCGTGTCCGGTTTGTGGCACGAGTTACCCCGAACTCGACCCGCGCATGTTCTCGTACAACAGCAAGCACGGCTGGTGCAACACCTGCGTGGGGACGGGTGTCACGCTCACACGCGAACAGCGCGAAGTCTATGACGACACCGTGATCTCCGATGACGGCCGTGGCCGAGAGCAGACGATTCCATCGGCGCAACAGGAACCGGACGATGTCGTCGATCAACCGTGCCCGGATTGCAACGGCACGCGCCTGAACGAAGTTGCGCGTGCGGTGACGTTTGGCAATCAGCCGATAACCGAAGTCGGCCGCTGGACGGTCAGCGCAACGCGTGGCTGGATCAAGAAGCTGAAGCTCAAGGGCCGCGATGCGGATATCGCCCGCGACGTGGTCAGTGAAATTGAAGGCCGCTTGCTCTTCCTCGAAGAAGTCGGCCTTGGTTATCTGAGCCTGGATCGTGCGGCGCCCACGTTGTCGGGCGGCGAAGCGCAGCGCATTCGCCTCGCCGCGCAACTCGGCAGCAACCTGCAGGGCGTATGTTATGTGCTGGATGAACCGACTATCGGTTTGCATCCGCGTGACAACAAGATCCTGCTGGACGCGCTGAAGAAACTCGGTGACAAGGGCAACACGCTGGTGGTGGTTGAGCACGACGAGGACACGATTCGCCGCGCGGATCACATCATCGATATTGGCCCGGGAGCGGGGAAACGCGGTGGCACGGTCGTCGCGCAAGGCAACGTGGCCGATCTCGCGGCGCAACCGGATTCCCTCACGGGGCAGTATCTGGCGAACCCGATCCAGCATCCGTTGCAAGCACGCCGCGATGTAAAAACCGCGACCGCGAAACGCGCCGCCACGCCCGAGAACTGGCTCACGGTTCATGGCGCGACGCTGCACAACCTGCGCAACGTCACCGCGAGCATGCCGCTCGGCCGCCTGATTGCTATTACGGGCGTGAGCGGTTCCGGCAAGTCCACGCTCGCGCGTGACGTGCTGATGACCAACCTGCTCGATGCCGTGGGCCGCTCGGTTCTGTCGTCGCCGGCTACGCGCCGCGCGCGTAAAACCGCGCAAGCCGACATGCCCGCGCGCAATCGTTCGAGCGTTTTGTCACGCGAGGCGCCGCGCGCCAAGTTCGACGTCACGCATCGTTGGCAAGGGTGCACGGAGGTGACAGGGTTCGAGACCATCGACCGTGTGCTTGAAGTCGATCAGACACCGATCGGCAAGACGCCGCGATCGTGCCCGGCGACGTATATCGGCATGTGGGACACCATCCGCAAGCTGTTCGCGGACACGCTCGAATCGCGTGCGCGGGGTTACACGGCATCGCGCTTCTCCTTCAACACCGGCGACGGCCGCTGCCCGGCCTGCGAGGGCCAGGGCGTGCGCACTATCGCGATGAGCTTCCTGCCCGACGTCAAGGTGCCGTGCGACGTCTGCCACGGACAGCGCTTCAATCCGGAAACGCTGGCGGTGACGTGGCGCGGCAAGAACATTGGCGAAGTGCTGACCATGGAGATCGACGAGGCCGTCGAGTTCTTCTCCGCGATGACCAGCATCTCGCATCCGCTGCAACTCATGAAGGATGTGGGGCTGGGTTATCTGACGCTTGGGCAGCCATCGCCCACGTTGTCAGGCGGCGAGGCGCAGCGGATCAAGCTGGTGACGGAGTTGTCGAAGGTGAGGGACGATATTGGCAAGCGTGGGCAGAAGGCGCCGCATACGCTGTATGTGCTCGATGAACCCACGGTTGGCCTGCATATGGCCGACGTCGCGAAGCTGATTCGCGTGCTGCATCGGCTGGTGGATGGCGGGCATTCGGTGGTCGTGATCGAGCACGATCTGGATGTGATAGCCGAAGCCGACTGGGTGATCGATCTCGGGCCTGAGGGCGGCACGGAAGGCGGATCGATCGTGGCCGCGACCGATCCGGATACGCTCTCGAAGAATCCCCGCAGTCATACGGGCGCCGCGCTGCGGCCGGTGCTCGAGCGCGGGACGGAGACGGCCGAGGCGGTGCAGTGACTTCTCGGTAACGCCTCAGTAGCTCTTGTAGGGCAAAAACTTGCCCGATAAAACCACGTTGACCCGGTCCCCTTTGGGATCGGGTTCGCGCTGGATATCCATCGAAAAATCGATTGCGCTCATGATCCCGTCGCCGAATTCCTCGTGGATCAGCTCCTTGATCGTGGTCCCGTAAACGCTCACTATTTCGTACCATCGATAGATCAGGGGATCGGTCGGGACGGCCGTCGGCAACGAGCCTTTATAGGGCACAATCTGCAGCCAGGCGACGGCTTCATCGGAGAGGTCGAAGAGGGCGCCGACGGTTTCGGCTTGTGCTTTGGAGAACGTCATCTGCCCGAGGCAACCTGCCGTCACCCACTCCTTGCTCATGCCGACTTGCTCCGCCACGTTGGCCCATTTCAGGCCTTTGCTCACCTTGGCGGCGAGAATCATGCGAGTCACTTCGCTGCGATCGGAAATCATTTTTGGGCTGCTCCTTGAGGGTGGTTTTAGGAGAGTGTATTGACCAATCGCGCGGCTCGCTGGTGGACAAAATAACTGCAGGATAGACAAACCATGACCAACCCTATCGCTGACCTGAACACGCTGCTTGCATCCATGTCGCCTGAACGCCAGCCGGGCGTGTACGTCTACGCGACTGTGCCTTTTGCCTATGACCTCGGCAATATCGTCCCGATCGCGACGTTCCGCGAACGAGAGGGTCTGACGATCATCGTGGAGGAAGGGGCGGCATCGAGAGCGGGCATACGGCCCTTATTCCGCGCGGCCTGGATCACGCTCACCGTCCATTCGGACCTTCAGGCGGTCGGGCTGACTGCTGCCTTCGCTACTGCGCTCGGGAAGGCAAACGTCAGTTGCAATGTAGTTGCGGCGGCGTACCACGATCACATCTTTGTGCCGATAGAATCGGCGGATGCCGCTATGGTTGCACTGCAGGAACTTCAGCTTGGTGGGCTGTAAGGATTCGATCGCGGTGGGCAGTGGGCGGTGGGGTTATGCCGCGGCGCCCCTGATTCTGGCGTTTGCGGTCTGGTTCAGTGCCGGGATGCTGCTTTTCAGGTCTTCGCGGGTTCTATTCTGATTGATCTTTTTAGCTCTATTAGCCACTGCGCGTGGCGGCGCGTCATTTCTTTGTCCAAAGCGACAAAGAAACGAAGCAAAGAAAACGCTTTTAACAGCTCTACCCTAAGTGTCCACAGCGTGCAGTTCCATTTCATAGGTGCCCCAAAAGCACGGTGCTCGCCAGAGCCACGGATGTTTGAACCCCTCTTTCTCGCGAATCCTGACAGTAAAACGCTTCGCCCCGTACGCTCTCGGGCAAGCACTAGCGACTGAACCTGCCCAAGGAGTACCCCGCGCTATCCGCGGAAAACCAACCTCCAAATTTGGATGCATGCCGAACCATTTTTTAAACCTCCGAGAAATGGATCTGCAGAATGCGTGAGGCTAACCCGGAAAATAACAATGCAAACTGATAGCTAACCCGCGAAGCCCCGCAGCGGCAAATACGCGTGAGGCCGTGCCGGTCCGTGGAACACGGGTGCTTGCCCGAGAGCGTACGGGGCGAAGCGTTTTACTGTCAGGATTCGCGAGAAAGAGGGTTTCAAACATCCTCCGCTCTTGCGAGCACCGTGCTTTTGGGGCACCCATGAAATGGAACTGCACGCTGTGGACACTTAGGGTAGAGCGGTGAAAGCGTTTTCTTTGCTTCGTTTCTTTTTCGCTTTGGAAAAAGAAATGACGTGCCGCCACGCACAGTGGCTAATAGTGATAAAGAAATCAGCCAAGATATAACTTGCGAAGACCTGGAAAGCAGCAACCCGGCATAGACCCCGACCACCACGCCCAAAAACACCACCCTGACGCTGCCCGCTAACGCCAGAACCCAACACCCCAACCTCGACCCATAAAACCCCTTCCGCGAATCCACCGACCTCCAGTGTCACTGGTATGCTGGCGCCCTTGTTCCACCAACAAACCCCCCGACCAAGATGGCAACGCAGGACAAAGCACTCGCACTAAAGAAGATGAAATGGTTCGCCGCCGGCCTTCTCGTCGCGGCGGCCGCACTCTTCGTGCTCGCCAAGAGCCAGCACGACGCCGGCGTCTGGGCGTGGGTCTCGGCTTTCGCCGAAGCCGCCATGGTCGGCGCGCTGGCCGACTGGTTCGCGGTTGTCGCGCTGTTCCGCCACCCGCTCGGGCTGCCGATCCCGCACACGGCTATCCTGCCCGCGAACAAGGCACGCGTGGCCGATAACCTCGCCGAATTCGTCCGCGATAAATTCCTCGGCACCGACGCGCTCGTTGCCCGCGTGAACGCCTTCGATCCGGCCGGCCGCCTCGCGATCTGGCTGGCCGAACCGGCGAACGCGGCATTACTCGGCGCAAAAGCGGTCGCGGCGGCGGCCCAGATGCTCGATTTCGTCGACGATGAACGCGTCAAGACAATGCTCCACGAAGCCCTGCGCCGCCGCGCCGAACAGTTCGACCTGGCGGGCGCGGTAGGCGGATTGCTGTCCACGCTGACGGCGGACCGGCGCCATCAAATGCTGCTCGACGAAGGCCTGCGCGAACTTGCGCAATGGCTAGACCGTGAGGAAGTTCAGGCCATTCTCGCCGCAAAAATCCTCGACGTGGCGGGCGAGGAATATCCGAAGCTGATCGGCATGCTCGGTTTCGTGGGCCTGAGCGCGGAAGATCTCGGCAACAAGTTCGCCGGCGGTCTGGTTCGCGGCGCAAACAAGTGGCTGCACGACATCAGCGAAAACCCGGAACACGAGCGCCGCCAATCTTTCGACCGGACGGTGGAAGCATTCATCGAACGCCTGAAAACGGACCCGGCATTCCGCGCGCGCATCGACCAGCACAAGCGCGAATGGCTGGAACGCCCGGAATTGCGCACCTACGTGAACGGCCTGTGGGACGAATTCAAGGACTGGCTGCGCCGCGATCTCGCGCAAGCAGATTCGACGCTGCACAAAAAAGTGACGGGCGCATCGGCATCGTTCGCGGCAGCGCTGGGCAGCGATCCGGCGTTGCGCGAGTCGATCAACGAGCACATGCGCGACGCGCTCAAATCGCTTGCACCGGATCTGCGCGACGGCATTGCCAAGCATATTGCCGCGACCGTGCGCAATTGGGACGACGCCACGCTCGTGCGCGACGTGGAACTGAGCGTCGGCCGCGACTTGCAGTTCATCCGCGTGAACGGCACGCTGGTGGGCGGTGCGGTCGGCCTGATCATTCACGCAGTCTCCATGTTCATGGTTTAAGCTGCGGAATTAGATTGGTGTAGCCGCGGTCAGCTAATTTCCCTCTGGACGAGACCGACTATGACGGACCCGAACGCCGCGTTGATCCAGCGCTTCTACGAAGCCTTCCAGCGTTCCGACGCCGAGGCGATGGCGGCATGCTACGCGCCCGATGTCGAGTTCCGCGATCCGGTGTTCGGCGTGTTGCGGGGCCGCGAAGCGGGAGATATGTGGCGCATGCTGATTTCGCGCGCCGCTGAATTCTCCCTCACTTTCAGCAACATCCAGACTGTCGGCCAGACCGCGACGGCGAACTGGGTCGCGACCTATCGTTTCACGCAGACCGGGCGCAAGGTGATCAACCGCATCAACGCGCGTTTCGCGATCCGCGATGGCCTGATCGTCGAGCATCAGGATAGTTTCGATCTCTGGACCTGGAGCCGTCAGGCGCTCGGACTCAAGGGCTGGCTGCTCGGCTGGTCATCGATCGTGCAAAACAAGATCCGGGCGCAAGCCAGCAAGGGTCTTCGCGCCTACCGGCAGCAGCCCCAAAAATGACACGCCTCGAATGCCCTGCCAGTGAAGGCTGTCTCAACGACGAGTGGCTCGAAGCCGATGCGCTTGGCGGCTTCGCATGCGGCACGGCGGGCACTGAACGGACCCGCAGATATCACGCCCTGCTTCTCACCGCCACGCAACCGCCCGCGGGGCGCATGGTGCTGGTGAACGGCGTGGAAGTGTGGCTGGAGGACGCCTCCGGGCAGACGCGCGTTCCGCTGTCCATGCAGCGTTATGGCGACGGTTCTGTCTGGCCGGATCCCTCCGAAAGCCTGCTTTCCTTCGATACCGACCCGTGGCCCACGTGGCGCTTCCAGGTCGGCGACAACCATATCCTGACCGCTGAACTGTTCGTCGCGAAGGCAAGTGCGCAGACGGTGATGCGCTGGCGGCTCGACGGCGAGGCATTCACGCTCAAGGTTCGGCCATTGCTTTCCGGCCGCGACTATCACGCGCTGCATCACGAGAACCCGGCGTTCAATTTCAATTACACGGCGACGGGAGATCAGGTCCGATGGCAAGCGTATGGCGACGTGCCGGCGGTGGTCGCGGCATCGAATGGATCGTATGTTCACGCGCCTGACTGGTACCGCAATTTCTGCTATACCGCCGAGCGCGAACGCGGCATGGACTTCAACGAAGACCTCGCTACGCCCGGAATCTTTTCGTTCGATTTATCGCTTGGCGAAGCGGTGCTCGTGTTGAGCGCGAATGAGGGCGCGAAGACCAACGCCGTCGATACCGCGAAGCAGCTCGCTGACATTGAACGAGCCCGCCGTGCAGCTTTTGCAACGCCGCTGCATCGTTCTGCCGATGCCTACATCGTGGCGCGAAACAAGGGCAGTACGATCCTCGCCGGTTTCCCGTGGTTCACGGACTGGGGCCGCGACACCTTCATCGCGATGCGCGGCCTGCTGATCGCATCCGGCCGATACACCGACGCCGAATCCATCTTGCTCGAATGGGCCGGCACGCTCTCTGAAGGCATGCTGCCGAATCGTTTTCCCGACAGCGGCGCGCCGGAATACAACTCGGTGGATGCATCATTGTGGTTTGTGATCGCCGTGCACGACTATCTCGCGACGGGCCACGCTGAACGGGAAGCGCAGGACCGGTTGCAGCAAGCCGTCGATGGCATTCTCGACGGCTACTCACGCGGCACGCGTTTCCAGATCGGCGCCGATCCCGACGATGGCTTGCTGCGAGCCGGCGTTCCCGGCGTGCAACTGACGTGGATGGACGCGAAGGTGGGCGACTGGGTGGTGACGCCGCGCATCGGCAAGCCAGTCGAAGTGCAGGCGCTGTGGATCAACGCGTTGCGCATTGGGTCCGCATGGAATTCGCGCTGGACGGAACCGGCCTCGCGTGCCACGCAGGCTTTTCAGCAACGTTTCACTGATCCGGCCAGCGGTGCGCTCTACGACGTAATCGATGCCGATCACCAACGCGGCAAGCTCGACCACGCCATCCGTCCGAACCAGCTTTTTGCCGTGGGCGGCCTACCGTTTGCGGTGATAGAAAATAGCGTCACCGCACGCGCGGTCGTCGATCAATGCGAGCAGCTTTTGCTGACGCCGCTCGGCCTCAGGACCTTGTCGCCGAATGATCCTGCCTATCAGGGCCGCTACACCGGCACGCCGCTGGAACGCGATGGTGCGTACCATCAGGGCACGGTCTGGCCGTGGCTGATGGGGCCGTTCGTTGCGGCGTGGCTGCGGGTTCACGGCGACGATCAAGCATCGAAAGCCGTGGCTCGCGAGCGTTTTGTCAGGCCCCTGCGCGACCATCTGCATGCTGCGGGGCTGGACCATATTTCCGAAGTGGCGGATGGCGACGCGCCGCATACACCCGGCGGCACGCCATTCCAGGCGTGGTCGCTCGGCGAACTCATGCGTCTCGAACGTCTGCTTGATAATCCACTTGATACGCAACTTGATAGTCAACCCGCTGACGCCGCCGATCCTGCCGAGATGCCGCAAACGCGCTAGATTATCGGTCTTTCCGTCACGCTTTTAGTCAAGGACGTCCCATGCCGCCACTGCGCGCCACCAAGTCACTCGACACCATCGAAGGAGCCCGGCTCCATTCCACAGACTGTCCGCGCTGGCAACGCTGGGGACCGTATCTCAGCGAGCGTCAGTGGGGCACCGTGCGCGAGGACTACAGCGAAAACGGCACCGCCTGGGACTATTTTCCGCACGATCATGCGCGCAGCCGCGCTTATCGCTGGGGCGAAGACGGCATTGCCGGATTCGGCGATGACCACCTCAACTGGTGCGTTTCGCTCGCGATGTGGAACGGCGTCGACCCGATCCTCAAGGAACGTTTGTTTGGCCTGACGAATGCGCAAGGCAACCACGGCGAGGACGTGAAGGAGCTGTACTTTTACGTCGATGGCACCCCGACGCATTCCTACATGCGCATGCTGTACAAATATCCGCACGCCGCATTCCCCTACGACGATCTCGTCGCGGAAAACGGCCGACGCGGTGCGGACATGCCGGAGTACGAAGTACTCGACACGGGCGCGTTCGAAGACAACGCGTATTTCGATGTCCATGTCGAGTACGCGAAAAATACGCCTGAAGATATCGTGATGCGGGTGACGGTCGAAAATCGCGGGGATCGCTCCGCTTCGCTCGACCTCCTGCCGCAGATCTGGGCGCGCAATACGTGGTCGTGGCAGCCTTCGAAAAAACCTTCACTGACCTTGCAATCCGATGCAAAGGGCAGCCGCGTGATAGCGCAAAGCGACGGCCACGAGCCACTGGTCGTAACCGCTGAAGCGCGCGGCGACGCCACGGTCAACTGGCTGTTCTGCGAGAACGAAACCAACGTCAGGCGCTTGTTCGGCTCGGAAGGGGCGGGACCGTTCAAGGACGGCTTCAACGACTACATCGTGCAGGGCGAAGAAAGCGCCATTCGCCGCGACACCGGCACGCGCGCCGCCGCGCACGTGCATCTCGAGTTTGCCCCGAACAGCCGCACGGTCGTGACCATGCGCTGGCGCCCGGCGTCGGATGTGGATTGTGACCGGCAACCGCTTGATATCGACGCGCTGTTTGCTCGCCGTATTGCGGAAGCCGATGCCTTTTACGCGGGCCTCCAGCATGAAATCGTTGACGCCGACCAGCGGCTCGTACAACGTCAGGCGCTGGCAGGCATGCTGTGGTCGAAGCAGTTTTACCAATTCGATGTCACGCGCTGGATGGACGGTGATCCGTTGCAGCCGAAACCGCCAGCCTCCCGCAAGCGTGGCCGCGATGCCGACTGGCGGCACTTGTGCAATGCGGACATTGTCTCAATGCCGGACAAGTGGGAATACCCGTGGTACGCATCGTGGGACCTCGCGTTTCATGCGGCCGCGTTTGCACTGGTCGATCCGGCATTCGCGAAGAAACAATTGCTGTTGCTGGTGAAGGACCGCTACCAGCATCCCAACGGGCAACTGCCCGCCTACGAATGGGCGTTCGGTGATGCCAATCCGCCGGTTCACGCATGGGCGACATGGCGCGTTTATGAAATCGATCGCGCCATTACCGGCAAGGCGGATCGCGACTTCCTTGAACTCGTCTTCCACAAGCTGCTGCTGAACTTCTCGTGGTGGGTGAACCGCAAGGACGCCGACGGCCGCAACATCTTCCAGGGCGGTTTCCTCGGGCTGGACAACGTCGGCATCTTCGACCGCTCGGCGCCGCTGCCAACGGGCGGCCGCATCGACCAGTCCGACGGCACCGCATGGATGGCCGCGTATGCGCTCGACCTGATGCGGATCGCGCTGGAACTGGCGGTCGCGAATCACGTATTCGTCGATATCGGCGTGAAGTTCTTCGAGCATTTTTTGTACATTGCCGAGGCGGTCAGTTGCAGCGATACGTGTGACACCGGTCTCTGGGATGAACGCGACGAGTTCTTCTACGACGTGCTGCAACTCCCTGACGGCACGAGCGTGCCAATGCGCATCCGCTCTATCGTCGGCTTGATTCCGCTGTTCGCGGTCCATGTGCTCGAAGAGCATTTGCACGGCCAGTTGCCGGGCTTGCGGGACCGGCTGACATGGTTCCTCGAGCATCGGCCTGATCTCGCGAAGCTGGTGTCGCGCTGGAACGAGCCGGGCAAGGGCAATAGCCTGCTGCTGTCGGTGCTGCGTGGACATCGGATGAAGGCGCTGCTCAGGCGCATGCTCGACGAAAGCGAGTTCCTGTCCGACTACGGCGTGCGTGCGTTGTCGCGAGTACATCGGGACGCGCCGTTCGTGCTCGAGCACAACGGTGACCGCTTCTGCGTGCAGTATCTGCCGGGTGAATCGGATTCACGCGTGTTCGGCGGTAACTCGAACTGGCGCGGGCCGATCTGGATGCCGGTCAACTATTTGCTGATCGAATCACTATACGAATTCCATCGTTATTACGGCGATGATTTCCGCGTGGAGTATCCGACGGGATCGGGCGAGAAGCGCTCGCTGAGTGAGATAGCCGACGAACTCGCGCGCCGCCTGACGCGCCTGTTCCTGAAGGGCAAGGACGGCTTGCGCCCGGTCATGGCCGCGTATCCGCAACTGCAGGCGGACCCGCGCTCGGAAGACCTGGTGCTGTTCCACGAGTACTTTCATGGCGATACCGGCCGAGGCGTGGGCGCGTCGCACCAGACCGGCTGGAGCGGGCTGGTCGCGCTGCTGTTGCAGCCGCGCGTAAGCATGGTCGCGCAGAACCTGCCGGTCGGCGGCGAGGTCTATCCCGAAGTGGAACTGGCAACGAAGTAACCGAAACGACAAAGCAGGCAGGCGGGTTCATTCCGCCTGCCTCTTCCACCGCCCGCGTCATTCGTTATTGCACAACATCAACACCTTTTCTGCATCGGTGCATGGGCGCTTAGGTGCGTGTTGCGTCACGGGCGTAGCCGACTCGCCGCTGCCAGCCGACGCCATCTTCCGGATGCACGCCCGCAAGTGTTTTTCTATCGGCGGATAGTATTTCCAGCCGCGAGTGAGCGGTGGCAATTCCATCTTCACCTGCTTCCATTTCGGATGGCCATTGGCCTGCAGCTCATCGAAGTGGGTGCAGAGCGAGTCGGCAAACTGCGTCATCGCGCCGACGGTACCGCGCAGGTTGTAGTCGTAAGTCACCAGAAACGCCTTGACGGTGAACGTCGGCGAATCTTCCTTGATCCAGTTCGGATAACTCGACGTGCGGATGGTCGCCGGGAAATACGTCTGTTCAGCACGCGCGGTCTCGGGCGCTGAAGGATCGACCTTGAGCAGTTTGATCTGGCTCAGCAGGTCCGGGTTCAGGTCCTGGAACAGCTTGGCCGGCTGCCCCGCGATGATGACCGCCACATCGAGTTTGCGCACGATCAGCTTGGCGAGCGCGTCCTCGTTGCTGTAATGCTGCGCGTTCTGGTCGGGGATCGGGCTATTGAACATCAGCCTGTAGATCGTGGTTGCCGATTGCGCCGTGCCGCTGCCGATCAATCCGACGCTGATGTTCTTGTCCTTGATCTCATGGATGTAGTTCAAGGGCGAGTCCGCCCGGACTACGAAGTAAATTTCTTCGTTATACAAGGGCATGATGAGCCGCAAAGGCTGGATGATCTTGCCTGCTTCCGTGTTGCCGGCCTTGGCCATATCGAGGTAAGCCTGGTACACGTCCGACTGCACGAGCGCGAATTTCACGCCCGGTTCGTAACGCATGCGCTGCACGTTTTCGGCGGAGCCCTTGGACGCGAGAACGTCCAGGTTCATGCCGATCGGATCAGCCACTATCTTCGACAGGTCCTGGCCTATCTGGATGTAAGTGCCGCGTTCCGGTCCGGTGACGATCTTGTAGTCGGATTGCGCATGCGCCTCCGCAACGAGGCCGGCGAGCCCGAAGAGGGCGAACAGCATGAAGAAGAAAGTCTTGCGCATGATGTCGTGTGAGTCGTTTTAATGTGTTGGCCAACTTTCATTACACGTATAGACCACAGTGGCCTGCGTCTCCCGGCGCGGCCTTCAACCTCCTAAAAGTCTCCTGTTCCCTGTCTCCCGGGTGTTTCTGCAGCGTGTTTCTACCGCGTGCTTCCTACTGCGGCGTGGAGCGTTGTGCAGGCGACGGGCTCTTGCTCCAGCCCGACTCCAGGATTGCGCGCTCCTCCTCGTCGGCATTGGTCGAATTGAAGGCCGGCACATGCATTGGAGCCGCACTGGTCAGGTTGCGACCTGAGGCGGCCGTGCGAGCCACGGGAGGCGACACAATGCCCGCCCGCACCGGCGCAGCTTCGCTGACCGGTGCGAGTGGCCGTGTCGACGTCGGTGAGGCGGTATCGCTCGGAATCTGGGCCGCAGTAGCCGGAGGATTGCCCACCAATGCGGTAGCGGGCATCGCGTCCGGACCGTCCGGCATCGGGACAAACGCGGGTGCTGCCGAACGAGATGGCGCAGTCTCTTGCAGCAGCGGCGTGCCGGTCGCTGCCGACGTGAGCGGAGCCTGCGAGCCCGTGCTGACGCGCGCCGCTTCTGGCGCGGCCCGTGCGGCGACAGGCGAGCGCTTGGTCGTGACGACCGTGGGTGCGACCGGCGCCGCTGCCAAGGGTGTTTGAATGGGCGTGGGCACTCCCATCGCGGCGACGGCTCGCGCATGCTCGGCCGCCGAGACGCTGACGGCGGGCTTGTGTGTCGACGCAGGCGCAACCGTGGCCGCTACACGCGGAGCGGGGGCATCCATGGGCGCAGGCGTCACTGCTGCCGTGTTCGCATTGTTATGGCGGCCGCCATGCGCCGCCGTGGTCGCGGGAGCGGGCGCGGGTTTATTGAGCCATCCCGAACGGGCGATTGCGTGCTCGACGAGGGTCTGCGCTTCCGCATTGCTGGCATCGATTGTCAGCACGACACGGGCGTTCTGGCGCACGCACAACCATGAGCCGATCGCTTCGCAACTGTGCGCGGCTCGCAGCATCTCGTCTCGTGCGTGTTCCAGGCTAGTGAGGTCTGCCTGGGTTTGCTGCACGTTGGCGGCGCTCAGTTGTGACGCCGGGATCTTCGAGAAACGCCGCCGCGCCGTGGTCAGGTCGCCGCGCGTGATCGCGTCTCGCGCGGCCTGCAGGTTGTCGGTCGCGCTGGCTAGCGGCGTTGCCGCGCGGGAGGAGGTATCGGTGGGCAAGGCTTCGCGGGCGGCGACGGAGGGCGTTGCCGCTGTTTGCGCCTGCCTGGTTGTCATGGCCGTGGCCGCGGCAGCGGACCTCGCCGGGGGCGCTGTGGGCGCTGGCGTATCGTGGGCGGTTTTCATATCGATGACGCCATACGCGCTATGCTCGGCCGGCGTTTCGGAGTGGGTGGCGGTATCAACGCGGCTGCTGCCGCGCTGCGAATAGATCACGCCGCCGGCTACCAGCACCAATGCCACGGCGCCCAGCGTGATGGTTCTCGATACGTCCCAGCGCGGCTCGCCGGTGCCGGCCAGCCTGGACTCGTCCGTCATGCTCGGGTAGGGCGGCGACACGTTCAGGACTTCGCGACGCGCACCGAAAGGCAAGCGCAGGTTTGTTGAGAGCGCGGTGGTTTTCGCCGCGCTTGAGTCCGGGCCAACCGGGCCGTGATCGGCGCCGCAATGCGGACACATATCGGCATCGCTCGGGATGTCGTTGCCGCAACGCTTGCAGGTCACGGAATCGGCGGATGTGGGAAAGAAGAGATGGGCCATGCCAGAAACCTCCCGGGACACAAGGGTTGTCCCTCCCGCTTGCGTGTCCGGTTTAATCGGACAATACCGTTACTCGTATGATGAAATGCTTCGGACTCCCTAAGCTAAACAATCGCCGAGGGAGCCGGAATCAATATGTGACATCTCCGTGGCGGCGTCAACACGCTAGGGGATCGATCACGCGGAGCTTGCGCCACAGCGCTTAAATGCCTGCTTAGGCCCCGCCGGTCAAGGCGCTGGCGAACAGGTAAAAGCGGCCGGTGGTTTCGTCGGCGGGAGCCTAGGTTCTGTCCGAATATGGCGCTTCAAGGCACGCCTAAACAGGCCGCTGCGGATTCAAAAACAACAGCTTGAGCCCATTATTCTTCGGTGTTTACGCTGAATAGAACACCCAGTAATAAATTTGAGCCAGACTCGCAATTTGGTAGGATGTAAGCGCGCTGCGAGAGGCTGGGCGCAACACCCCTAAAGCCGCCAAAAATACAAGTGACTCACCATCCGATGCTCGCCGCGTGACCTCGGCAACTCACCCGGCATCGGGCCTGGAGAAGGGACATATCGATGGACATGCCGTCTAAGGGCGAGAATGCGCAGCTCATACGGATCACCTGGCCGTTTCTGGTCGTCATTCTTGTCCTGGTTTCGCTCGCCATTTTCAGTATCGACATCATGTCGTCGGTACGGGCCTACATTGGCGGAGAAAGTATCTGGTCGAAGGGCCAGAAAGATGCGGCTTTCTATCTGAACCTGTACGCCGAAACCGGCTCCGAAAGCAGCTACAAGCAGTATCTGACCGCCATGGACGGCCCGCGCAACCTGCGCACGGCCCGTCTGGCACTCGACCAGCCCAAGGCTGATCCGGTCACCGCACGCCGGGCGCTCATGGCGAGCGGCGTACATCCCGACGACGTCAGCGACGTGATCTGGACCTTCAAGATGTTCCGCCACGTCAGCTATTTCAGCGAGGCGGTCGGCTACTGGACCCGCGGCGACGCCGAAATGGCGAAGCTGGAGCGGGTCGGCAACGAGCTGCACGCGCGGGTCGCGGCCGGCGGCTTGCCCATGAACCTCGTGAGTGCCTATAAAGCGCAGATTGCGACGATCAACGCGACCATCGCGCCGCTCTCCTGGGCTTTCTCTCAGGTATTAAGTACTGCATTCCGTAAGACGGCGTCATTGTTACTGACGGTCGACCTGGTCGCCGCGCTACTGCTCGTGTGTCTCTCAACGGTGCATGTGCGGCGGCTGATCGGGCAGCGCGGGCGCATTGAAGCCGCGCTCAAGCGAAGCGAGGCGCGCGCGAAAGCGACGCTTGGTTCCATCGGCGAGGCGGTGATCGCGACGGGACCCTCAGGGCATATCGAGTTCATTAACCCGGCGGCCGAGCGCATCGCCGGACGTCTGGCGGACGACTGTCTCGGGCGGCCGCTGATCCAGAACTTCAGGTTGCTTCACGCCGATAGCCGCCAGCCGCTCAACCCGATCGAAGACGCCCGGGCGGGCACGCGCCCAGATGGCGAAGCCGCTGAAATGCTGCTGCAGCGGCGCGACGGCGCAGAGATTCGCGTGCAGGCGGTGACGTCGCGCATCAGCGCGGCAGGCGCATCGCCGAACATGGCCGATGAGGAATCCGGCTTCGTGCTGATCCTGCGCAATATGACCCGCGAGTACGAATATATCGAAAGCCTGGCTTGGCAAGCCACGCACGACGGCCTCACGGCGCTCGTGAACCGCGCCGAATTCGAGCGGCGCCTGCAACATGCGCTGGGTACGCGCTGGAGCGAGGTGGCGTCGTGGCTGCCGGCGGCATCGGCGCTCCTGTTCCTCGATCTTGACCGTTTCAAGGTGGTCAACGACACCTGCGGCCACGCAGCCGGCGACGCCATGTTGCGTGAAGTCGCGTTGCGCTTCGAGGCCAGCCTGCAGCCCGACGACACGCTCGCGCGGCTCGGCGGCGACGAGTTCGGCGTGCTGCTGCAGGGTTACGACACCCCGGGCATCCAGGAGGTCGCGGAACGCCTGCGCGCGTGCCTGAATGACTTCGTCTTCAACTGGGAGGCGCAGCCGTTCACCACCAGCGTGAGCGTTGGCGTGGTTGACTTGCGCAACACGGAAATGAGCGTGGAAGAGGCCATGCGGCTCGCCGATATCGCCTGCTACATGGCGAAGGAACGCGGCCGCGACCGGGTGCAGCTGGCGGACCTCGGCGACCGCGAACTGGCGCGCCACGCGAGCGAGGTATCGTGGGGACGACGTCTGAAGCAGGCGCTCGAACACGACGACTTCTGCCTCTACGTGCAACCTATCGTGGCTGTCGGCGAGGGCTTGCCGGCCTCAACGGAAGGGCAGCGCGCCGAATTGCTGTTGCGCATGCTCGACCCGACCGTGACCAACGGCGTGATCGCGCCAACGCTGTTCATTCCTGCCGCCGAGCGCTATGGCCTCATGACGGCGATCGACCGGTGGGTGATCCGCAATGCCTTCGATATGCTGTCGCGTACCCGTCATAAGCGTTTCAAGGAATACGCGATCAACCTGTCGGGCGCGTCGGTCGGCGATGAACGTTTCCTCGGCTTCGTGCGCGAGCAATTTCAGCGCACAGGCGTCTCGCCTGGCATGATCTGCTTCGAAATTACGGAGACCACCGCGATTGCCAACCTGGCATCGGCGGCGCGGTTCATGCACGAACTGAATGCGCTCGGCTGCCATTTCGCACTCGATGACTTCGGCGCCGGCATGTCGTCGTTCGGTTACCTGAAGCATCTGCCCGTGGAGTATTTGAAGATCGACGGCAGTTTCGTGACCGACATGGTGCTCGATCCGGTGAGCCGCGAGATGGTCGCGGCCATCAACGAAATGGGCCACTCCATGAAATGCCGGACCATTGCGGAATACGTGGAAAGCGAAGGGATCCTGCGGGCGCTGCATGCCCTCGGGGTGGATTACGCGCAAGGGTATTACATAGGGCGGCCAACGCTTTGGACAGAGCCGGCCGTCCTGACATTAGCTAAGGAGGCGTAATGGGGGGTGGGTTTACAAGAGAGGGCGACCTCAAGAACACAGCAAGCTACCCACTTTGGTTGCAGGAAGTTTTGTTGGAAACCGGCGCGGCGAAAAACCGTGTGACGTCTCATCCGCTGTTTCGGTCCTTGCGCGACGCCGAGCTTGGCCCGCGTGAAATGCGTGCGTTCCTGATCAACGGCTGGCCGGTGATCAATCAGTTTCCGCAGTACATGGGCATGAACCTGCAGAAGATCGGACCCGAAGAAACGCCGGGCTTGCGTATGGCGCGGCGGTATCTCACGCGTAATATCCGCGTCGAGCAGAACCACGCCGATTACTGGGTCGACTGGGCCGCGGCCCACGAGGTAACGCGCGAGGACCTGCAAGCCGGCGAA
The DNA here is from genome assembly GCF_047608185.1 of Caballeronia eucalypticola. Classification (NCBI taxonomy): domain Bacteria; kingdom Pseudomonadati; phylum Pseudomonadota; class Betaproteobacteria; order Burkholderiales; family Burkholderiaceae; genus Caballeronia; species Caballeronia eucalypticola. The sequence continues at coordinate 65,160 of NZ_JBLKRU010000035.1, forward strand.
GCGCCCGCGCTTGCGTTCGCACTGAGTCACTGGTGCTGGAAAAGCAGCAATGCGGACCCGCTGCATGCGTCGATCGCGGCGACTAATTTTGCCGTTGAAGGGGTGACCGGAGAATGGTCGACGCTGCTCTGCAGCCGCGACACCCTCGCGCACAGCTACCCTGAACCGATCCGCAAGAAGACCATACGCTGGCTCAGGATGCACACCCATTACGACGACGCGCATCCGTGGGAAGCGCTCGATATTGTCGCCACCATGATGGGCCTCACGCCGCGCATGGCCGACATCCGCGAAGTCAAACGCAGCATCCAGCGCAGTTACGAGTACTTCGAGGTCAGCTTGAACTGCTGCCTCGAAGTGTGATGCCCGCCGCTTTAGGTCCTTACTTCCCTAACTGCAGCTTGCCGTCGAGCCGCCGGTTCAGACCGAGCGGATTGGCGGTCTTCAATGCGTCCGGCAACAAGCCGTCGGGCATGTCCTGGTAGCTGACGGGACGCAGGAAGCGGTCGATGGCGAGACTGCCCACGGACGTTGATCGGCCGTCGGCGGTGGAGGGAAAGGGGCCGCCATGGACCATGGCATGTCCAACTTCGACGCCCGTACCGAACCCGTTGACAAGAATCCGTCCGGTGCGCCGTTCGAGCGCTGGCAGGAAACGGCGTGCATCGTCGAAATCCGCTTCGTCGATATGCAATGCCGCCGTCAACTGGCCTTCCAATTGTTCGACGAGCTCAAGCACGGTGGCCAGGTCCGGGCATCGGACGATCAGTGAAGCCGCGCCAAAGATCTCCTCATGCAATTCCGGGTTAGCGCGGAACGCTGCAGCGGTGGTCGAGAACAACGCCGCTTGCCCTTGCGTCGCGCCTTTCGCTGCACAACCTCGCGCGAGTGTCTGGACCTCGCCGTGTTCCGCTGTCTTGTTCACCGCCGATTCGTAAGCCTTGTGAATACCCGGCGTCAGCATCGTGGCGGCCGGCGTCTCGCTCAACGCAGCACCGGTTGCTTCGATGAACGCATCGAGCTCGGGGCCATCAATTGCCAGCACCAGGCCAGGGTTCGTACAGAACTGGCCGGCACCCAGCGCAAGCGAGCCGGCGAAGGCCTTGCCGATCGCCGCGCCGCGGTTTTTCAACGCGTGCGGGAACAACAAAACCGGGTTGATGCTGCTCATCTCGGCGTAGACCGGAATCGGTTCGCGACGCGCCGCTGCCAGCTTCATCAGCGCCGTGCCGCCGCCGCGCGAGCCGGTAAAGCCGACTGCCTTGATGCGTCGATCCGAGACGAGACCCTGGCCGATGTCGCGGCCGCTATCGAAGAGCAGGGAGAATGTGCCTTCCGGCAGACCGCAGTCCGCGACCGCTTTTTGCACGGCGCGTCCGACCAGCGCCGACGTCCCCGGATGCGCCGAATGCGCCTTCGCGATCACGGGACAACCGGCGGCCAGCGCGGAGGCAGTGTCGCCACCGGCAACCGAGAACGCCAGCGGGAAGTTGCTCGCGCCGAACACGGCGACGGGGCCGAGGGGCACATAACGCAGGCGCAAATCGACGCGCGGCAGCGGCTTGCGCTCCGGTTGCGCCGGGTCGATACGCACGCCAAGGAAATCGCCTTCGCGCACGACCGCCGCGAACATGCGCAACTGGCCGACGGTCCGGCCGCGTTCGCCCTCGATGCGTCCGCGCGGCAGGCCGCTTTCGGCTACGCAGCGGTCGATCAGCACATCGCCGATATCGAGGATGTTCTGCGCGATCGTTTCCAGGAACCTGGCGCGGGTTTCAAGCGGCAGTTCGCGGTAGATATCCGATGCTTGCCACGCTAGCGCGCAGGCTTGCTCGAGTTGATCGAGCGACGCGCCGCCGAAGGCGGGCGCGAGCGGCTCGCCCGTCGCGGCATCGATACCCTTGATTGAGCCGTTCGTACCGTGGACGGATTGTTTGCCGATCAGCAGATCGCTGGAAATTTCCATGATGTTTCGAATCCTGTGGGTGTAATTGAGCGTGCGGATTGCGTTACTTGGCGCGTGCTATTTGCCCCAGCTCAGCACGAGCGGATCGAGGCGGCGCGCGACTTTCAGCAAGCCGGCGCGAGTCGATGGATGCATCGCGGCAAACGGGTGACGCGTGGTGTCGGAGCGGATCACGCCGCCCTCCATCATCAGCGCCTTGCAGGCGGCGAGACCGCATTGGCGGTTTTCGTAGTTGATCAGCGGCAGCCATTGCTCATACAGCTTGGCGGCGCCTTCCGTATCGCCCGATGTGTAGGCGTCGACGACCTTGCGAATCCCGTCCGGATAACCGCCGCCGGTCATCGCGCCGGTCGCGCCTGCATCGAAATCCGGAATCAGCGTGATGGCTTCCTCGCCATCCCACGGGCCGATGATCGCGTCGCCGCCCAGCTCGATCAGTTCGCGCAGCTTCGACGCCGCTTGCGCCGTTTCGATCTTGAAGTACGACACGTTCGCGATTTCCTTCGCGAGCTTCGCCAGGAACGGCGCGGAGAGGGGCGTGCCGGCGACCGGCGCGTCCTGGATCATGATCGGGATGTCGATGGCGTCGGACACGCGGTTGAAGAACTCGTAAATCCCGCGTTCGCCCACACGGATGGTCGCGCCGTGGTACGGCGGCATGACCATGACCATCGCGGCGCCGGCGTCCTGCGCGGCGCGGCTGCGGGCCGCGCAGACATCGCTGCTGAAATGCGTGGTGGTCACGATCACCGGCACGCGGCCGGCCACGTGCTCCAGCACAGCTTTCTGTACGGCGGCGCGTTCGTCGTCGGTGAGCGCGAATTGTTCGGAAAAGTTGGCGAGGATGCACAGGCCGTGCGATCCGGCGTCGATCATGAAATCGATCGCGCGTCGCTGGCCATCGAGGTCGAGGCGGCCGGTGGCGTCGAAGACGGTCGGGGCGACCGGGAACACGCCGCGATAGATTGCGCGGTTAGACGGATTGGGCATCAGGAGTCTCCATTATCTATTTGAGACAACTATAGGGGCTGGTTCGAGGCGCTGTATAGTGAAACCTTTCCATCTAGTGATCGCTTTTGCGACTCACCCTTAAGGTTCGTAGAACGCGCGATGAAATCCACGCTGGATGTATTGATGGGCCGCTTGCGCATGAAACAGTTGCAGTTGCTGATTGCGCTGGACGACCACAAGTCGCTGCACAAAGCCTCGAGCGCGATGTCGATGACGCAATCGGCCGCGAGCAAGGCGCTCGCCGAGCTGGAATCCATGCTGGAAGCGCCGCTGTTCGAACGCGCGAAGAAAGGGCTGGTGCCCAACCAGTTCGGTTTTTGCGTGATCCGCTACGCGCGGCTGCTGGCGGCCGACCTGACCTCGCTATGCCAGGAAGTCGCCGATATCCGCTCGGGCACGGGCGGCCGTCTGGCGGTGGGCGCGATCATGGGGGCGGTGCCGGATCTGGTGGTCCCAATCCTGAACGAGTTGCAGGTGAGCAACCCGGGTTTATCGAAAGAAATAGTCGAGGACACCAGCGCGCGGATGCTGGCGCTGCTCGACGAAGGGCGGCTGGACTTGGTGGTCGGCCGCTCGATCGTCAGCGATGAACCCTCGCGCTACATGTATCAGCCGATAGGCGATGAACCCTTGTCCGTGGTGGTGGGCTACGACCATCCGCCGTTTGCAGCCAATGAGCTGACCTTTGCCGATCTGGGCGGGCATCGCTGGGTCACGTATCCGAGCGCCATGCCCATGCAGGCGCTGTTGCAGCGCGAGATGGACCTGGCGGGCGCGCAGGTGCCTTTAAGCGCGATCTCGACGGCGTCGACCTTCGTGACAGTCGCGTTGCTGCAATGTAGCGCCGACCTGGTTTCGGTGCTGCCGGCGGGCGTTGCCCGGCTGTTTTGCAAGCATCGCATGCTGCGGACGCTGCCGATCGGCTTCAAGTCGAAATCGCAGACATTCGGGATCGTGACGCGCAAGGTCGGCGTGCTGTCGCCGTCGGCGCGTCAGTTTGTCCAGCGCTTGATGGACGCAAGCGCGTCGATGTCGCTCGCGACGGCAAGCCGGGAGTGACTGCTGCCGGGCACGCGCAAAGCAATCCGCTTCCCTCGGTTACGTCGTCTTATACTTTACTCACTCGCATCCAGTATCCGGACCGAGCGTTCCGGCGGGCGCCATCCATCCCGCCGGCATCAGCACGACCCAGGCGCCGACCCGGCGCTCACCATCAAGCTTACGGATCTCGGGCATGAGCCATATCACCATCGGCGCCTTGAACGGCCTCGCGACCGCTTTGCGCGGCCGACAGGCGGAACTCACCGAACGCTGGATGCAGCTCGTCTTCGGCGACGCAGAGGTAGAGCATTCCGACGATCTCACCTATCGGCAGCTTGCCGATCACGTCCCGCGCATTTTCGATGAAATCTGCCTCGTGCTCGAATCGCAGGACATGGATACGCAGGAACATGCGATCGAACATGACGCGCGCGAACACGGGAAATGGCGCTGGCAGCAGGGTTATCGCATTGACGAACTGGTTCGCGAACTGGACTTGTTTCGTCAGGTGCTGCTCGCGGCCATTGGCGAGTACGCGGAGCACGACCACTCATTCGATCGCAAGCGCGAGGAACGCGCCCGTCTGATCACCGACCAGACGCTCAGTTTCGTCACGCTCACGTCCGTTCGCGAGGCGGTGGGCGAGCGCGACCGGAAACTCGACGAATACACCGGCATGCTGGAGCGCGCGAATCACGAACTGACCCTGCGGCAGAAGTTGATCAGCGACCTTTACGAAACCCGCATGCAGGTCGCCCGCCGCGTGGCGCATGACCTGCGCAATTTCCTGAATGTGTTTGCCACTGCGCTGCAACTGATCGGGCGCTCGCAGGCGAAAAACGAAAGGGCGATTGCGCTCGCCAAACGGCAAGTCACCGACATGGCCACGCTCGTCGATGAAATGGGCGAATACTCGAAAGTGCTGGGCGATGATTCCATCCTCACGGTCGAGCGTTTCGACCTGAACGAATTCTTCGATGAACTCATGCAACTCTGCCACGGGTCCGCCAATGCGAAGGGGCTGACGCTCAAGGGGCGAGTTGATCCGGCATTGAGCACGATCGCGTCCAACCGGCTGAAGATGAAGCAGATCGCGCTGAACCTGCTGTCCAACGCGATCAAATACACGACTACGGGTGAGGTGGAACTGGCGATCGTCGTGTCGGACGCGAAGCACTGGACGCTGCGCGTGTCGGACACCGGTGCGGGGATCAGCGAAGAGGATCGCGAACGCGTGTTCGAGGAATTCGAACGCGCGGCGTCCGACGAGATTCCCGGCACCGGGTTGGGGCTGGCGATCGTGAAGGAACTGGCGCTCGAACTGCAGGGCGTGATCCGCTTTGAATCGTACAAAGGCCGCGGCAGTGTGTTCGAAGTGCGTTTTCCGCTGGTGCTTGAAATTGGTGGCGGGGCGGCGGTGGTTTGAATCGCGCACAATCGGTCGTTCTTCTATTTCGTATAGCGTTCGTGTACACTATACGAATGATCAAGAGCTTTCGACACAAAGGGCTGGAGCGGTTTTTTATGACCGGATCAAAAGCCGGGAGTGCCGCCGCCCATGCGGAGAAACTGCAGATTCGCCTGACGGCGCTGCATGCTGCTACGGGTCCCGAGGATATGAACGCAGCGGCGTGGAAACTCCACGCGCTCGCCGGCCGGAACTCGAAGAAGCAGGATGTCGAAGGCCACTGGTCAATATGGATAACCGGCAATTGGCGTCTGACGTTTTTTTTCGAAGGAACAGACGCTGTTCTGGTTGATTACCAGGATTATCACTAAGGAGCCCACGATGACATCAATGCATGACCCGGCGCACCCCGGACTGGTGTTGCGCGACTACCTGGGCGAACTCAGTATCACGACTGTTGCCGAGCGGCTGGGCGTAACGCGTGCCGCACTTTCTCGCATACTCAACGGTCACGCCGGCATTTCAGCTGAGATGGCTATATTGCTCGGTGCGGCGCTCGGAACGTCGGCCGAAATGTGGGCCATCATGCAGGCGCGCTACGATCTGTGGCAGGCGCAACGAAAACCGCATCGGAAGATCAAGCCGTTCCCCGAACTGGCACGAGCGGCCTGACGCGCGAATTGCCGCATCACCTGAACCGCCCTCGAGGCGGTTTTTTTTCGACCGGGCGCCATAACATGCGCGGTGTCGGCGATAAAGCCTTCGTGCAGGATCCGCAAAAGGCGGCAGACTGGCTGGCGGCCCGCAGCGTGCTGCCGCAGAAAATTAACGTGTCGGATTATTGCGAAGGTTTGATGCGGCATCTGTCCTCACGTTTCGTTCCGCCGATGCTGGAAACCTGACAGCAGAATCTGCTGTCGGCCCGCTTTCACAAGAAAGCAGATGCTGCAGCCGATCCCGACATCAGTAACGGCTGCTGTCGTGAGTCAATACACTGTGGCCTCAACCTGTGAACAACTGAGGGCAAAGTGTTATGAAACTCACCGACTTCAATACGCTGACGTTTGACTGCTACGGGACCTTGATCGATTGGGAGACCGGGATTTTCCAGGGGCTGCGTCCTCTGCTTGATCGCGTCAAGCAGCCGCTGACGCGCGATCAGGTCCTTGAGGCCCATGCGCGGCACGAATCCTCGCAGCAGAAATACACGCCTGCCAAGCGGTATCAGGAACTGCTGACTATCGTCTACAAACGACTGGCCGAGGAATGGCAAGTGCCGGTTACGCTGGACGACTGCGTAGCGTATGGAAAGTCAGTTCAGAACTGGCCGGCTTTCGACGATTCGGCAGAAGCCTTGCGATACCTCAAGCAGCATTTCAAGCTCGTCATCCTGTCGAACGTCGATAACGAAAGCTTCACTCACAGCAATGCGAAATTGCAGGTCGAGTTTGACGCAATCATCACCGCCGAAGACGTGGGTTCGTACAAACCGTTGTCGCGTAATTTCGACTACATGCTGGAGAAGCTGGGTGATCGTGGAATCAAAAAGGAAAATATCCTGCATACCGCCGAGAGCCTGTTTCACGATCACAAGCCGGCCAACGAGTTTGGCCTGGCATCGTGCTGGATTTATCGCCGGCACGACAAGGAAGGCTTCGGTGCGACAATGAATCCGGGTCAGCAGCCTAAGGTGGACTTCCGCTTCAACAGCATGGCGGCGCTCGTGAAAGCGCACCAGGAAGCCTTGCTGCAAAGTAATGCTTGATCGTGACTGACGCTCGCCGTAGTACAACGCGTTTTATTTTCTGGAGGTTCAAGTGCGACTCACTGATTTCAGGGCACTCACCTTCGACTGTTACGGCACGCTGATCGACTGGGAACGCGGAATAACTACCGGCGTTGCGTCGCTGGTCAACCGCGTTGACCAGCCGTTGACGCGTGACGACGTGCTCGAGGCGCACGCGCGCCACGAATCATCTCAGCAACGCTATACACCGGAGATGCCGTATCGCGATCTGCTCGCGGTCGTGTTCAAGCGGCTCGCGGAAGAATGGAAAGTACCCTATTCAACGGATGAGGCTGTCGCATACGGCTGCTCAGTCGCTCAGTGGCCCGCTTTCCCCGACTCCGCAAGCACCCTGCAATATCTGAAGAAGTACTTCAAGCTGATCATCCTGTCAAACGTCGACAACGAGAGTTTTGCCGCCAGCAGGTCGATGTTGCAAGTAGACTTCGACGCGGTCATCACAGCGGAAGATGTCGGCTCTTATAAACCGTCACATCGCAATTTCGATTACATGCTTGAACTGCTTCCTTCGCTTGGCGTGCGAAAGGAAGAGACGCTGCACGTTGCGGACAGCACATTCCACGATCATGAACCGGCAGCCGAGCTTGGCATAAAATCCTGCTGGATCTACCGCCGGTTTGAGCAAAGGGGCTTCGGTGCCACAATGCGCACGATCAATGAACCGCCGGTCGAGTTCAAATTTACGAGCATGGCGCAACTGGTGAAGGCGCACCACGAAGAGTTAAGCGGAGGGTGACCGGATAGACCCGCCTGCAAATCACCGGACGCGAGAGCACCACATGACCACTCGACAGAAACTGGATCGGATCGACATCAAGATCCTGGCGGAACTGCAGAAGAACGGCAATATAACGAATGCGAACCTGGCCAACGCGGTCGGGCTATCGCCGAGTCCGTGTCTTCAGCGAGTCAAACGGCTCGAGTCGTCGGGCATCATCTCCGGGTATGGCGCGCACCTTAATCTTGCCAAGCTGACGACTACGGTGACGGTGTTTACCGAGGTGATGCTGCAGGATCATCGGCGCGAGGACTTCATCCGGTTTGAAGCGAATGTCCGGGCGATCGACGAGATCATCGAATGTCATCTCGTCAGCGGAGGTTATGACTATCTGCTGAAGTTTCTCGTCGGCAATATCGGCCACTATCAGGAGGTCGTGGAACGCCTGCTGGATCTCAACCTCGGCATCGAGAAATACTTCAGCTATATCGTCATCAGGTCGCCGTTTGTGAAGCACGTCGCGCCATTGGACAGACTGCTGACGGACGAACAATAAAGTTCGTCACGTCAGCGTTCAGGCCTGCACCGCTTCGCGTTCTTTGTTGCTCGTTTTGCTGTCTTCCTGTGCGACTGCCGCACGCACCAGCGGCAACAGATCGCGCCCATAACCCAGTGCATCTTCCAGAGGATCGAAACCTCGGATCAGGAACGTCGAGATACCCAGGCGGTAATACTCGATCAACGCTTCCGTCACTTGTTCGGGCGTGCCGACCAGCGACGTGGAGTTGCCGGCCGCTTTTGTCAGCGCGGCAATACCGGTCCAAAGACGCTTGTCCACCACGGACCCTTTCGCGGCTTCAGCAAGCAGGCGCTGCGCTCCGACGTTCTTGGGTTCAGCCGGACGGCGAGTAAAGTTAGGATTGCTTTTCACTACCTCGGTCGCGCGTGCAAGGATCGATTCCGCACGCGCCCAGGCCGCATCTTCTGTTGAAGCGATGATTGGACGCAGCGAAAGGCTGAAGCGGATAGCGTTCTCACGCCCATACGGTTTGGCGGCCGCGCGCACTCGTTCGATGGTCTCGGCGACCTGCGCCAGCGATTCGCCCCACAGCGCAAAAACGTCGGCATGCTTGCCCGCGACCTGAATTGCTGCTTCTGATGAACCGCCGAAATACACCGGCAGGTGCGGCTTCTGCAAAGGACGAATGAGCGACCGGTGACCCTTCACCCTATAAAACGTGCCCTCATGATCAAACGGCGTTTCGCTGGTCCATGAGCGCTTCACGACATCGAGATATTCATCGGTGCGTTTGTAGCGGTCGTCGTGTTCGAGGAAGTCGCCGTCGCGTTGCTGTTCGGTATCGTCGCCGCCCGAGATGATATGCACGGCGGTGCGGCCTGCGCTGAAATGATCGAGCGTGGCGAGTTGACGGGCGGCGAGCGTCGGCGCGACAAAGCCCGGGCGATGGGCAAGCAGGATACCCAAGCGCTTCGTCTGTTGCGCGACGAACGACGCAATTTGGAAGCCGTCTGGCGACGCACTTGAATGAGCGATCAGCACGCGGTCGAAGCCACCATATTCATGCGCTTGCGCGACCGCGGCAATGTACGGCGGGTTAACCGCGGGTCCTTGCGGCAAGTGGATTTCGCTTGATTCCTGATGGCTCACATAACCGATGAATTCAACGCTCATAGTGGTGCTCCCTTGATAGATTGTCTGGCCTGAAGCGCGGCGAATCCGGTGCGCCCGAATGCACTGAGCAGCGCGTCGTTTTGCGGCGTGTGAATGCGCGAGCACAGCACGTCGCGATGATGGCGTTCAAGCGGGTTGTTGCGGCTCAGCCCCGGATTGCCGCTGGCCTCGACCGCGAGTTCGACGGCCGTGATGGCGTTCTGCGTCACGAGATATTTGATGGCGGGCGCTTCATGCAGCGGAATGTTGCCGTTCGAGCCGGCATCCAGCAGCACACGGTTATTAAGCAGCAATGCGTCGATACGGCCAAGCGTCTGCTGGAAACTGCCCAGGCTCGACAGCGGCGCACCCAGGTTGGCGGGTTTGCGATCAGAGGCCCACGATGCAAACCAGTCGCGCGCAGACTGGGCGACGGCATCGTAGATCGATGAAAGCAGCACGTTCATCCACAGCGTGGTGAGCGGGTCCATGCCGCTCGCGGCGATCTCGGGAGAGTTGAAATCGACTGCATGAGCAGCGGGAACACGGACGTTCTCGAAGATCACTTCGTGACTGCCGGTTGCACGCATGCCAAGGTGATTCCACGGCTCGCCGAACCGGATTCCCGGTGTGTCCCGATGCACGAGGAACGTCCCCACGCGCGGCGGGTTTTCGTCCGTGCGGCCCCAAACGGCGAACCATGTCAGGCCCGGACTACCGGTCGAATAGATCTTGCTGCCGTTGAGAATCCACGCGTCGCCGTTGTCGGTCAGGCGTCCGATCGTGCCGGGCAAACCGCCGCGAGAGGGCGAGCCCAACTCGGGCTCCACGCGCAGCGAGTTGATGAGTGCGCCGTTTTCCACTGCATCACGGGCGACTTGTTCCTTCAGCGCTTGCGGCCAGTTTGGGTTGGCCTGCAGGCGCAGATGATAGAGACATTGCATCACGAGGATCAGCGCCGTCGACGGCTCGCCACGCGCAACCGCACGCACCACCTTGAGTACTTGCGGGAGCGTAGCTTGGCGCCCGCCAAGTGCTTGCGGCACCGTCAGCGCGAGCAAACCCGCGCTTCGCAAACGCGCGAGGTTGTCGTGGGGAAAGATCGCGTCACGATCCAGCGCGCCGGCGCTCGCAGCAAAATCCTGAGTGAGCGCGGCCAGCCATTGGCCGGCGGCGGGACTGTCGAGATCGGCGAGAGCCTCAAGTGCTATCGGGTCCTGCAACGCTGTGGGCGGATGCCGTACGGTCATCGGAAAGTCCGTTATTGACGAGTGTTAATGCGCGGTGAACTGTGCGTCGAAACTTGGCGTGACGTCGAGAGTCGTCTTGATCACGCCCGCGCGAACGTAGAGATCGGCGGTGCGCTGCTGCTCGGCGATCACCTTGCTGTCGATCGTGATTGGCTTCAACTGCGCCCGTTGATACACCACCTTCAGCACATCGGCGGGCAGGTGCGTGACGCGCGACTGGATAGCCGCGACTTCGTCAGGATGCGACAACGCCCATTGCTGACCGGCCGCTACGCGGCGCAGGAAGTCATCTATTTGCGCGCGTTTGGTCTTGATCGATTCATCGGTAGCCGCCTGAAAGCTCAGGCCCGACGAAAGCCCCACACCATTCGCGATGATGCGATTGTTATCGCGCAATTCACCGAGCGCGACATACGGGTCCCAGGTGGACCACGCATCGACGTCGCCCGACTGGAGCGCTGACTTCGCATCGGCGGGTTGCATGAATGAGAGCGTCACGTCAGAGAGCTTGATGCCCGCGCGTTCGAGCGTCGCGATGGCCAGAAAATGGCCGATGGAACCTCGCGTGGTCGCAATGCGTTTGCCCTTCAGATCGGCTGCACTTTTGATGGGAGAGCCGGCCGGCACGAGAATCGCAAGGTCGACCGGTTGCGAGCGGGTTGCCGCTACCGCGCGCACACGTGCACCGGCGGCGTAAGCGAAGATCAGCGGGGCGTCGCCGAGACCGCCTATATCGATTGCGCCTGCATTCAAGGCTTCGCCGAGCGGTTGCGCGGCCGGGAAGTTGAACCATTCGATCTGGTACGGCACGTCTTTCAACTGGCCCGATGCTTCGAGAATGCCGCGTGTCTGCAACTGCTGGTCGCCGACTTTCAGAACAGGCTCAGCTACCGAAGCGAGCGGATGCAGCGCGGTGAATGAGGCAAGCGCGGCGATCAACAGGAGGCTGCGTCGTTTCATGAATCTTCCATACAGGAAAAGACATTAACGATACGATTCACCGCGGCATTAGACAAACGCGTTGTTCTGCTTTGCTAATCGCTGGAGTTGGAATGACGCGGTTCGGGCCGCGTCAGACCGTTCGCTTGAAAGCTGTTGTTTCAGATCGCGAAGAAACCGTGCGTACCGTCACGTTCGAGTTGTGCGACGAGGCCGTACTCCCACTCAAGGTACGCGTTCATGGCTTCGCGCGGAGCGTCGGTGCCTTCATACGGACGCCGATACCGGTCGATACGCGGCGATGCCAAATGTGTGTCGCCTTGGGCAAGGGGCAGGCCTGCCGCAATCCACGCAGCGGTGCCGCCTTCGAGCAGCAGGACAGGCTTTGATGTCAGCGCCGCCACGTCCGGTCGGGCGAATGCAGCAAGTGCGCTCGATCCGCAGGTGACCACGTATTGCTTTGCGTCCGGCAACGCGGGCAAGTCGAGCGCAAGCCGGGAGCGCACGGTCCACCACGCGCCTGGAATGTGTCCCTTCACATGGCTGGCGCTTGCCGTGAAGTCGAGCACGATGGTCTGACTCGCGGGATCGTCAAGCAGGGCAGCGAGTTCGTTCGCGGTGATCGCAGGTGTGGGTGCAGGCAGCGGTTTTTTAACGCGCCACGGACCTTCTTCAGTCAGGTCGGTGCTCGTTGCATCGTCGACTACATGGACGTCGATGTTCATCTGCGCGAGCCATGATGCGGTCATGTTGGCACGCACGCCGTCGTCGTCGAAGAGAACCACGCGCGCGCCTCGAACTGGCGCGAACATCTCCGTTTCCTGCACGAGCTGGCCGCCCGGCGCCCCTTGAAAATCCGCTGCATGGGCGTGCTCGTATTCGGCTGGCGTGCGGACATCGAAGCGATAGGTCGTGCGGTCAGCATCGTCCGCCCAGCGCTTCGCGTCCGACAACGTCGTGCGCTTCACGCCTGCGCGATCGGCTACGGCCCGCGCCGATTCGCGCGAAGCGGCGTCGGTGCGGCCGTCGTCGGTCGCAAACTGCCGCGCGCTGCCATGCGCGAGCGATTGACCCGCGAGCAGCCAGCCGATCGTGCCGTTGCGCAACGCCGCCACCGGGTTCGGAATGCCCGCATTCACGAGCGACTGCGTGCCGATAATGCTGCGCGTGCGCCCCGCGCAATTCACGATCACGCGTGTCCTGGGATCTGGTGCGAGTGCGCGGGCACGCAACACAAGTTCAGCGCCCGGCACGCTGATGCTGCCGGGGATGTTCATCGTCTGATATTCGTCGTAGCGGCGTGCGTCCAGCACGACTACGTCGTCGCCGCTTTTCAGCAACGCGTCGACTGCTTCCGCCGATAACGCCGGCGTATGCCGCTTCGCTTCCACGAACTCACCGAACGCCTTGCTAGGCACGTTGACGTCGCGGAACACCTCGCCGCCTGCACGTTCCCAGCCTCTCAGGCCACCTTCGAATAACGAAACATTGGAATAGCCGAGTTCTTCGAACTTGCGTGCAGCGCGCTCCGCGAGACCTTCGCCGTCATCGAGCAGAACGATCGGGACGCTCTTACGCGGCAGCTTCGTGAAGGCATCAAGTTCGATCTTGGACAACGACAGGTTCGCGGCAAACAACGGATGGCGTTGCGCGTGCGGATCTTCTTCGCGGACATCGAGGAATGCTATTTCGCGCTTTGAAAGCAGGGCGTCGCGCACGTCGTCGAAGCTGCGCTGGGGGATGGCGCTCATGAGTCGAGTCGTTCCTTCGAAAGGTTCCAGAGGTTGGGGAGCGTGTCGTTTGTATAGCCGGAGATGAAGGGCTTTGGCGGACCGTCAGCGGGATAGACGTGCCGCGAGATGCCGCCGATATTCGCACCGTATACATGGATGCTGATGGACACGCGGTCGTCAAACGCATTGCTCACGCGATGAATATCGCCAACAGTCGGTGACACCGCAGCCACCGCGCCTCGTTCGAGCAACTGGTCTTCGCCCGATATAACCAACGCGCCGTCGTCGTTGCGTACATACGAGCGTGCAACTTCCGCGCCGCGCAATACACCGACGAGGCCCCATACCGTGTGATCGTGGACGGGCGTTTGCTGACCCGGTCCCCACACGAAACTGACGACCGAGAAACGGTGACGGGCATCGGCATAAAGCAGGAATTGCTGGTAGTAATCAGGCGACGGTTGCGAGTAGGCATCGGGCAGCCAGTCGTCTTCGGCTATCAGCTTGCCGAGCGCAACGGCCCCTTGTTCCAGCAGGTGCGCTTCAGGCAAATTTGAATCGACGAGTTGCGCAATCTCGCTTATGAATCCGCGCAGTTTTTCATGGCTCATTGCTGACTGTAGCGTCACGCCGCGTGCGCAATGTGGGATGTCAGTTCACGCGTGGCCGGGATCAGCTCGCGTCCGTAATCGAGCGCGTCTTCCAGCGGATCGAAGCCGCGAATCAGGAACGTGGTTACGCCGAGCGCGTGATATTCGGCCAGCGTTTGTGCCACTTGATCCGGAGTGCCAACGAGTGCCGTTGAGTTCGACCGGCCGCCGATCTCCTTCGCCACGCCGGTCCACAGGCGATCATCGGCCCGCACGCCGTCTCCCGCCGCGGCGAGCAAGCGGCGCGCGCCTTCGCTTTGCTGTGGCGTTGCTACACCGAGACCTTGCACTGCACGCAGGCGCCGCGTTTCAGCAAGAATGTGATCTGCGCGTTCCCATGCGGCCTTTTCTGTTGCCGCAAGAATTGGGCGGAACGATACCGAGAAGCGCACGTTATTGCGGCCATGCCTGGCCGCTTCCGCGCGGACGCGGGTGATTTGTTCGCGCACTTGTTCTTTCGATTCGCCCCACAGCGCATAGACGTCTGCGTGCTTGCCCGCAACCTCGATAGCCGGCGCCGATGCACCGCCGAAATAGATCGGCACATACGGAGCTTGCTTGGGCTTGACTTCGGAGAACGCTTTTTCGAAGCGGTAATAGCGGCCTTCGTGATCGAAGGGTTCGGATTCGGTCCATACGCGCCGCAGGATTTGCAAGTATTCGTCGGTGCGGGCGTAGCGTTCGTCATGCGAGAGAAAGTCGCCGTCGCGGCGTTGCTCGACGTCGCTGCCGCCCGAGATGAAGTGGACCGCAAGGCGCCCGCCGCTGAGCTGATCGAGCGTGGCGAGCTGGCGTGCGGCCAAAGTTGGCGCGACGAATCCTGGGCGATGCGCGAGCATGAAGTGGGTGCGCTGCGTGACGCCGGCCGCATAGGCGACGGTCAGCATGGCGTCGGGGCTGGTCGACTGATAGGGCACGAGAATGCGGTCGAAGCCGGCTTTTTCGTGCGCCTGGGCGAAGTCGCGGAGGTAGTCGATATCGATTGCCGGACCGCGCACCAGATGCGTCTCCGACACTTTTTGCTGCTGGATCATGCCGATGAATTCGACGCTCACGAAAGACGCTCCTCGTTGATTCACACTGTTGGGCAGTGCGTGAAGAGACGCTTCAGAACGCTGCCGATAGCTTAAAAGGCTAACATCGGCTGACGCAGATCTTAAATATCAAAACGAGCTAAACATATGGGCAGGGCGCTTGCCACGATGCGTGGAGGGACCGGGATGCCACGCAGCCATTACGCTCCCTTGGTCTTCCCCGATGACCCCGACTTCACAGCCGGCGACCGTGCCCGCCACCTACTAGTCATCTCTCTCCCGGCGACTTCATCCATTGCCACCGCGATCAACTCGACCCGTTGCTCGCGCGTGAAACTCGCATAGGCCACGCCATCGATCACGCCGTGTTTCTTCAACAGATGAACGGCTGCGGACCGGTTCGCCTTCTCCAGTTCCAGGTCTTCCTGCGCGCTGAGCAATGCCGCTGTCAGACTCGCGACGGCCGCTTTCTCCTGCGCGACGTCGAATTTCATCAGGTCCATTTTGACGTCGATGCCAGGCGCATCCGATGACGTGCCAAGTCGCAATTGCGTCAGTTCGCGCTTCAAATCGCTTTCCCGGCGAAGCGCGCGCTCGAGCTTTTGCGCCATGCCGGGGTCTGATCGCCCGTGGCCGCGAAAGAGCGTGCTGAAGGTGTTTCCGAGAATTCCCATACCGTCATGACCTCGAGATGATGTGTTCATCGGCGTGCATTTGGTGTGAGAACGGAGTCTCACTCCCGGTATCTACGGCAGCGTGCGGCGAATCTTTAGGCTTTTTAGCAACCGCATAATTAACGGTATTTTTTACACGATGAAAGCCTGGGGAGAGACGAAAAAACGCCCGATAATCAATATGATAGATGATTATCGGGCGTTCCGATGCAGCAATCAGACAGGGCTCAAAAAGCTGTCCGTAAGGTAAAACGTGTCGAGTTATTCAGATGTTCTTCAAGCCACCGCTTCTTCGGCTTCAGCCTCGACCGTTTCCGTTTCCGTTTCCGAATTCCGGATCAGGTAATCGAATGCGCTGAGGGATGCCTTGGCGCCTTCGCCGACCGCGATCACGATCTGCTTGAACGGCACGGTGGTGACATCGCCGGCCGCGAACACGCCCGGCACGGACGTCGCGCCGCGCGCATCGACCACGATCTCGCCGTGACGCGACAACTCGACCGTGCCCTTGAGCCATTCCGTATTCGGCACCAGCCCGATCTGAACGAATACACCTTCCAGCTCGATATGTTTCGCTTCGCCCGAACTCAGGTCCTTATACGAGAGACCGTTGACCTTCTTGCCGTCACCGGTGACTTCCGTGGTCTGTGCCTGCGTGACGATAGTCACGTTCTTGAGGCTGCGCAGCTTGCGTTGCAACACGGCGTCGGCACGCAACTCCGTGCCGAATTCGAGCAGCGTCACCGTGCTGACCAGTCCAGCCAGATCGATCGCCGCTTCAACGCCCGAATTCCCGCCGCCGATCACTGCAACACGCTTGCCCTTGAACAGCGGGCCGTCGCAATGCGGGCAATACGCCACGCCGTGATTGCGATATTGCTTCTCGCCCGGCACGTTGATTTCGCGCCACCGGGCACCCGTGGCCAGCACGATCGTCTTCGCTTTCAGCACCGCGCCGTTGGCGAGGCGCACTTCGTGAATCTTGCCCGGCACGAGCGCTTCGGCACGCTGCACGTCCATGATGTCGACGTCATAGCTTTTCACGTGCTGCTCGAGCGCCGTGGCGAATTGCGGTCCTTCGGTCGCTTGGACCGAGACGAAGTTTTCGATGGCGAGCGTATCCAGCACTTGTCCACCAAAGCGCTCAGCCGCCACGCCGGTCGAGATGCCCTTGCGCGCCGAGTAGATAGCTGCCGCCGCACCGGCAGGTCCGCCGCCGACGATCAGCACATCGAATACGCCTTTCTTTTCGAGCGCTTTCGCGGCGCGGGCCCCTGCGTTGCTATCGAGCTTCGCAAGAATTTCCTTCACGCCGGTGCGGCCTTGGCCGAATACTTCGCCGTTCAGGTAGACGGTCGGGACGGCCATGATCTGGCGCTGCTCGACTTCGTCCTGGAACAACGCGCCGTCAATAGTGACCTGGCGAATACGTGGATTGATGAGCGCCATCACGTTCAGCGCCTGCACGACTTCCGGGCAGTTCTGGCACGACAGCGAAATATAGGTTTCAAACTCATAGTCGCCGTCGAGTTCGCGGATCTGTTCGATCACGGCGTCGTCAAGTTTGACCGGATGACCGCCGGTCTGGAGCAGCGCCAGGACCAGCGATGTAAATTCATGGCCCATCGGAATGCCCGCGAAACGGATACCCGTGGGTTTGCCCGGTTCGCCGATGGAAAACGAGGGTTTGCGATGCGTATCGTCGCGCTGCTCGATCACCGCAATGCGGTCCGACAGCGTGGCGATTTCATGCAGCAGCCCGTGCAACTCGATGGATTTCGGCGAGTTGTCGAGCGAAGCGACGATCTCGATCGGCCGGCTGACCTTTTCCAGATACGCTTTCAACTGAGTCTTGAGGTTGGCTTCCAGCATGGCGGTTTCGAGTCCGTTTAAAGATGATTTTTGTGCAAAAGACGTGCTGACAGACATCCGGGCCGCGAACGGCCCGGATGGTACAGCGCATTACAACGAGGATTTAAAGCGGTGAATAAAGCGGTAAAGCAGCTTAGATCTTGCCAACGAGGTCGAGCGACGGCGTCAGCGTTTCAGCGCCCGGCGTCCACTTGGCGGGGCACACTTCGCCCGGGTGTGCAGCGACGTATTGCGCTGCCTGCACCTTGCGCAGCAGCTCGCCAGCGTCACGGCCGATGCCGTTGTCGTGGATTTCGCACAGCTTGATCTCGCCTTCCGGGTTGATCACGAACGTGCCGCGCAGCGCCAGACCTTCTTCTTCGATCAGCACGTCGAACGCGCGGGAGATGACCAGCGTCGGATCGGCAATCATCGGATACTTGATCTTGGCGATCGTGTCAGACGTGTCGTGCCATGCCTTGTGCGTGAAGTGCGTGTCGGTCGACACGCTGTAGATTTCCACGCCCAGCTTCTTGAATTCAGCGTAACGGTCGGCCAGATCGCCGAGTTCCGTCGGGCAAACGAACGTGAAGTCAGCCGGGTAGAACACCAGGACGGACCATTTGCCCTTCAGGCTTTCTTCGGTCACGGTGGTGAAGTCGCCGTTGTGATAAGCGTTGGCTTTGAACGGTTTGACCTGGCTGTTGATGATCGGCATTGCGTGAGTCCTTGTGTTAAGTGGTTAAGGAGAAGTGAATGAAGTATGAAGGGAGGCACCCGATATGGAAAATCGAATGATTTAATGGGGTCGATGTGGTGAGGCTATCAGGGTTAACGTGGAATCAGCGTGGCATATCGGGGCGGCATTTTAGCGTCGCCACGAAGCAGCTGCCAGTCCCATAGCTGCCGCAAGGCCAACGAACACGACGGGCATGGGCGTTGCGCGCATCCCGCTTCAGCTAACCGAATCAACAGGAGGGTGTATGAAAATTGGCATCATTGGCGCGGGTAATATTGGTCGCGTGCTGGCGCTGCGCTGGGTCGAGCGGGGGCATGAGGTCCTGATCGGCAATTCGCGCGGGCCGGATACGCTGGCCGACGTTGCCAGCGAAACCGGCGCGAAGCCAGCGGAACTTGCCGACGTGGTCCGTGGCGCCGCTGTAATCGTCGTCACGATCCCCGAAAAGAAAGTGTTGAATCTGCCGAAGGGCTTGTTCGACGGCGTGCCGGAAACCACGGTCGTGATCGATACCGGGAATTACTATCCGCGTGAGCGCGATGGCCGTATCGACGGAATCGAGTCCGGCATGATGGAAAGCGAATGGGTCGAGCAGCAACTCGGGCGTCCGGTCATCAAGGCTTTCAACAACATCTACGCGGCGCATTTGCGCGATCTCGGCAAGCCCGAAGGCACGCCGGGACGCATCGCATTGCCGGTCTCGGGCGATGCCGCCGATGCGAAAGCCGTCGTGATGCAACTGGTGAACGAGATGGGCTTCGATCCGGTCGATAACGGCAGCATAGGCGACTCCTGGCGTCAGCAGCCGGGCACGCCGGTCTATACGAAGGATTTCGACAGAGAAGGCCTGAAGGCCGGTTTGCAGAAGGCGGAGCGGGCTCGCACGCCGCAATGGAGTGCGACGGACAAGAGCCCTGGCAGCTTTGAAAAACCTGCATGAAGCTGAACGGCGACGGGCCTCTCAAAGCCCGTCGCCTTGACGATGCAGCTCGCGTTAGTCTAGCGAGATCCCGTCGAATCGATGACCGCCCAGCGGACTGATCTCGTAGCCCTTCACGTCTTTCGTCATCAACTGAAACGCGTTTGCATGGGCGATCGGCGTGTACGGGACCTGATCCTTGAACACGACCTGCGCCTGCTCATACAGCTTGGTGCGGGTCGGCTGGTCGGTAATCAGCCGCGCTTTGCCGAGCAGATCATCGAATTGCTTGTTGCACCACTTCGCCACGTTGCTGCCATGCACGGCATCACAGCCGAGCGTCGTGCCGAGCCAGTTGTCCGGATCGCCGTTATCGCCCATCCAGCCGTAAAGGATGGCGTCGTGCTCGCCGCCTTCTTTCGCGCGCTTGTTATATTCGGCCCATTCGTACGTGACAATATTCGCTTTCACGCCAATCTTCGCCCAGTCCGATTGAATCAATTGCGCCATCAGGCGAGCGTTCGGGTTGTAGCCGCGCTGCACGGGCATGGCCCATAGCGTGATCGAAAAGCCGTTTGGAAAACCCGCTTGTTTCAGCAGATCACGCGCTTTCGCGGGATCGTAAGGTGCGTCCTTCAGCGCCTTGTTATACGACCATTGCGATGGCGGCATCGGATTCGACGCCACGGTCGCGGCCCCGTCGTAGACGCTCTTCAGGATCGCCGGTTTATCGACGGCCATGTCCAGCGCACGACGCACCAGCACGTTATCGAGCGGCTTGTGCGTGGTGTTGTAGCCGACATACGCCACGTTGAAACCCACTCCCGAGAGCACCGCGAGTTTCGGATTGCTGCGGGCGGTCTGGATATCGGCGGGGCGCGGGAAGGCTGTCATCTGGCATTCGCCGCTCGCGAGTTTCTGCATGCGCACAGCGGCGTCCGGCGTGATGGCGAACACCAGTTTCGCGATATGCACGTCCTTCTTGTTCCAGAAGTCCGGATGCGCGTCGTATCGGATGATCGCGTCTTTCTGATAGTCACGGAACACGAACGGGCCGGTGCCCACGGGCTTCTGGTTCAGGTCTTCCGTCTTGCCGGCCTTCAGCAACTGGTCGGCATATTGCGCCGACACAATGGAGGCGAATTCCATCGCTATATTGCGCACGAACACCACGTCCGACGTGTGCAGCGTGAAGCGCACGGTGTAGTCGTCGAGTTTTTCAAGCGATGCAATGTTCTTGTCGTAGCCGAGATCGCTGAGATACGGGAAGCTGACCGGATGCGCCTTCTGGAACGCATTGTCCGGATCGATCATGCGTTTGAACGTGAAGACGACGTCGTCCGCATCGAAGTCGCGCGTGGGCGTGAACCAGGGCGTGGTCTGGAACTTGACGCCGTGGCGGAGATGAAACGTGAAGGTCTTGGCATCGGGCGACTCGTCCCATGACGTGGCCAGGCCCGGCACCAGGTTGAGCGACCCGCGCTCGAACTCGACCAGGGTGTCGTAGACTGCGTGCGCGCCGGCGTCGAAGTCGGTGCTGGTGGTGTACTGCGCGGAGTCGAAGCCGGCCGGGCTGCCTTCCGAACAGAACACCAGCGTTTTGCCCGCCGCGTGGGCTGTGCCGGCGAGGGCACCGAGGGCACCAAGCGCCGCGAACGCGCAGACGGCGCTGCAAACAGCGGTGCGGGCCAGCTTGCGGGCAGGGGCGAAGAATGAGTCGGACGGCAGGCTTTTATGTGGCATGTAAGGTCGATGAAGGTTGAGAGGCGGCGCCCGGAGGCGACCAGTCGTGCCTAAGTAACCGCATACTTTACCAACCAGGGAATTTTTGACGAAGCGATACGTTCTTCTTTAGATAGTTCGAAACCAGCCATCGCCATTCAGGGCGAGTTCATGCACCTTTTCGCTCGGCTTTTCACGCAGCCGCCTAGGAACCCTGAACCCGCAGGCTGCAAATATTTCCCGGGCGTTTTAACATGTCGGACCGGGCGCTCCCGCTTTTTTGCGGCTTCTTGCTAAAGTTACCGATTAATGACCGGCACGCGGCCCACGCCCTCCTATGCAGTACAAGAGAACATGAAAAACGTTTCTGATTCACCGGCAGCCACTGCCGAAGCAGCCCACGAAGAATGCGTCGAACTCGTGGCAAAGGCCACGATTCCCACGCGTTATGGCGTGTTTGAGTCGCATGTGTATCGCGTGACGAGCACGGGCGCCGAGCATCTGACGCTCGTCATGGGCGATGTCAGCCACGGCGAATCCGTTCTGTGCCGGTTGCATTCCGAATGTGTCACGGGCGATGTTTTTGGCTCGTATCGCTGTGATTGCGGTGAGCAGCTAGATCTGGCGATGCGTTATATCGCGGCTGAAAATCGTGGAATATTGCTGTATTTGCGGGGTCATGAAGGACGCGGCATCGGGCTGGCGAACAAGATCCGCGCGTATGCGCTGCAAGAGCAGGGGTATGACACTGTCGACGCCAACCTGCATCTCGGCTTGCCCGACGATGCGCGGGAATACGACTCGGCGGCAGCTATCCTGCGCGCGCTCGACGTGCGCTCGGTGCGCTTGATGAGCAACAACCCGTCGAAATTCGACACGCTGCTCAAGCACGACATCCCGGTCTGCGAACGGGTGGCGCTGGCCATTCCCGTGCGTGAGGAAAACGAGCGCTACATCAAGACGAAGCAGGTTCGCTTCGGTCACTACTTCGACGAAAACGAATAGCCGATTTTCGCCATTTGTCCGTAGTCGCTTGACACGTGCCAAGGAAGTCCGCAACCCTTTGAAATTAAATAGAAAAGTGTTTTAGTTCGAGTCTCGGCTGGGACATCGACGCTTTTCTGCATACGTTAAAACTTGCGACATCGGCGTAGGTTTTTTGGCGTTGCAAAGCAAACCTACGCCGGATATTCTTGCCTCAAGAAAAACCTACGCCGAGGAAAGGATGCGCTTCGATGCCCGCGCCGCAGCTACGCTGCCGAGCGGCGATCACATGACCTTCGCGGAGTTTCCTGGGCTGCGCCTGCAAGCTTCAAGCAACCGCAAATCGTGGACGTATCGCTACAAGTCTCCCGTTGACAGCCGCATGCGACAGGTCAAGCTGGGCGAATGGCCGGCAATGTCCTTCGCCGGTGCTATTGCTGCATGGGAGAAGAGCCGTGTCGCGAGGGACTCGGGAGCCGAGCTCTCGGCGCTGCGCCGAAAGAAAAAAAACGACGATGCTTGCCCATCACCACACGAATACACCGTCAGAAAGCTGTGCGGTGACTATCTGCAAGGGTATGTAGAAGTTAACCGGAAGACCAAGGGCGCAGTTGAGGTCGCACGTATGTTCAAGGCGATGCTTGGACCTATCGCGGATATGCATGCGGCTACCGTCACACGCGCCCAGGCTTTCGATTTGCTCGAATCATATCGATCAACGCCTATGCTTGCGGCTCGCCTTCGAATGGAGCTTGGCGGTGCCTGGCATTACGCTCTAGATGCCGGTCGTCTGCCTGAAAACACTGCAAATTGGTGGAAGGAGATTTTAAGAGGGCGGCTGAAGAGCAAAGGGCGTAAGGTCGAGGGGCAATATACCGGGACACAGAAAAGGGTGCTATCGGTAGAGGAACTCGGCACATTGATCCGGTGGTTACCAAATTTCAGTTTGACTGTCGCCGATGCATTGACGCTCTACCTCTGGACGGGCACGAGGGGAGGGGAGATCGTCGCTATGGAGAGCACCGAGATCGCAGATGAGAGCGATGGTCTTTGGTGGACGATTCCCAAGCAAAAGACGAAGAGTCTGCATAATGAGAAAGCAACGGATCTGCGCGTGCCGCTCGTAGGCCGCGCAGAAGTGATTGTGCGGCGACGCCTCGATCAGGCCAAGCGGACGGTTATGTTTCCTTCCTCGCGTGGGGTGACGATGGATCAGACTGTGGTCCAGCACGGCGTCTATTACCATCAGCCGTACTGCAAGATCGAGCCGAACCGTGATCGCCCGCGATTACCCGTGACGCATTGGTCGGCCCACGATCTTCGACGTACAACACGCACGCTACTTGCAGCGCTCGGTTGCCCAAACGAAATTGCCGAGGCAATCCTTGGTCATGTTCAGCCTGGAATCATCGGCGTCTATAACCGCTATACCTACGACAGAGAACGGCGCGAGTGGCTCACGCAGCTATCACATCGCTTGGAAGAGATTGCGGCGATATATCCTGCGAAGAAGTAGCGCGGATGCGATCGATGTGCCCGTGTTCGGCGTGCGGTGTATTTGGATTTCGGCGGATGGACCATGCAGGGGCCCGTGCGCCAGCCATGCGACATAGATCCGCGGCGCCGCATGGATTCGAGATTGGAATTGAACCCTCCGTACCATGCCGTGCCACGGTGGATTTAAATACGCTGCATGTGATTCATCGCCGGTTTCCGATCGCACATTTTCGACGAACGCATATCAACCGTTGTGGCTGGCGATAGCTCGAAAGCGGGGTGAGCAGCGCGGGCCTTTGTTCTGCCCATATGCCGGCTGGAATCGGATTCCCATTGACTGTCAAATGAGGAGGATCGACGCCAAAGTACAGGCGCTAAGGAGAATGGCACTTACTTAAGCCCGTGGCGCGTGCCCATATTGTCGGACGCGCTCGCGTGCGATGTGACGAGGCTCTTTCAGCCATGGGTAAGACTTCGGTCTTCGTTTGCGCATTCGTGG
>NZ_JBLKRU010000036.1:0-85407 GCF_047608185.1 Caballeronia eucalypticola
GCAAATTGATTCATCGCCGCTTTCCAGTCATGAGCCGCG
Organism: Caballeronia eucalypticola; assembly: GCF_047608185.1. Taxonomy (NCBI): domain Bacteria; kingdom Pseudomonadati; phylum Pseudomonadota; class Betaproteobacteria; order Burkholderiales; family Burkholderiaceae; genus Caballeronia; species Caballeronia eucalypticola. The sequence goes on from NZ_JBLKRU010000036.1 coordinate 40, forward strand.
TGGCCCCAGTTTGCGGTGATGTTTTGCAGAGCCAGCCAGATCAGCTTGGTCGCGGCTTCGTCGCTGGGGAAGTGACCGCGAGTCTTCACAATCTTGCGTAACCGCGCGTTAATACTCTCAATGGCGTTAGTCGTGTAAATCACCTTGCGCACTGCTGGCGGAAACGCGAAGAACGGAATCACCCGGTCCCAGGCGCGTCGCCATGCCGCCACGACGGTTGGAAATTTCTGACCCCAGGCGCCTTGTTCGAACGCATTAAGTTCAGCCTGTGCCGCGTCGGCGCTTGCCGCCGAATAAATTGGCTTGAGCGCTGATGCTAGCTCTCGCCGGTCCTTCCAGCTCGCAAAGTCCAGACTGTTGCGAATTAAATGCACGATGCACGTCTGCAGCGTAGTGGCCGGAAACACTGCGGCGAGTGCCTCGGGCATGCCTTTCAAGCCATCGGTGACTGCGATCAGGATGTCCTGTACGCCTCGCGTCTGCAGGTCGGCAAACACCTTCATCCAGAACTTGGCACCTTCCGTGTTCTCGATCCACAGCCCCAGTATGTCGCGTGTGCCATCCGGCAGCATGCCCAAAGCCAGGTAGATGGCCTTGTTGCGCACCACGCCTTCGTCTCGGATTTTTACGCGCAGGGCATCGAAGAACACGACGGGATACATCGGCTCGAGCGGTCGGGACTGCCAGACGGCGATCTCGTCCATGACGGCATCGGTGACCGAGCTGATGAACTCCGGCGATACGTCGGTGCCGTACTGGTCAATCAGAAAGCCCTGGATTTCGCGCACCGTCATGCCTCGGGCGTACATGGCGATGATCTTGTCGTCAAAGCCGGTAAAGCGGCGCTCGTGCTTGGGAATGAGGATGGGTGCAAAGCTGCCGTCGCGATCCCGCGGGATCTCTAGACGCAGCGGACCGTCGTCGGTCAGTACCGTCTTGGCGCTCTTGCCGTTACGGTGATTGGTGAGCTCCTCAGGCCGTTCAGCGCCCACCGGATATCCAAGGTGATGGCCCAGTTCAGCGCCCAGCGCCCGTTCGATTAACGCCTTCTTGAAGGCCATCGACGCCGACTGGATCGCCTCGGCACTCATTGGACCCTTGACGAACTCATCGATCAGTTCTTTAGGAATTGATGGCAATTCTCTCGCGGCCGTAGCGGCCGCCTTCGGTTTGCGTGGCATACATGCTCCTTTGCGACATGTTATGCCTTACACACAAAATTTTGGACAGGCTCGACTAGCGCCAAAAACGCGTTCGAAAATCGACGCATTTCTTCATTTCAGCGTCGGGGAAAACTTCGACGAATGTTCATTGCCATTCCCCGCGCCTATCGCGATCCCGCTAAGCCCCATTCCAGACAACAGGAAAAAGTGGATGCTCCATCGGAGCGCCCTCAGGCAGCGTCTCCGCAAGCCCTGGAAACTCTGGTGAGGTATGCCAACGGCGCGGCGCATGCCGGACATCGTCGCCAATAAACCGAACCGAGAACGCACGCCGCCGTGTCTGTCCGCTCACACCACCTGACGCATGCAGCGTCAGCATGTTGAAGCAGACCATATCGCCCGGCTCAAGCGCCCACCCGATGATCGGATACGCACCCCTGTCGGCCTCAATATCCGGCAGATCCGTGAGGCTGCCTTCGGGAAACCACTTCGCCTGATTGTCCATGAACGTACGCGGCATCAACCACGGCCCAAGGTGCGAGCCCGCAACAAACTCCAGCCTCGACTCCTGCGAAACGGGATCAACGGGAATCCACATGCTGACGTTATCGTGGCCGGTGATGTTGTAGTAAGGCTGGTCCTGATGCCACGGCGTACGCTGCCGGGTACCCGGCTCTTTCACCAGCAGGTGATCGTGGTAAAGCCGTATGGTCTCGCTCCCCAGCAACGCTGCGGCAACCGCGGGTGCGGCCGAATGAAAAATAAACTGGCGATATGATTCGTTATCCTGCCAATTGCAGAAGTCTTCGAAGAACCAGCCCGGATCGTCGGGACGGCTCGCAACTTTTGCGCGCGGACTGGGCGCTTGCAGGTTGCTATCGATACCCTCACGCAGCAAAGCGACCTCTTCCTGCGTGAATATCTGGCGAATACAAACCGCGCCATCGCGATGAAAGTCTTCCATCAATTGCGGCGTGACGGCCCGTTCAAGACGGGCGGTGACGGTCTCCAACATACCTGTCTCCCTACGAGAAAGAATGAGCCAAGTCCTGACGCTCAGTCGCCGTAAATATCGAAATTAAAGTACTTCGCGGCGACCTGTTGATACACGCCATTCTGACGTATCGCGGCAATGGCCTGGTTGATCTCAGTCTCTGTTGGCGTGTCGCCCTTTCGTATGCCAATGGCAACATCGCCCGCCACGCGACTATCTCCCACCGGCTTGCCCACCAGCGCAAAACCTTTACCTTGCGGCGTCTTCAGAAAACCGAAATCTGCTTGTACGGCGGCCTGGAATGCAGCATCGAGACGGTTCGTCACCAAGTCCTGATAAATCTGGTCCTGCGTCTGATACGACTCCACCGTCACGTTCTTCGGCGCCCACTCCGCTTTCGCATAGCTCTCTTGCGTCGAGCCCTGCACAACGCCCACGCGTTTACCCTGCAAAGCCTGCGCGGTCGGCTGAAGGTTCGAGCCCGTGCGCGCTATCAATGCCGAGCTGCTGTTGTAAAGACGGTGACTGAAATCGATCTGCTCACGCCGTGCCGGTGTAGCAGACATCGCTGAAAGTATGGCGTCGAACTTGCGTGCCTTGAGCGCCGGGATCATGCCGTCGAAGTTCTGCTCGACCCATACGCACTTCTGGTGGAGCTGCGCGCAGATCGCGTTGCCCAGGTCGATATCGAAACCCGTGAACGACCCATCCGGCGCCTTCGACTCGAACGGCGGATAGCTGGGATCAACGCCAAAGCGAATGGCTCCTTTATCCTGTGCGAGAACAGCAAGGGGCAACATCGCCAGTGCGCAAAGGGCTGAAAGCATTACGTGTTTCATGGAGTTCCCCGTCGGTATTGAATCGGTTTGAGCGGATGGTGAGCCAGCTTGCGTCATGCCATTTTTAGCGCTGCGATCGTCCGGAGCGCACACGAATGCGATGTCGCAACCGAATCGTTTCGTCGCGGCTGGCGAGCATGTCGATGGAAGCAGTCATTCGCGTGGCTCCGTGCATCGCGTTGGAACTTGATCGGGTGACGCTACCGTAGCGCGACAGAAAACGGGGCGGGAGAGCTAGAATCGTGAACGTGGCAACCAAAGGTGAACGCCCGGCGCGAACGCGTCTTTTCATTGAGAGCTTATGAAACTTCACCAACTCCGCACGCTCATCGCCATTGCCGAAGCCGGCGGCGTGCGCGGCGCTGCGCGCGTCTTGAAGGCTTCTCCGGCGGCTATTACCAAGAGCCTTCGCCAGCTTGAAGAAAGCGTGCAGATGTCGCTCGTGGTGCGCACATCGTCAGGCGTCACGCTCACGGAGAGCGGCCAGGCGCTCCTGGTTCACGCCCGATCAATCTACGGGCAGATGACACGCGCTCAAGACGCCATGAGCGCGCTGCGGGGCGCCGCGCAGGGCAAGCTCACGGTTGCTGTCACCCCATGGATCGCCATGACGTTCCTGGCGGACACGGTCACGCGTTTTTGCGAGCGCATGCCCGAAATCCGCCTGGAATTCTTCGAAGGATTGTTGTCAGTCGCTAATCCGCGTCTGCGCGACGGCAGCCTCGACTTCTTTATCGGCCGGCCGGAGCCTGGGGCATTTGGTGTCGAGTTTCAGTATCGGCCGCTGTTTTCATCGACTTGCGCGCTCGTCGCCCGTGAAGGACATCCGCGAGCGAACTGCCACTCGCTCGCGGATATGAGCGATCTGGACTGGATCCTCACGTGGGACCCGTTGAACGAAAACGCCCTTGTCGACAACGTCTTCACTCGATACAACGTGCCCGTTCCGCGAAAGATTCATCTGACGCATTCCCTTTCGATAGCCATCGCATTGCTCAAGAAGACCGACATGGTCAGCGTATTTCCGTGGCCGCTGGTCGAGGTCAGTGCAGCCAAGGAAGGGCTGTGTGCCATTCCGTTGCGCGAGCAACTCGACGACGCAATGGTCAGCGTCATCTCGCGCACGGGTCATCCCACGAGTGCCGCGGCTGAATGTTTTATTGAATGCATGATCGAAACAATCCGCGAGGGATGCGAATCGAGTCTGCCGGAAACACGCCACGTGTTGCAGTCAGTCGAACTGTTGATTTAAGAGCATGCCGCCACCATAAAAAAACGGCGCGCATCGTTAAGTGCGCGCCGCTCGTTCCGAAACGTCATGCCCGCATCAGAAGATGTTGCGAAGACCGATTGCAACGCCGGTCTGGTTGTTGCGACCCGGAAAGTCAGCTTGCGCCGCGCCCGTGCCACGGATGAAGTCGACCGTGCCATACACTTCCGTCCGCTTGGACAGCGAGTATTCGGCAAGCAGCACGCCTGAGTAACGAACGCCGCGGCTAAGCGTAGTTCCGTCCGCGTTCAGTGCGTTGCGTGAGTGATCGTAGTAAGCCGCCGCGGTCAGCAGCAACGGCGGCGTGACCTGCCACGTAGCACCCGTGTAGAAGCCATCGTCGATGCGGTTGGTATTCGTCACAGGCGTGAAATTGGAAGCCGGTGAGTTTGCCGCCGACATGAAGATGTCGACCATGCCGGTATTGTCTTGCGAATGCAGCCAGCCAGCGAAGGCCTTGACCGTGTTGAACGAATAAACCCCGCTCACGTTGACGACATTGAACTTGTTGTTGTGCAGGTCGCTGTTCTGCTGGAAGCCCGCATCGAGAGCCAAGCCGGCGAAGGTGTACGAAGCAGTCACGCCGTACATGTTGCTCGCGCCAGTGCTGCCGGCGACGTTGCCGAAGCCGTACATGGCTTCCACATTCAGGCCGCCGAACTGGCCGTTGTACTTCACGGAGTTATTCTGGCGCAGGCCGTAGCCGAGTGCGCCGGGCAGCCAGCCGTCCTGATCGTAGTTACCCACGGTCAACGGGTCGTAGACATTCCCTAACTGATCGAACAGCGGCGTGTTCTGGCGGCCCAAGGTCACGGTGCCGTACTGGTTGCTTGACAGCCCAACGTAAGCCATCCGATTGAACAGCGTATTCGCGCTGGCAAGCTGGCCGTTCCAGAGGTTGAAACCGTCTTCAAGCCGGAATACCGCAGACAAACCACCGCCCAGATCCTCGGATCCCTTCAAGCCCCACCGGCTGCCGGTGATCGGGCCGACGCCCATCGATACCTGGCTGTCATTGGTCGCATTGGCGTTGGTGAGATAACGGATGCTTGTGTCGACGATGCCGTACAGGGTGACCGAGCTTTGCGCGCAAGCGGATTGCGCAGCAATAGCGATCAGTGCGCCGCCGATTGCACCAATTGCGCTGGTAGTTTTCTTCACAGAGTGTCTCCCCCTATTGATTTGTTGGGCAACTACTGGCGTATGTGACGCTGGTAGTTCATGTGCGATTTTTGATCGCAAGCGGGATAATATTTCCTTCAAATTAATTCGGGATTGGTTTTCTATCGCCGTGTCTCCCGTTCGCAACATCGGATTGACTTTCGTGTCGCGGGATAGTCCATAAAATCCAGATTAATTGGATGTTTATTGAACTGCGCTTAAACAGCATTTCAATTGTCAGGCTTGAGGCGGCTAGTGAGCATCTGACGCGGTGCAGCACCTGCCGAGCTGGAATTCGAATCGGCCTTGGCAGTCGCAGTTAAAATCGGGGTTGGCGCACAACCCTGCGTCGCCGCCAACAGCTCTGCAGATTGTCTGCGCCGCGGTGATGCAATCAAACTTGAGGACCGATCTCCAAAATGCCTCTGCTCTCGGACGACGAATGGAACGAACTCAGCGGGATCCTTATATCCGATTCAATGTCGGATGAAACATTGACGGCCGAAAGTCTCGACGGTTATCTGACCGCGATAGCGATCGGTCCGATCACGCTGATGCCGAGTCAATGGCTACCGGGTATCTGGGGACCGGACCCGGAGGACGCGCCTGAATTCGAATCGAAGAAACAGGCCGAACGCGTCATGGGTCTTATCATCCGGCACTTCAACAGCATTATCGAGACCTTGGAGAGTGATCCATACTCGCTCGAACTGATCTTTCACGAAAGAGCGGCACCGGACGGTTCCGGCCCCTATCTCGACGCTGAAATTTGGGCGCATGGTTTCATGCGAGGTCTCAATTTGTGCCGGTCAGCGTGGCAATCGCTACTCGATCACCCCGATGGGCAGGCGTGGCTAAGACCGTTCCACTTGCTAGGCTCGTCAGGCCTGACTGAAGAAGAGATGTCACTCATCGTTCGTCCCGATCAACGTAAAAAACTTTCGGAACTGATTCCCGTCTACGTCGCCTCGATCTACGATTTCTGGTTCCCGTTCCGAGAAGCAATGTTTGCACGCGAGCTCGCGTCGACGATCCGGCGCACGGGCCCGAAGGTTGGCCGCAACGATCCGTGCCCATGCGGTTCCGGCAAGAAGTTCAAGAAGTGCTGTGGGACGGGAAGCGATCTTCACTGATCTTCGCTGATGGTCGCTAACGTGACAATCATTCAGATGACCGTGTACCTGCATTTCGAGTCGATCAACAGTCACTCGAAAGACGAATTATCCGGCAATCAGTTTTAATCCGGCAGGCAACGATTCTCCGAATACGCGCCCCGTGTCCGCGTTATCGAGTGTCACGACTTCACGAACCATATCAACCCACGCTGGCGGTGCATTGGCAGCCTCAAGCCGCCGCACGACGGTTTCACGGACCGGCTCTGCGAGATCCCTCGAACGATCGCCCGTCATGCGAGCGATTTGCGCGGCGGCGAACGCGGCAGGCTCAACCTTTTTCCAGTCCAGCGCGAGGATGACGTCCAGCCATCGCGTGGCTACGTCCGGCGGCACGACACCATGCGCGCTGCCATAAAACGGCCGGCGTGCGCCAATGCGACCAACCGCCCACCAACCTTGATGATTTTCCGATGGCCGCTGAAGCCGGACCAGAAGCTGTTCCGCGATTTCAACTTTACGATCAACCGTGATGCGTTCAAGCGATGCCGAAAGGCGCAGCATGTCCGCGTTGCCCACCTTCGTGGGATCGAAGGGCAGTTTGTGCCGCTTCATGCCGGCAGCCGCCTGAAGCCAGGCCATTGCATCGAGCACCTGAAGCTGTGCGTCCTCGTGCAAGCCGCCCGCCGCGCGGCGCCATAACGTCCACCATTCCGACCACACCTGGCCCTCGTTGACATACTGGATGCCGTCATCGAAGAGCGACCAAAGCTGTTCAATGCGCCATTCGTCAAGCGGATAACCGAACCCAGGCCGCAGACAATAGCCCGTCAGATTCAGCCATAGGCGTTCGTGATCCGCAGAGCGACGCCGACGGCCAGCGCGCTCCCACAGCGCTCCAAATAGTTCGCGCAGCAGCGCACTATCCCAACTTTGACGCGGCCCTAGCAACTGCTCAAGTCCCGCACGCAAGCGCTTTACTTCCTTGGGATCGACATTCGCCGAGCGCGCGCCGAACGTGCGGTCGATCAGTTCAATGGCCTTGTCGAGCGATGGATTTCTTATGGCCGCGGAGACGTCGTGTTCTGCATTGTCGCGTCGCAGCTGGAATTCGAGTAGCCATCGTTGCGATGCATCGCCGGTTGCGATGCAGTGCATCTCCAGCCTGCCAAGTTCCGTCAGCGATGTCGTGAGTCTGACCGGCCGCTCGCGAAGCCCGCTTGCACCCTGTTGCTGCACCACCGTTGCGACCGGCGGCAAGCGGACGAAGTCGCCCGTTGTGAGGTCGACAAGCTCGCCTGGTCTCCAGGCTGTATCGGCGACGGTGGATACCAGGTGGAAACGCACCGGATGTCCGAGTCGCAGCGCAAACACGCGATCCTCGAGATGGACCTCGAGACCTTCTTCGGTGCCACGTGGCAACAGGCAAACGCCCCGCGATGACCGAGCGTTGTCTTGCGCGCTGTCTTGCGCGTCCTCCTCAAGCACGAGGAAGTAGCTGCGTGGCGAGCCGCCGCCAATGCGCGGCGCGTGTCCCGCGCGGGCTAGTCCGTAAGCGACTGCACCACGTGCAACAGCCACGTCGGGATGGTCGTTTTGCAGCACATGCAAAGGCTGCTGCCGCCACGTACCGAGCGCATTCGCCAGACGACTGGAAAGCGCGTTCGCCCGGAACACGCCGCCGTTGAGCAGCAAGGTATCCGGCATCGATGTCTGTACCTCATGCGATACCCCCAACGCCTCACGCGACTGCGCATTGAGGCTCTGCAAAAACGCTGCGATGTGCCGCGTGATTGCCGCATCGGCCGCGTAGGGCAAACCAAATTCGACGAGCGCGGCCCGTGATCGGCGAGGCAATTCGTCAACACCGCCATTCGGAAAGAACCCCTCCACGATGATCTGTTCGACTTCCTCCCGGCTCAATTCCGTCGTTCGCGCCCCGCCGACAAGCCGGGCTCCCGCACCCAGCAGCGTGATCGCGACCGAGTCAGGCGGCTGTGCGCCAAGCAGTTGTTCCTTCGCGGCGCGGCACCGTTCCACCAGTTGTGACAAGCTCGCCGCCGACAGACGTGTTTGCTCCTTCGCCAAACGCGTCTCGACCAGATGCGCCAGCGCGAGGTCCATGTTGTCGCCGCCAAGCATCAGATGATTGCCCACGCCGATGCGGGTCAGTTGCGGCTCTCCGTCCTCGAAATGCACCTTGATGAGTGTGAGGTCCGTCGTACCGCCGCCCACATCGCAGACCAGCACGAGGCGCGTCTGGGCGAGTTCGGCGGCAAGTGTCGCGCGATGATGGAACAGCCAGTCGTAGAAGGCGGCCTGAGGCTCTTCGAGCAAGCGCAATGCGGGCAGCTTCGCGATGCGCGCGGCCTCGAGCGTGAGCGCGCGCGCGCCGTCATCGAACGATGCCGGCACGGTGAGCACCACGTCCTGATCTTCGAGCAACGCATGCGGAAAACGATGGTTCCACGCGGCACGCACGTGAGCCAGATAGCTGGCGCTCGCGGTGACCGGCGAGACTTTGCTGACTTGATCGTCCGCGCCCCACGGCAAAATTGGGGCGAGGCGGTCGACCGACGCATGCGAGAGCCAGCTTTTCGCGCTGGTCACAAGCCGCCCGGGCACCTGCGCGCCCAGCGCGCGTGCGAGATGACCGATCACGGCCGGCTGCGTTTCGTGATCGTTAGGTATCCATGGCAATTGCAGATCGCCGGCCGCCAGCTCGCCCGGCGCCGGGTGATAGCGCACGGACGGCAACAGCTCTCGCGTGCCGACCTCGCCAAGACCCACGAGCTGATCGATATCGAAGATCCTGATCTCGTCAGTACCCGTCTCGACGTACGCTACGACCGTATTGCTCGTGCCGAGATCGATGCCGACGATGTATTGCTTCATCACACTCAGGCGTTCGCGCTGCCGCGCACATCGAATTCGACTTTCCAGCGCTCGTTCGTGCCGCGTGGCACTGCTTCGAGTTCCAGTGTGCCGGCTTCGGTGATCCGCGCATGCAGTTTTACCGGCACGACTTCACCGGGCGTGCGTCCTTCGGTCGGCAGCGTAGCCTGGATTTCCTCAAGCTCCTGCAACTCGTCGGGTGACCAATAGTCGAGCATGGTGCCCACGTGATCTTGTCGGCGTACCGATGAACCAAAGAAACGGAAGTGCACGGGTTCACCGACCACGAGGCCGAATTCCTGAGCCGGCAAGGCCGCGTCCGTGCCCTCTTCCATCCCGAAGGGCGCGACGCACAACGCCTGGACAGGCGGCTCCATGCCGGGCACGGCCGGCATGGCCGACTCGATAGCAATGTAGTAAGCCCGCGCCGTGCCGCCACGAATGCGCACGCCTTTGCCGCGTTTCACATAGCCGTAATACGCCGCGCCGCGTGCGACCGCGAGGTCGAGATCGGCGCCGCCCAACAGGCGCGCAGGCTCCGCGCCTTCGGCGGCGAGCCAGCCGTTGAGGCCATCGAGGATGCGCTCGACGAGCAGCATCGACTTGAACACGCCGCCGTTGAACAGGACCGCTGTGGGATGCAGGAAAGTCGCGTTCTCGGCCGGCTTTTGCTGCAATCCTTCGAGCTCGGCGAGCGCGGCGACTTGACGGCCGAGGAATGCTGCCAAGTGCCGCGTAATGCCAGCATCTTGCGCATACGGCAGGCCGAGTTGAGTCAGGCCGCCACGCGCCCGGCTCATTGGCCGCGCCGATGCATCGACTTGCGGAAAGAAGCCGTCGAGAATCGTCTGCGTGAGTTCGGTGCGGGTCAGTTCGGTGCGGATCGAGCCGCCAATCAGTTTCGATCCACGGCTCGGCACGACCAGCGGCACGGTGTCCACGCTGCGGTCGGTCAACAAGGTTTCCTTGGCCGCGCGGCATGCATAGGTGAGCGCGCGCAACTGCCACGGATCAGCCTGGGTTCCCTGTGCAGCCAGCTTGCGCGCGACCACGTGGGCCAATGCAAGGTCCATGTTGTCGCCGCCCAGCAGGATGTGTTCGCCAACTGCAACGCGATGCAACTCGAGATTGCCTTCACGTTCGATCACCGCGATCAGCGACAGGTCGGTCGTGCCGCCGCCCACGTCCACGACCAGGATGATGTCGCCGACTTTCACTTGCTTGCGCCACGCGCCGGCGCTTTTCTGGATCCAGCTATAAAGCGCGGCTTGCGGTTCTTCCAGCAGCGTCATGCGGGTGTAGCCGGCCGCTTGCGCTGCCTCGGCCGTCAGTTCTCGTGCAGCCGGATCGAACGAAGCAGGAATGGTCACTGTGACTTCCTGCTCGCTGAACGGTGCGTCGGGATGCCCGTGGTCCCATGCTTCGCGCAAATGCGTGAGATAGCGAACCGAGCTTTCAAGTGGCGAAACGCGCGTCACTTCTGGCGGCGCATCGATTGGCAAGATCGCCGCGCGACGGTCCACGCCCGGATGACAGAGCCAGCTCTTGGCGCTCGACACCAGACGAATTGGCGTCGCTGCGCCTCGGCTGCGCGCCATTTCGCCGACTGCAAAGTCGCGCTCGGCGGTCCACGGCAAGGCCAGGTCACCCGGCGTTAATTCGCTCGGATGAGGCAGGTAGAGAAACGACGGCAACAACTCTGGCGCTTCGATAGCCCCCGGTGCGGTGAGCTGCGTGATCGGCAGCACGCCCTGAATGGTTTTCTCGCCATCGCTGGCGGAAAGATCGACGTATGAGAGGGCGCAGTGCGTAGTGCCCAGGTCGATGCCGATCGAATAACGCGGCTCGCTCATCTCGCTCATAGTTCCACCTCGGCCTGTGCGATCACGGTCGCGTCATGCGTCTTTGTCAGCATCGGGAGCCTGACCTCGGCCACTCGCCAGCCGCGATGACTGATATTGCCGCTGAATGGCGGCTTGCCGACGACGTTCCCTGTCAGGCGGATTGCCGTTGCGTCGAAGCCATCGGCGAGCGTCACACGGCTGCCTTCGGCCTCTTCGCGTACCGGACGAATCGTGAAATGCTCCCGCAATGTCGTGCGGCAACCGTCGTGCACGAGCCTCGCGGCGGCGCCGATGTCGGTATCGGAATAACCTGCAATGTCCTCTTCGACAAAGTCAACGAAGCGCGCGCCGCGCTGGAGAAGTCCCAGAAGCTGAAGCGCCGACTCCGGGCTGGCTTCCTTGATCAGGGGAGCGGCCGCTGCCACGGGTTGGGGCGCCGTGACGGGCGCCACCACTGTCCCGTCGCGCAGCCGACGCACCTTCACGGCGAGTTCGCCGTCACCCAGGATGGCGAAAAACGTTCCGACGGCCAAAGAAAGTCTGCTGAGAAAACCCATGTTCGATTCGGTCATACAAAATTGCTCCTGTGGGCTCGCGTAAACAACGCGCTATCCTGCCGGCCGCGGCACAAGGCTTGTTGAAAGCCTTGAAGGGCGTGCGCCGGCATTAAATTCGCGGGCCCGGCTGTGGGCTAAAACCGTATTTTGCCTTGATGTGACCGGGGGCCGTTCAGAATGCAAACGGCGGCAGTCTATTGTCGCGATTGCGTTGCCGCGTAAACGAGGGCATGTGGCATGCCTGAAAGCGCAGTCATGCCGCCCTCATGGCCGGCAAAAGCTCGTGTGGGACGGTCGTTCCGGTCGCGTTTGAAAGTCTGCTTGGGCGGCTACTGACGGCCCTGGAGGCGAATTGCCCGCTAGCGTGCGGTTTCAAGCCTAGTCGCTGTCGAAATCGTCTGCTGCCTTACGATTCCGCCGCTCTTCATTCGCACGGCGAGCACGCACACGCTGGCGCCACAGGACGGTAATGACCTCTCCCGTAGTCGCACCAGCGGGGATTTCGTTGCGGATGAGATTCGGCACCATCGGCAGGCCAAGGCGCTGCCTTCGCAGGGCCCGGGCGATGGCCGTGCGGCACTCCTGCCCGTGGCAATCCCATTCGTCACGCATTTTTCTGCAGTAACGGCACTCGTTCATGGCAAATAGTTTAACTGTAAACCCTGATGACCTCCCGGCATCGGGGCAAAACGCCCTTACTTTGCCAGGCTTTTTGCCAGGTCGCCTTAGTTCGCGTTCGTTAAAGTATTTACGTTTTTTGCCGATATTCAGACTAAGCACTGCCTCTGTTCAATTCGCCTTGTCTTTGCGATTTGCCGCGTCAGAGTCGCATCATGGTCATGCCTTCGGCTCTGTCGCGTGCAGGTTCCAACGGTTAGCTTTCAAGTAAGCCTATAGCGCCGACTGAAGCCGGGTCGTTCCATCCCGCAACCAAAAAGTAAATCCTCCAGTGCGACGAATTGAGCTTGCCTCCCTGCTATCTGTCCTGCTCACCGTCATTCTGATGTCGTTGTCCGGCTGTCACAAGCAAGACAATCCCTCGTCGAACGCCGCCGCGCCGGCCCGGACCACCATTACCGCGTTGATATGGGCGCCCGACTGGCCGGAGGAAATGCTTCAGATCGCCGCCGATTTCAGCAAGGCAAATCCCGACATACGCGTGAACGTGCAGTTCATGATCGGCAATTCAGTCGAAGAAAATATCAAGCCCCGGATCGCCTCCGGCAACTTGCCGGATCTGGTCAGTGTCAATCCGAACGCTTACGCCGCTGAACTTGCCGATCAAGGCATCCTCGCGGACGTCGGCGGGACATCGGCTTGGAACAACATGCTCGATGCGCTCAAAGGAGACTGGACGAGCCGGCAATCCAAGAAATTTGGAATCTCCGGCGGTGTTGCCACCACGCTGATTTACTACAATCAGGCGATGTTCGCGAAGGCGGGAATCAAGCAACTGCCGACCAATTTCCAGGAGTTCCTGATTGTTTGCGACCAGTTGAAGCGGGCGGGCTTTACACCCATCATGTGGAACGGCGGCTTCCCGAACATGCTCGGCAACGGCCCCTTCAGTTTCGGCTTTGCCAACAATGTGGTCGCACGTGAGCCGGATTGGAAAAATAAAATCTCGGACGGTACACTCGACCTGAACACGCCTCAGGTAGCCGATATCTTTGCCAAGATCCTGCTGATTGCGGACCGTGGATATGTCCAAGAGGGATTTATGTCGACGGATTACGATGAAGGCATACGTCTGTTCAAGGACGGCAAAGTGGCAATGGCTTTCCATGGCAGTTGGGCGGCCGGCCTTTTCCTGAACGGCAACCCTTTCGACGTTGGCGTGTTCATTCCCCCCTGGAACGCGCCGGGCAAGCGAGTGGTACCCGTGATTGGCAGCGAAACCGGGTTTGCCGTGTGTGAAACGCAGAACAAAGTCGCGGCAACACGCTTCCTCGAGTTTATCGCCGGGAAGGGATTCTCCATTCTCCAAAGAAAACGTCAGAATATTCCGCCCTTCAAGCAAGTCGACGGAACGACAGTAAGCAATCTGAAGATTGCCGACTACACGAACAAGGTCAGTCACTTTCCGGTGACCTCCAGCCCTTACTATTCGGTTCTGCCCTCCAGTTCGATCGAGCGGCTGCATTCGTTGATGCAAGACGTGTTGTTCAAGAAGATCACGCCCAGGCAAGCGGCAAAACTCCTGGATGAATCAGTCAAGAACGAAGCAAAGATGCACTACAAATGAGCTCAATCATGGGTGCATTGCGACGCATTTTCGAATACCTGTCCCTGGATCTGCTGCGCCGGGTGGAGATTCGTTACCGGCTGATCTCTGCATTCATTCTGCTTTCACTGGTGCCCATACTTCTTTCGGGATACTTATCGTATGTGGAATCGACCGCAGCGATCAGGGAGAAAGCCGAGATATTTTCGAAAGAAGTAGTCAAGCAGCTCTCCAAGAATGTCTTGCTGAGAATGGAGCAGATCGAAACGGAAAGCAGCTTCCTTGTGCTCTCCGACCGGGTTCAAGGCGCGCTGACGCGCGTCACAAACGGCAACCCAACGGAGCAGAGCGAGGCGCGCCGGGACATGACCCGGTTGCTCCTGGAGCATTACGGATCGATTGATTTCATCAACCAGAAATATCTGCTCGACAAGCACAACCGGATCATGGACACCCAGGCGTTCGCGCAATTGACGCAGGGAGTGTCACGCCTGGTCGAGCAAGCTCCCGATCACAATGGACGCCCTTACTGGGGCAGTTACGACAATGGCGTCGGGCAACAAAACCTGGGAATGGTGCGGGCCATTATCAGCAAGAGCAACAATCGGCAGATCGGTAACCTGGTCCTGGTGATTCGCCCCGAATATTTCTCGACCATTTTTAATGATGTCGCGTTGGGGAGTGGAACGGAAATCTACGTCCTCGACGCCAGCAGCAACAAGCTGATTGTGCGTGCCGACGATGCCTCGACCATTACCAGCGAGACGGTTCAACCTGACCTGATCGATAAAATTACGCACAACCAGCCCTACGGCAAGGCGAGCGGTTTTGTCGCCTTCGAGGGCGAGCGCCGTGCGCATTACTTTGCCGCGTATTCGAGGATTCCCGGCACCACATGGTTCGTGGTCAGCACGATTCCCGAAGCGAAGTTAACGGCACAGGCGCAGACAGTGCGCAATCAGATCATCCTGGTCGGCATCTCGGGTTTCCTGCTGTCGATCTTCCTCGCGTACTTCATTTCCCATAGCATTTCGGCGCCGCTTAAGGAACTCGTGCGCAAGATGCACGACACCGGCAACGATGCGGGAGCCCCCGAAACGGGTACGCAAGTGCTCACCGATGCCGACAGTGAAGACGAGCTAGGCAGACTCGCGCAGCGTTTTGAAAGAATGCGCGAGGCGATCAAGCAGAAGATTCAGAAGATCAACGAGATCAACGCCTCGCTGGAACAGACCGTCATTGAGCGTACGGCAGAACTCGTTTCCAGGGAGCACGAGTCGCGCACGTTGATCGAGAATTCTCCCGACACGATTACCCGTTACGACCGGGACCTCCACCGGACTTACGCTAATCCCGCGTTCTGTAGTTCGGCGGGATGCAGCTTTAGTGAATCAATCGGCAAACGGCCTTCAGAAATCCCCGGCGGCCCTAACGCGCTGATCTACGAGATGAAGATCCTGGACGTCATTTCGAGCGGGGAAAGTTCGCAGTTCGAACTGAAATGGATCAGCCGGGACGGACAGGGACAGTGCACTCATATCCGCCTCACGCCGGAGATTGACCGGACGGGCAAGGTCAACTCGGTGCTGGCCGTTGGCCGTGATTTATCGGACCGGATGGCATTCGAGGCAACGATCTGGAAACAGGCCAATTTCGATGCACTGACGAATCTTCCGAACCGTCAAATGTTTCACGACCGTCTTGAGCATGAAGCCCGGTTGGCGCGTCGTTCCGGAAAGCGCATGGCCTTGATGCTGATCGACCTGGATCGATTCAAAGAGGTCAATGACTCGTTGGGACACGACACCGGCGACATCTTGTTGATCGAAGCCGCCAGGCGCATCACGATGAGCGTGCGCGAATCGGACACGGTCGCGCGTCTGGGTGGTGACGAGTTCACCGTCATCCTGCCCGATCTGGACGACATAGAAAGTATTGACCGGATTGCACAGACGATCATCGACAACCTGGCCGAACCCTTCAAGCTCGGCCCGGACGAGGCGTTCATTTCTGCCAGCGTCGGCGTCACGCTTTACCCCGACGACACCAACGAACTCGATGTCCTTTTCAAGAATGCCGACCAGGCCATGTATGCGGCCAAAAACGCTGGGCGTAACCGGTTCAGCTACTTCACGCCTGACCTGCAATTGGCCGCAGAAAAGCGCCGGCGTCTCACAAGTGACTTACGCGCCGCGCTGCCGGGCGAGCAGTTCCAGATCTATTACCAGCCCATCGTTGACCTGACGAACGGGGAAATCTATAAAGCCGAGGCGCTGATCCGCTGGCTGCATCCCGAGCGCGGCACGATCAGCCCGCTGGATTTCATTCCACTCGCCGAAGACACGGGGCTCATTGTTCCGATCGGTGACTGGATGTTCAAGCAGGCCGTGCAGCAGGCTCGTAAATGGCGCAACGGATTCCATCCGTCGTTCCAGATCAGCGTCAACGTGTCGCCGGTGCAGATCCGTCAAGACAGTGTTCTGTGCGCCCAATGGCCCGACTATCTGATTCGGGAAGGGATGCCGGGAGAGAGTATTGCAGTCGAGATAACCGAGGGGCTGTTACTGCATGCCGAATCGAAGATTGACGAGAAATTGCTGACCTTCCGTGATGCGGGGATCCGGGTCTCGATCGACGACTTCGGGACCGGTTACTCGTCTCTCGCGTATCTCAGGCGCTTTGATATCGACTATCTCAAGATCGACCGTTCATTCGTCCAGAACCTCGCCTTCGATGGCGACAATCAGGCGCTTTGCGAAGCGATGGTCGTACTGGCTCACAAACTCGGATTGAAAGTCATTGCCGAAGGGGTCGAGACGACGGAGCAACGGGATTTCCTGATCTCCGTAGGCTGTGATTTCGCCCAAGGGTTTTTGTATTCCGAGCCGGTACCGTCTGATCGATTCGAGGCGTTGGTATGGCCGGGTTTCGACCAGGGCGGGGCTTATCATGCGCTTGCTACGACCAGCACGGTCGACGCCTAAAACATATGTACCCGGCAGCGATCGATAACGAATCGATCACTGCCGGGCTCGTGTCAGCTACCACCCGGGATCACGACAAATGATGCACTTGTTGTAAACCGAACACTGGCGTTGGAATCCCTTCCATCCGCGCCTTGAGTTGCAGCGACAGATACTGCGAGTAGTGCCGCGACTGATGCAAATTCCCGCCATGGAACCACAACGCGTGCTGCTGCGTCGGTTTCCACATGTTGCGCTGCTCGCCCTCCCACGGCCCCGGGTCCTTGGTCGTATTCGATCCCAGGCCCCACACCTTCCCCACCTTGTCCGCGACTTCACGCGAGATCAGATCCGCGGCCCAGCCGTTCATCGACCCATATCCGGTCGCGTACACAACCAGATCTGCTTCAAGTTCGCTGCCGTCGCTGAGCACGACCGAATGCTCTTTCAACTCGACCACATCGACGCCGCTTTTCAGCTTGATCTTGCCGTCAGCGACGAGATCCGATGCGCCCACATCGATGTAATAACCCGAACCGCGCCGCAGATATTTCATGAAGAGGCCCGAGTCGTCATCGCCGAAATCGAGCATGAAACCCCTCTTCTCCAGCCGGTCATAGAACTCCGCATCACGCTCCCGAATCGCGTTGTACACCGGGATCTGGAACTCGTGAAGGATCTTGTACGGAATGGATGCGAACGTCAGGTCTGCCTTCATCGTGGTCATGCCCGCCGCCACCGCGCGCTCGGAGTAAAGATCGCCCAGCGCCAAATCCATCAGCGAGTTCGACTTCACAATGTGCGTGGACGAACGCTGCACCATGGTCACATCCACGCCCGCTTCCCACAGCGCTCCGCAAATATCGTGGGCAGAATTATTCGCGCCAATCACCACGACCTTCTTGCCCTTGTATGCGTCCGGTCCCGGATGTTTCGACGAATGATGCTGCTCGCCCTTGAATACATTCATGCCCTTGAACTTCGGCAGATTCGGTTTGCCCGACATGCCGGTTGCAAGCACGAGTTGCTTCGGCCGCAGCGTCAGTTTTTCGCCGCCACGCTCGACTTCCACGATCCATTCGCCCGCGGCTTCGTCATATTTCGCAGACGTGCAAGTGGTCGCTCCCCAGTAGTTCAACTCCATGACCTTCGTGTACATTTCCAGCCAGTCGCCAATCTTGTCCTTCGGCGAAAACACCGGCCAGTTGTCCGGAAACGGCAGATACGGCATGTGGTCGTACCACACCGGATCGTGCAGGCACAGGGTTTTGTAACGCGCGCGCCATGCGTCACCGGGCCGCTCGTTCTTATCGATGATGATTGCCGGCACACCCAGTTGCCGCAGCCGTGCGCCTAGTGCAATTCCGCCCTGCCCGCCGCCGACGATCAGGCAATACGGCTGCTTCTCATAACCCAGTGTCTCCAGTTCCGCTTCGCGATTTTCCTTCCAGCTTGTGCGGTCGACGCGCGCGCCGTGTTCGGCGCCCATGGGCCGCTTGAACCCTTTCGCTTCTTCGTGGCCTTTGAGTTCGGTCATGGTCGTGAGCAGCGTCCAGATCTGTCCGTCCTTCACGCGGATAAAACCCGTACCGCGCGCAACGCCGGTCTCGAACGTGATCCACGCTTGCGTCACGCCGTCCGCTTCGGTTGCCGTTTCGTTATCGGCAATTTTCAGCCTCGACGGCTTGACCGAATCCAACTGCGAATTCAGCATGGCGGCAATCTGTTCGCGGCCTTCCATCGTCTTGATGTTCCAGGTGAACGCCACCAGGTCGCGCCAATAACCATCAGGTTGGAATAGCGCCACGGCGGCTGCCGTATCGCCGCTTTTAAGCGCGGCTTCGAATGTCTCCAGGATGTGGGTAATGGTTTGGTTCGGGTTCTGCTCAGACATGGTCGCTCCTCCATGAGATACGGATGACTAACTATCGATTGGTACCGATCAAGAAATGACGGGTTCTTTGCCCGTTAAATTAAACACGCTTATCTCTTGCTAGCGCCTGTGCGGCGCCACTATTCCAAACTTCGCTATGCGCCGATACAACGTCGCCCGCGACAAACCCAGCGCCCGCGCCGCCACAACGGGCCGCCATTTCGCATCGGACATCGCAGCGATTATGCGAGCGCGCTCCAGCGTTTCGCTTTCAGACAACGCGGGTTGTGCCGTCGGCCTATTGG
This sequence comes from Caballeronia eucalypticola, assembly GCF_047608185.1. Lineage (NCBI taxonomy): Bacteria > Pseudomonadati > Pseudomonadota > Betaproteobacteria > Burkholderiales > Burkholderiaceae > Caballeronia > Caballeronia eucalypticola. The sequence goes on from NZ_JBLKRU010000036.1 coordinate 19,240, forward strand.
CTTCGAGCGATGCCGTTGTTGATGTCGGCGTCGACCCCGCGCGTCGGGAAGCGCGCGCGACAGGCAGTCTCACACGCGCATGCAACGGCGAACCCGAGCCCACCAGCCTGAACGAAATGAGATCGCGTCCGGGGCGTACATCGAGCAGGCGTTCGGCGCGGATATCGAAGAGTTCGGAGACGTGGCGCGGCAATTGACCCAGCCCCGGCACACATTCCTTCGCGCGCCGGTTAGCGGCGATCGCGTAACCGCGTGCATCGAAGGCGATGAGTATTTCGGGCTGGGCCTCAACGTAATGCCGGCTGCGATGCGCGAGCAACACCCAGCAATGCGTGGTCGCGTTGAGAAAGAAACCGTCCTCTATCAGCAACGCGCTTTGCCGCACGATATGGTTGACGAGCCGCTGGCTCTCGCGCTCTTCGGGCGAGCGCACCGCGGACGCATCCAGCACGCCGATCAACTCGCCTTGCACGCCAAAGATAGGCGACGCGCTGCAGGTCAGCGTGGTGAATGCCGCGCGGAAATGGTCAGTCTTGTGGACGGTGATGGCCTCGGCGTCGAGCAGCACCGAAGCAACGCCGCATGTCCCCTCTTCGCGCTCGGACCAGCACGAACCGGGATACAAACCCGCACGCTTGAATTCGTGGCGGCGATCGCGATCCACCCGGTAGTCGATGGTCACGCCCGCAGCATCGGTCAGCATCACGCAGTAGTCGGCTTCGCGGACGGTTTCATGCAGTCGCGAAAGACATTGACCTGATGCGCGCAGCACGGTTTCTTCGCGTTGCTGGACATCGCGCAATTCGGGAACGGTCAGGATGCGCGGCCCAATGGTCGCGCCCGGGTCGAGATGATATTGCTCCAGCGACCGCCTGTACGATGACGCCAGCCGCGACGCATCCGCACCGGGGCTGCTCATGCGGCCTTCTATCACGCTGCGCACGCGATCGATGTGTCTGGTCTGCGAAACATACGGCATGAAGAGTCTCCGGCAGATTCGGTGCGCCCGCGCCAATCACTAATCGCGGCAACCCGAAAACTTAAACGCATGGTGACTTTTTAGCATGCGTGTTCCGGGAGATCACACCGCAGTGCACCATCGAAGTTACTGAGACAATCGTCTCAATCAACGGCGCCGCGTTTCATCGAGCGCAGCCATCTTCCGATAGAGCGTGTTACGCGATACGCCGAGCATTCGCGCCGCCGCCGAGACATTGCCGGCGTGTGTCTCAAGCGCTGCCGCCACCGCGGAGAGCGCGAGATCGTCGAGGCGCGCGCTGTCCTTCGCAGACGACGGCGCGGCTGCTTGCGCATTCGCGGCATCGCGGGCGTCATCGAAGAAATCTTGCGGGAGATGGTCCAGGCCGATGCACATCTCATCGTCGTCAAGCATCGCGCATGCAGTCCTCAACACATTCGCCAGTTGCCGGAAGTTTCCGGGCCACGGGTGGTGAGTGAATGCCGCCAGCGCCTCGGGTGAAACCCTGATGGGCTCACCACTCGGACGCTCGGCGCGCAGGATCTTCTCGACGGTCGCGGCAAGATCGGTCCGTTGGCGCAACGGTGGCAACGTCACCAGCAGACCGTTGATCCGGTAATAGAGATCTTCGCGGAATTCGCCAGCCGTGACGCGCTCGCGCAGATTGCGGTTGGTCGCGCAGATCAACGCGAAGTCCACGGGCACGGCGCGCGTGCTGCCGAGCGGCGTCACCGTGCGCTCTTGCAGCACGCGCAGCAAACGGCTTTGCAACGAGAACGGCATATCGCCAATTTCATCAAGAAACAACGTGCCGCCATCGGCTTGCAGGATCTTGCCGCAAGCGCCGCGTTTGGACGCGCCGGTGAACGCGCCTTCTTCATAGCCGAACAACTCTGCTTCAATCAGCGTGTCCGGGATCGACGCGCAATTCACCGCAACGAACGGCCCGTCGCTACGCGGCGAGTCGCGATGCACCGCGCTCGCGAGGACATCTTTTCCGGTACCGGTCTCACCGCCAATCAGGATCGGAATATTTTTACCGATCACCTTGCGCACCCGTTCAACAAGTGCCGCAACCTGCGCGTCGCCGGTCATCAGGTAGCGCAGGCCGGAGAGTTTCGGCTGCTGAGGCTGCGGTTCAGGGACGCGTTTGCGAGCGACGACGTCGATCACATCGCGGTTATCGGTTGCGAGTGCAACAGCCGAAGAACGCCTTAGGTCCACGCTGGCGAAAACATTAACGCCGCTGTGCAAGCACAGGGAAATCGTGCGATCAACGGGCGTGCCTGCGCCGCTGCGAATCCCGCTGCACACGCGGTCGAACAACTCGCCGCACGAGACGTTGAATAGCGACGACAAGGTATGCGCACGCAACGACGCAAGCGGCAAGCCGAACTGAAACTGCGCGCTTCGATTAGCCGACAGAAAACGCCCGTCAGCCCTGAACGCAACAATGCCTTCCATCAACGTGCCGATAAACTCGGGCCGCCCGTGGAAATGGATTCGTAGTGCTTCAGGAAAGGCGCTGGTGAACAAATGGTTCTCGATCATTTGCGCGGACATCTTCGCAAGCGCCATGGTGTGACGGCTGTGGCCGCGACAATCGCCGGTGACATCGAGAACGCCCAACAACTCGCCGAATGGATCGAGGATCGGCACGCTGGAACACGCAAGGAAGCGGTTCGCGCGCAGGTAATGCTGATCGCCGAGCACCATGGTGGCGTCGCCTTCGGCAATGGTCGTACCTATGGCATTGGTGCCCTGCCGCTGCTCGCTCCATAACGCGCCCGGACGCAATGCGACGCGGTCCGCGCGGGCGAGAAAATCGTCGTCGCCTAGCGAATGCAGGATGAGTCCTTCGGAGTCGGTCAGGACGACCATGCTGTGCGTATTGGCGATCTGCCCGTAGAGCGTTTCTATGACGGGCAGCGCATGCGTGGAGAGCGCGCGATTCTGTTCGCGCTTGAGCCGGAGATCGGCTTCGCTGAGCACCCCGTAGTCGGGCCGCATGGTGTCCGACAGGCCGAAGCTGCGGGAACGTTCGTGCGATTGCCTGATGATATCCCGCCCTTTCAAATGGCTGGCATGATTGCTGGCCAGCAGCGCGGATCGGCTTGATCCGCTTGAACGGTCGATAGAAACCGGGTCCATAACCATTGTCTCCTTCGCCATCATTCGCGGAAGGAGTCGGTCGTCAGCTCCGCCCGTCGCGTGGTCGATCGAGACAATGTACCACCGCTACAGCATTCAATCCCGGCTTTGGCCGGGGTTCAGCCCCGGGTCTGGTTCGGGTCTAGTTCGTCACGCGCTCAACCGGATGGCTCTCGAGCCACGCAGATTCGGTGTCTTCGAAAAGACGCGATCGCGTGAGAAAACGCAACCCGCTTGGGCGTTCCAGCGAAAACATGCCGCCATTGCCCGGCACGCAATCAATGATCAATTGCGTGTGCTGCCAGTACTCGAATTGCGATTCGCTCATGTAGAACGGCACGCCGGCTATCTCGCCGAGCTTGACGTCCGACGAACCGACCATGAATTCGGCGACCGGGAAACACATGGGGGCGCTGCCGTCGCAGCAACCGCCCGACTGATGGAACAACACCTGCCCGTGTTCGGCCTTCAGCTTGTCGATCAACTCGATTGCCGCCGGCGTGGCGATCACGCGCGAAATTTCTTGTTCGGTCATAAGGGTTTCCACTGAACACAGACTATGGCGAGCCGCAGCGCGGCCCGCCATCCAGATCAGACAAGCACGTCGATCAGAAGAACCCGAGCGGCTTCTGGCTATAACTCACCAGCAGGTTTTTCGTCTGCTGATAGTGGTCGAGCATCATCTTATGATTCTCCCGGCCAATGCCTGACTGCTTATAACCGCCGAATGCCGCGTGCGCCGGGTAGGCGTGATAGCAATTGGTCCACACGCGTCCAGCCTGGATATCGCGGCCGAAACGGTAAGCCCGCGTACCATCGCGCGTCCACACGCCTGCGCCGAGGCCATACAGCGTGTCATTGGCGATTTCAAGCGCCTGCGCTTCGTCCTTGAACGTTGTCACGGACAGCACCGGCCCGAAGATTTCCTCCTGGAAGATGCGCATCTTGTTGTGACCGCGGAAGACCGTCGGCTTGATGTAGTAGCCGTTTTTCAGTTCGCCATCAAGCGCATTGCGTTCGCCGCCGATCAGGCATTCAGCGCCTTCCTGCTTGCCGAGATCGATATACGACAGGATCTTTTCAAGCTGCTCTTGCGAGGCTTGCGCACCGATCATCGTCTTCGAGTCCAGCGGATGTCCCTGGCTGATTGCCGCCACCCGCTTGAGCGCGCGCTCCATGAAACGGTCGTAGATCGACTCTTCAATCAGTACGCGCGATGGGCACGTGCAGACCTCGCCCTGGTTCAGTGCGAACATGGCGAAGCCTTCGAGCGCCTTGTCGAAGTAGCTGTCGTCGGCGTTCATGACATCGGCGAAGAAAATATTCGGGCTCTTGCCGCCGAGTTCGAGCGTCACCGGAATCAGGTTTTGGCTCGCGTATTGCATGATCAGGCGACCAGTCGTCGTCTCGCCAGTGAACGCAATCTTCGCAATCCGCTTATTCGATGCCAGTGGTTTGCCTGCTTCCAGTCCAAAGCCGTTGACCACGTTCAGCACGCCTGCGGGCAACAGATCTTCGATCAACTCGAGCAGCACGAGTAGTGAAGCTGGCGTTTGTTCGGCCGGCTTTAGCACGACGCAATTGCCGGCAGCCAGCGCTGGTGCCAGTTTCCACACCGCCATCAGGATCGGGAAATTCCACGGAATGATCTGCCCCACCACGCCTAGCGGCTCGTGGAAATGGTACGCGACCGTGTCTTCATCGATTTGCGAAATCGAGCCTTCCTGAGCCCGCACGCAGCCCGCGAAATAGCGGAAATGATCGATTGCGAGCGGGATATCGGCGGCCATGGTTTCGCGTAGCGGCTTGCCGTTATCGATGGTTTCCGCCACCGCGATGCGCGTCAGGTTCGCTTCCATCCGGTCGGCGATCTTGTTCAGGATGTTGGCTCGCTCGGCGGGTGACGTCTTGCCCCAGGCGGTCTTGGCTTTGTGCGCTGCATCGAGCGCGAGTTCTATATCGGCTTCGCGCGAGCGCGGGATGGACGTGAACGCTTCGCCGGTGATCGGCGAAATATTATCGAAATACTCACCACCTACCGGCTTGACCCATTGACCACCGATGAAGTTTCCATACTGCTTTTTATACGGGAAGTCGGTGTTCAAAAATTGCATCTCGGCGTGATTCATGTGCGTGCTCCTCGCATGTCGGTGAGAATGACCGCCGCGGCTATGATTGCCGCGACCGGTGGGAACAAGCTTGCGAGATGCGTGCCAACGGGCGTCTTGCATGCGGGTAAAGGCCGTGGGCGATATTCGCTTGCGCACGCGGATGACCATGCGTTCCGTTTCGGAACACCTGTGCTGGAAATCGTGTTGAAACGGAACAGCGCAGTGGCGCAATGTCCGGTCACGACGCGCGGCGAATTTGTTGTGCAAACTACGGGTTACAGGTTCGGGCCGCGAATCACGGCGGTAATGGTCGTCATAGGTGGGACTAAAGGAAGGGACACGCGATGTCATTGATCGGCGTTAAGGCGTTGGTATTCGATGTATTCGGCACGGTCGTGGATTGGCGCAGCGGCGTAGCGCGCGACGCTGCGTTGTTTCTGGAGCAGCGAGGAATCAGCGGCATCGACCCGGCGCAATTCGCCGATGCCTGGCGTCGCCGATATGGCCCTGCCATGGAAGAGGTGCGCAGCGGCCGGAGAGCATTTGTCCGGCTCGATGTCTTGCACCGGGAGAACTTGCTGGCGGTGCTGGCGGACTATGGGATTGATCCCGCAAGTGTTCCGGCCGATGAAATCGATGCACTGAATCTGGCATGGCATCGGCTGGATCCGTGGCCCGATTCGCCGAGCGGCCTCACCCGGCTCAAGGCCACTCGCATCATTGCGCCGCTCTCGAATGGCAACATCGCGCTGATGCTCGATATGGCGAAACGGGCCGGCATTCCGTGGGACGCCATTCTGGGCGCGGAAGTCGTGCAGGCTTACAAGCCTATGCCTGAGGCGTATTTGCGAACTGCGGATGTATTAGGTTTGAAGCCGGAGCAAATGTGTTTGGTCGCCGCGCATAACAGCGACCTCGCGGCGGCGAGGCAATGCGGATACAAGACGGCGTTTGTGGCGCGCCCGACGGAACATGGGCCGGCGCAGGCCACGGATCTGAAGGCCGACGCGGACTGGGACGTGATCGCAAAAGACTTCAATGATCTGGCGGATAAAATGGGGGCTTAGGGAAGCTAACCAACCTCAAACCGTCTGCCGCTCCACAATATGAAACCCGACATCGACCACGTTTGTCTCCGTCACGCCTTTCAGTCGCTCTAACAAACAGCGCGCCGCGCTTACGCCAATACGCGTGCCGTCCACACCCACGGTCGTCAACTGCGGACTGGTTTCCGAGGCGAACTCCAGGTCGCCGAACCCGCAGATGGCGAGTTGCGACGGCACGTCGATACCTCGGCGTTTTGCCTCGCCAAGCACGCCTAATGCCAGCAGATCCGAGCCGCAGAAAACTGCATCGAGCGATGGCACCTGTTCAAGCAACAAGGGCAACGCAGCCTTTCCGGCAGCTACCGAACTGGGCGGTGCAACTATCACCTCGGCTATGTCGGGGATCCCTGCACGCGCCAGCCGTTCACGAAAACCGGTGATACGGGCAATCGCGCGGTCATCGTTGGCCGACACCAGACCCGGATGCAAAACGCCTCTGGCCAGGAAACGCTCCGCAACCGCAACACCCACCTGATAATGCGAAAAGCCGACGAGCATATCGATCGGCGTCTCAGTCATGTCCCACGTTTCAACAATCGGAATACCGACATTGCGCAGGCGTTCGCGCAACGACTCGGTGTGCGCCACGCCGGTCAACAACACGCCTTCAGGACGCCGGCTCAACACGGCATCAAGCAGCGTTTCTTCGCTTGAATCGCTGTAGCCGCTCAACGCAAGCAGCACCTGATAACCGGCCTTCGACATGGTCTCGCTGAACACCTGGATGGTCTCGGAGAACAACGAGTGCGCGATGGTCGGAACAATCGCCGCGATCAGCCGCGATTTCGACGACGACAACCCGCCCGCCAGCCGGTTAGGCACGTAACCCAGCTTCTGCACGACCTGCCGCACGCGCTCGAGCGTTTCCGGCGCGACCGATTCGGGATTGTTAAGAACACGCGAAACCGTGATGGGTGAGACGCCCGCGACCGCCGCAACGTCTGTGATACGCAGCCCTTTCGGACCGCCGCGCGAGCGCTTGGGCGAAGCGGGCAGAGCATCGTCCCGGGCATCGATGGTCGGTGCAATCGGCTTGTCGTTCGGCATGGTTCGCTTGGTCGCAGGAGGGCTTGACGCCGGTATTGTAGTCAACGCCGACCGGGCAGCGTCATAAGAACGATATCGCTGCGCCCTACGCCACTTCCACGCGTCGCCCATTAGCCGCATCCTGTGTACCATCGTGACGATTGCGACGAATCAAGATCAGCGTGACGACACCGAACGTAAAGAGACACGCCGCAGGAATCAGCATGGGCGCCTTCGTGCTGCCGCTCACTTGCCGGACCCATGGCACGAGATTCTGCGCAACAAAACCGCCCACATTACCCAGTGAATTGATCGCCGCGATCCCGGCGGCCGCGCGCGCGCCGGTCAGGAATTTCGATGGCAGCGTCCAGAAACACGGCAGCAGCAAATACATGCACGGCGCGCCAAGGCTCAACGCAATGAAACGCAAGGTGTTGGTCGGCAGGAACACGCTGCCGAGAAAGAACATCACACCCAGCACCGACGCACAGAGCATCGCGGTCATCGTGCGGTCGGCCGCGCGCAACTTCGACGGCAACCATGCGAGCACGATAGTTGCGAGCAGCCACGGCACGATATTAATCAGACCGTTGACGGTATTGCTGACACCGAACCCCTTGACGAGCGTCGGCAGCCAGTAGCTCACGCCATACACCGACATGGACAGCATCATGTAATACAGCGCCATGCCGATCACGCGCGGCTCCGTCAACACGCTAAGGAACCTGGTCTTGCCCGCTTCCGTTTGCGCTGTGAGCGCGCGTTCGTTATCGAGCGTATCGGCCAGCCATTTCTTTTCGGTATCCGACATGAATTTCGCTTTGAGCGGAGACTCCGGCAAATACAGCAGCACGACGGCGGTAAGAAGAATCGACGGGATGCCCGTGACAATAAACACGAGCTGCCAGCCCTGCAGACCAAGGAGTCCGCCCTTGTCCAGCAGCCAGCCGCAAATAGGCGCGCCCACCATGTTGCCAAGACTGCTGCCCACCGTGAAATACCCCAGCATCCGCACCCGATGCCGCGATGGAAACCACAACGTCAGGTAATAAATCACGCCGGGATAAAGCCCGGCTTCCGAAGCGCCGAGCAGGAAGCGCAGCACGTAAAACGTAGTGGCGTTTTTCGTGAACGCGAGCAACACGGTGACAATGCCCCACGTCAGCATGATGCGTGCGATCCAGCGCGGCGCGCCGTACTTGTGCAGGAGTACGTTGCTCGGCACTTCGAAGATCAGGTAACCGATGAAAAACAAGGACGCACCCAGCCCATAGGCCACTTCGCTCAAACCGAGGCTGCCCAGCATCTGCAGCTTGGCGAAGCTGATATTCGACCGGTCGATATACGCGATCAAATAGAGCAAGCCAAGCAGCGGCATCAGCCTGAATGCCAGCCGATTGATCAAGGGTGTCTCATCTATCGCTTGCGGAACAGTATTCACCGTGTCTCCTGCAGCCCGTTGTCCGGGTTGTTATTGTTTTTGTGCGCGCCATTGCGCGTAAGCCGCGAGCGTCTCTTCATTCGGCGGATACGTCCCGCGCAACGGCCTGCCTTCTTCAATCCGTTGCGAGATGAAAATTTCCAGTTGCTCCTGCTCGGTCGCATCGCGCGCCACTTCTTCCGCCATTTCGTGCGGCACGATCACGACACCGTCTACATCGGCGACCACAATATCGCCTGGATATACCGCCACGCCGCCGCACGCGATGGGCACGTTCATATCCACCGCATGATGTTTCGCGAGGTTCAACGGCGCGCTCGCGCCGGCGCACCACAGCGGCAGGCCGAGGTCGGAAATTGTGCCGCTGTCACGCACGGCGCCATCGGAGACCATGCCCGCCACGCCGCGCTTCGCCAGCCAGAGCGCGAGAATCGATCCCACCGATGCAACCGACCGGTCGCCCCGACAGTCCTGAACCAGCACGCTGCCCGGCGGCGCGCTCTCCACCGCCTTGCGCTGCGGATGGTCCGGGTCCTGGAAGACGCCCACGTGATCGAGGTCTTCACGCGCGGGAATATTGCGCAGCGTAAATGCCGGGCCAACGAGGTTCGGTGCACCCGGTGCAGGTTTGACGAGCGGCGCGACGCCTTGCAGGAATACGTTGCGCAAGCCGCGTTTGAACAACTGCGTGGTGAGCGTGGCCGTGCTGACGTGGCGCAATAATTCCAGCGCGGCGCTGCTGACAGAGGTGTCGGATGAATTCATATGGAGTGCTCTGTATACGGTTAGTGAATCTCGGGTTCGTCACGATGCGCGCTTGCCGCCGCTGCAACGGGTTCAGACGACGACGCGGTCACCGGTTCTTCCAAAAAGTCGAAATCGCAACCCTTGTTTGCCTGCGTGACGTGAAGCTGATGCATCACGCCAAAGCCGCGTTCGAACGGGCGTTTCGGCGCCTTCCACGCTTCTTTGCGAGCGGCGATTTCTGCGTCGCTGACATCGAGATGAAGGCGTCGGCCGGGGACATCGAGTTCGATCATGTCGCCGTCTTTCACCAGCGCAAGCGGACCGCCAACGAAAGATTCCGGCGCCACATGCAGTACACACGCGCCGTAGCTCGTGCCGCTCATGCGAGCGTCCGAGATCCGCACCATGTCTCTCACCCCTTGCTTCAGCAGCTTCTGCGGGATCGGCAACTGGCCCCACTCGGGCATGCCCGGCGCACCCACCGGACCCGCGTGTTGCAGCACGATCACGGACTCCGCGGTGATATCGAGTTCTTCGCTATCGATGCGCGCCGCCATGTCGGCGTAATCCTTGAACACGACAGCCGGCCCGCGCGCCTTCAGCAGATGCTGCTCCATGGCGGCCGGCTTGATCACGGCGCCATCCGGCGCGAGGTTGCCGGTCAGCACCGCGAGGCCATCGCGTTCAACCACCGGATTGGCACGCTTGCGGATCACGTCGTCGTCGAAGATCTCCGCGCCCGCGATGTTTTCGCCGAGCGTCGATCCGCTCACTGTCATCTGCGTGCCATCGATCAGGCTGCCCAGTTCCACGAGCAATGCGCGCAAACCGCCTGCATAGAAGAAGTCTTCCATCAGGTATTTGCCGGCCGGGCGCAGGTTCGCGAGCACCGGCGTGATACGCGCGAGTTCATCGAAGCGTGCGGTCGTCAGGTCGATGCCAGCACGGCGCGCGACCGCCACGAGGTGCACGATTGCGTTCGTGGAACCCGACATGGAGAGCACGGTGGTGACGGCGTTATCGAAGGATTTCGCGGTCAGGATGTCGGAGGGTTTCTGGTCGATCCAGACCATTTCCACAATCCGCTGGCCCGTCAGCGAGGCGAATTGCGCGTGGCGTGAGTCGACTGCGGGTATCGATGAAAAGCCGGGCAGCGTCAGGCCGAGCGATTCGGTGGCGGTGGTCATGGTCGACGCCGTGCCCATGGTCATGCAATGGCCCGGCGAGCGCGCGATGCCGCTTTCGATGCCTTTCCATTCCTCTTCCGTAATCTTGCCCGCGCGCAGTTCCGCCCAGTATTTCCAGGTGTCCGAACCGCTGCCGAGCGTGCGGCCGTTCCAGTTGCCGCGCAGCATCGGGCCGGCGGGCAGATAGATACTCGGCAAGTTCATGCTGATCGCACCCATCAGCAGGCCGGGCGTGGTCTTGTCGCAGCCACCCATCAGCACGCAGCCATCGAACTGGTACGACTTCAGCAACTCCTCGGTTTCCATCGCGAGGAAGTTTCTGTACAGCATGGTGGTCGGTTTCTGGAACGGCTCGGCGAGCGTCATCACGGGCATCTCGACGGGGAAACCGCCAGCCTGCCAGACACCGCGCTTGACCTCCTCCACGCGTTGCTTGAAGTGCGTGTGGCACGAGTTGAGCTCACTCCATGTATTGACGATGGCAATGACCGGCTTGCCCATGTAATCGGATGGGTGATAGCCCATTTGCGCCGTGCGTGAACGGTGGCCGAACGAGCGCAGATCGTTCACGCCATACCAGCGGTAGCTGCGTAATTGTTCGGGGGTCTTGCGAGGGGCGGTGGGTTTCGCGGGCAGATTCGAGGACAAGCTGGTTCTCCTTGATAGCGCTGTCAACACGCTCTTGAATGAGCGAATGGTAACGCTATCATTGACGAGCGTCCGTCAGGGATTTCACGCATAAGAGGGCGGCTGCGAGCGCAGATCGACGGGATTTCAGCCGCAGGAATGCAAGCGTAAAAACCCTTTGCTTCGACCCGACAGCCCCGTACAATACTGTATATATATACAGTAAAGCGCGGACGAAATGGAACTGCTCAAGAAGCTCGAAGTGCTGGCAGACGCGGCGAAATACGACGCGTCTTGCGCCAGCAGCAGCGCGCCGAAACGCAGTTCGCGTGGTGGACCTGGGCTGGGATCGAGCACGGGCGCCGGTATCTGTCACAGCTTCACGCCGGATGGCCGCTGCGTGTCGCTACTGAAAATCCTCCTGACCAATTTCTGCCTGTATGACTGTCAGTACTGTGTGAACCGTCGGTCCAGCAACGTACCGCGTGCGCGCTTCACGCCTGAAGAAGTGGTGGACCTGACACTGGATTTTTACCGGCGCAACTACATTGACGGCCTGTTTTTAAGTTCCGGCGTCATCCAGTCGTCGAACTACACCATGGAGCAACTCGTTCGCGTCGCGCAGTCATTGCGTGAGGACCACCAGTTCCGCGGCTACTTGCACCTGAAGACCATTCCCGACGCGGATCCGGGACTGATCGCACAGGCCGGAAAATATGCTGACCGGCTAAGTGTCAATATCGAACTTCCGACCGAGATCAGCCTCGAACAGCTCGCGCCTGAGAAGAGTGCGCGCACGATCAAGCTGGCCATGAGTTCAATCCGGCTTGGACAGGACGAAGCGCTCAGCGACAAAAAAGCGCCTAAATTTGCACCCGCTGGTCAAAGTACGCAGATGATCGTTGGTGCAGACGCTACGGACGACCGCACCATTTTGCGTACAGCCGAGACGCTGTACGGGTCGTATAAGTTGAAGCGGGTTTACTACTCGGCGTTCAGCCCGATCCCCGACAGTCCTTCCGCCCTGCCCTCGCAGGCGCCGCCGCTGTTGCGCGAGCACAGGCTTTATCAGGCTGATTTCCTGATGCGCGGTTACGGCTTCAACGTGGCCGAACTGTTCGGTGAAGCCGGTTCGTTGTCGCTTGATATCGACCCGAAGCTTGCGTGGGCGCTGTCTCACCGGCATCAGTTTCCGGTCGACCTCAATCGTGCGCCGCTTCGCATGATTGCGCGCGTGCCAGGAATCGGCATGCGCAATGCCCAACGGCTGGTGGAGCTGCGTCGCTCGCGCGCGGTGCGTTACCAGGATCTCGTGCAGTTGCGCTGCTCGATGGCGAAGATCAAGCCGTTTATCGTCACGCAGGATTATCGGGCGCCATTGAAAGACGTGTCGTCGGAACAGTTGCGGCGAGTGCTGACGCCGCCACCTGTGCAGCTCGCGCTGCTGTGAGCGCGCATGTTAGCGAGCGGACATTCCATGCAAACCATCGCTATCGAGAATACGTATAGCGCGTGGCGCGCCGCCGCCCTGCGGATGCTCGCGGCAAACGTGTCCCCGGAAGCCATCGACTGGCGGGTCGACGACTTTGCGCATGGTGCTGCGAACGGTCATGTGGAGCCAACCAGCGGTTCGTTCGATTTCGACGCGAACCAGACCGGCAACGACGAGGCGGTGTCCGCGCCGCGTCCGTTCCAATCTGCCGTGCCGCCGCTGGTAGTGGGTATTTCGAAAACACTTGCGGCCCAACTCAGCGATGCCGCGTTATATCGGGATCCACGTCGCTGGGCGTTTTTGTATAAGGTCATTTGGCGATGGCACCAGGGCGATCGCGCCGTTGCATCGCCTGCCGACGTCGACGGTGCACGCCTGCAGCAAATGGCAAAAGCGGTTCGACGTGACAAACACGACATGATCGCGTACGTGCGCTTTCGCCAGTGCGCTCACCATGCCGCGGGCGAGCCGGAGTACGTCGCCTGGTACGAACCCGCGCACGACATCCTTGCGTGGGGCGCCGAGCGGTTCGCCCAGCGCATGGGCCGCGCGACCTGGCTGATCGCCACGCCGTCAGGCGCTGCGTCGTGGGACGGCGTCACATTGCACCTGAAATACGGTCACACAGAGCGCAGCGCGATTGCGCCCGACGCCGCCGAGGCGCTCTGGCTCGCGTATTACCGCAGCACCTTCAATCCGGCGCGGCTGAATGAGACGGCCCTGCATCAGCACATGCCGGTTCGTTACTGGAAGGGACTGCCTGAAGGCCTGCTGATTCCATCAATGATCAGCGAAGCGAAGAGTGGTGCTCGACGGCTTGCGCAAGCGAGCGGCGTCGGTGCATTGGATGGAAAAGCCATTCTTGTCGAAGCCGAAGCGGCGCAGCCGTCGCGAACCGCGCCCAGTTCACTCGACGCGTGCCGCCGTTGCGAGCTGTGGCAGCACGCAACGCAGGCGGTGGAGGGCGAAGGTCCGGCGGATGCGCGCATCGTATTGCTGGGCGAACAGCCCGGGGACCAGGAGGACCTGAGCGGCAAACCATTTGTGGGACCCGCGGGGCAATTGCTTGACGAGGCCATTCAGCGTGCCGGGTTGCGTCGTAGCGATCTCTATCTGACGAACGCGGTCAAACATTTCAAGTGGACACCACGGGGCAAGCGCCGGCTGCACAAAACGCCGGCGCAGCGCGAAGTGCAGGCTTGCGCTGTCTGGCTCGAGCGTGAATTGCAACGCGTTCGCCCCGCTGTCATCGTCACGCTAGGTGCGACGGCGCTGGGCGCATTGCTTGGTGAAAAGGTCAGTCTGCAAGGATATCTCGGCGATTCGTTCGAGCTGAATGGCATGCAGGTGATCGCGACCTATCATCCGTCGTTTGCACTACGTCGGGACGACGCGGGAGGACGTGAGCAGGTCACCCTGGCGATCAGCGACGCGTTGGCGCGCGCTAGAGACCTGACGGATCAGCGAGCCGACCGGCCCGTGGGCGATCAGAGAGGCTTGTGAAGGTGGCGCGGACCAAGGGCTTGTTTGCAAATAGCGGTGCGATCAGCCAGCATTGATGACAACCGGAATACCCCGCCGCATTTTGCGCTGCTATCCTCGCCAGATCCCGTTTGTGCCGGGCCGACGCCGTCCTGACCTCGACGCGTGTCAGGCGGATCCATTGCAAAGCCGGCCAGCGGTACGACACCCATTTAAACTTGCATGGGAGGTTCGCCATGCTGCGATCGTTCGACCAACTCTGTCACCCAGCCGACAAAGGCCTGCTGGTCGCCGCCGACCACGGCCATGCGACGCTCACTGGCGGCGGCACCTACGCCATGCCGTGGCACTGGCACGATTGCCTGATGTTCATCCTGCCGAGCCACGGCGCCGTCGAGCTTCGGCATGAAGACCAGCGCGCCGGTACTTGGCTGTCGCAGGATCGCTTCGCGGTGGTTCCATCGGGACGGGCACATCAAACCCGGGCAGGGTTTGCCACGCACACGCACGTCGCCGTCTACGTGACCGACGACGCACTGCAACAACTCGACACCGGAATTGGCTCTCTCGGCGAATTCCGCCGGCGCACGCGCGTCCCGCTGCTCGTGCGCCGAACCGCCGCAATCCGTGCGCTGCAGGAAATCTCGCTGCGCAACGACATGGGCACCTACGGCGGCCCGACGATCCGCCAGGCCTTGTCGTCGGCATTGCTGATGCAGTGCATTGGCGAGGTTATCGCCGGCGAGACGGTGCCGGGGACTTCGCCCCGTGAGCACGGCATGGCGCTGGTCGCCGAACTCGAAGCCTTCATTACCCGTCATGCCGATCAGGACATCCCGCTCGACGACCTGGAACAACGCTTCGGCATTTCTCGCCGCCACATTACGCGACTGTTCCGCGAAGGCACGGGCCTCTCGATCGGCGAGTTCCAGCAGCGCGCGCGTTACGAGAATGCTTGCCGGCTGCTCGTCGATACGGACCTGCCGATCGGCGAAATAGCTTTTCGCGTCGGTTTCGAAAGCGGCGCGGCCCTCGCGCGCGCCATGCGCCGGATTGGCGACCATTCGCCCTCCGACCTGCGTAACGCGATGGCCCGTTCGGTCAAAAGGTAGGGCCCGTTCGAGCGCGCGGCGCCTTTTTGATCCCCGTAATCTGGCTGGATGGAAACACACTCCCCGGTCAGCGGGGTTCATCCGGTCATGCCTCAGCGCGACACAGTCAGCCCTGCAGTCCCACCCGCAGTCCGCCACTCAGTCGAACTCGTCAGCGTGTTCGCCGCCGGTCCCGGCGGCGGCAATCCAGCGCCTATCGTGGCCGATGCCGCCGGCATGTCCGACACCGAAATGCAGGCAGTGGCCCAGCGCTACGGCCACGAAAGCGGCTTCGTGCTGCCGGCCCCGCCCGGCTCTGAGTGCGACTACGAATTTCGCTTCTGGGTCCCCAACCACGAGATGCCGATGTGTGGACACGCCACGGTCGGCGCGGTCTGGCTACTCCATCAAAGCGGGCGATTGCAGCGCGACTTGCTCACCATCCACACCCATAGCGGCAAGGTCAGGGCCCGGATCACCGGGCACACGGCCGAGGGCGCCACGGTCGAGATTTCCCAACCCGCGGGTCGTATCGAAACATTGTCGGAGGCGCAACTCAGCCGCGACGAGATCATCGATGTGCTCGGCATCAGTGCCGCGCAACTCGCGCCACTGCCGATCCAGAACGCCTGCACAAGCCGCGTCAAGACGCTGATTCCGCTCACCAGCACTGCTGACCTCGATAGCCTTCAGCCGCGCTTCGAGAAGATCGAGGCGCTGTGCGAGCGAATCGGCTCGACGGGCCTTTACCCCTACGCCACCTTCGACGCGGCCCAGCAAATCTTCGATGCCCGGCAGTTTCCGCGTGCCTCGGGTTATCCGGAAGATGCAGCCACCGGAATCGCGGCGTCTGCGCTGTCTTTTGGGCTCCTGACTAATGGCATCGTTGAAGCGTCCGAACGGACCATTACGATCCGCCAGGGACGCGCGATGAAACGTCCGTCGCAGATCTCAGTGCGCTTCAGTTTCGACGCGGGCCTCGACCCTAGCCGCCCGGACGGCTGCTGGCTCGGCGGTCCGGTTAGCTTCGAAGGACATGCCGGAGCCTCGTCATGACGATCGATATCGCCGGCCGGCTGGCGCAACTTGGCTTGACGCTCCCCGAGGCACCATCGCCGCGAGGTGTATACGTCGGCGCGGTGATCTACAACGGTATCGCTTATATCAGCGGGCAGGTCAGCCGTATCGGCGACGAGATCATCACCGGGCCGGTTGATCGCGATACGCCACCCAATGTCATCCGGCTCGCGGCACGGACCTGCGTACTACGCGCCCTGAGCGTGCTCGTTGCAACGCTGCCGGCCACGAGCGCAGTCGATCGCACCCTGTTCCTGCGTGGTTTCGTGAATGTTGCGCCCGGCTTCGCGAATCACAGCCAGGTCATGGATGAAGCCTCGACCCTGCTCCACGACATCTTCGGCGAAAGGGGCCGGCATGCGAGATCGGCAGTTGGCGTTGCAAGTCTGCCGGGCAACGGGTTGCTCGAAATCGAACTCACGGTCGCGTTGACTCCTGTGACGCCCGACACACTGGCCCCAGCATCGACACTCAGCAATAAACACCAAGCCATAACAAACACCGGACCGTCCTGGAAACGGCAGGCCCGGCACGATTCACTTACCCGTGGAGGCATCACCATGAATCGCCGTCAACTGCTGCAACTGAGCCTGGCCGCCGCGCCCGCCCTCCTGCTATCCCGCGCCGTCCGCGCTGCTGACGCCGAACTGATCGTCGGTTCCAACGTCGGCGCGCCGCCGTTCGTGTTCAAGCAGGGCGACTCTTATAGCGGCTTCGACGTCGAAGTCTGGAACGAGATCGCAAAGGGCATGAACCGCAAATGGCGGCTGCAACCGATGGAGTTCGGCGCGCTGATCCCGGCGCTTCAAACTCGCAATATCGATGTGATCGTGTCGCAACTTTTCATCAAGCCCGAGCGCCAGCAAGTAATCGATTTTTCCGATCCGTACTATAAGAGCGGCCTGATCGCACTGACCCGCGCCGACAACACCACCATCCACACGCCGGCCGATCTTGCCGGCAAACACATCGGCACTGAAACGGGCACGCTCGCGGTCGGATACATCAAGGACCACATCAAGGACGCCACCGTCGAGCAGTTGCCCAGCATCAACAATGCGCTGCTCGCGCTGGAAGCCGGCCGTACCGACGCAGTCGTCTACGACAAACCCCAGATGCTTTACTACGCCAACAACGCCGGCAAGAACAAGGTCAGGGTCATACAACCGGCGCTGGAGGGTCTCGATGTTGGCATCGGCTTCCAGAAGGGTAGCCCGCTGGTCGCCGCGGTCAACGTTCAACTCGCCGCCATGAAGGCCGACGGGCGGCTGCAGGCACTCGGGCGCAAATGGTTCGGCGAGGCGTCGTCATGACCTTCGACTGGGCGGCCGTCATTGCCGCGCTGCCGGACCTACTGCAAGGTCTTCAGCTTACCTTAATAATTGCTCTGGCCGGCCTCGCCGGAGGCATCGTGCTCGGCATTCTCGCGGGCGTGGCGCTGACCTACGGTGGCCGTCTCACGGTCTTGCCGGCCCAGCTCTACGTTGCATTGATCCGCGGCACGCCGATCGTGGTCCAGGTGATGTTCGTTTACTTCGCCTTGCCGATCATGATGAATATCCGGATCAGCGGGACGAGCGCCGCCATCATCACGCTGGTCGTCAACTCGGGCGCCTATAACGCGGAGATCATCCGCGGCGCGCTCGACGGTGTGCCGTTCGGATTGCGCGAAGCGGGCCTCGCGATGGGCCTGCCCTTTCGCAACGTGCTGCTTCATGTCATCACCCCGATCGCATTTCGACGCGCGTTGCCGGCGATGGGAAACCAGTTCGTCAACCTGGTCAAGGACACCTCGATATTTCTGGTTATCGGCGTCGGCGAACTGACCCGGCGAGGGCAGGAAATCATGGCCGCGAACTTCCGGGCGGTGGAAATCTGGACTGCGGTGGCGGTCATCTATCTGCTCGTGATCAGCGCGCTCGCGCTGGGTCTGCGAGTGCTTGAACGGAGAGTACGCCTGCCATGAGCATGATCGAATTCCAGCAAACCTCTAAGCATTTTGGCGCCAACGTGGTCCTGCATCCGCTCGATCTCGCGATCGAACGAGGAGAAGTCGCCGTGATCGTCGGCCCTTCCGGGTCCGGCAAGTCGACGATGCTACGTTGCATCAACGGCCTCGAAAAAATCAGCGGCGGTGATCTGCGCGTGGACGATATCAGCGTGCTGGGTTCCGCGCGCGACGTCAGGCGCATCAGGCTCGAAGCCGGCATGGTGTTCCAGCAGTTCAATCTCTTTCCGAACCTCACGGCAATGCAGAACGTCATGTTCGGGCCGATCCGGGCGCGCCGCCAAACGCGCGCGGAAGCGCGCGAGATCGCCACCGCGCTGCTGCATAAAGTCGGTCTGTCGGAGCGGATGCAGCACTATCCGTCGCAGCTTTCCGGCGGTCAGCAGCAACGTGTCGCCATCGCGCGGGCGCTTGCCGTGCAGCCAAAGCTGATGCTGTTCGACGAGCCGACATCGGCGCTCGATCCGGAGCTGCGCCAGGAAGTCCTCAAGGTGATGCAAACGCTTGCGAGCGAGGGCATGACGATGGTCGTCGTCACGCACGAAATGGGCTTTGCGCAACGCGTGGGTTCCCGCCTGCTCTTCATGGAAGCGGGCCGCGTGGTGCACGACGGCAAGCCCGTCGAGATGCTGTCGACACCGCCGGGAGAACGCTTTCGTGACTTCCTGCAGCACGTTAATTGATGCCCTCGTTTTTCACGACCGCACGCCATAGGAATACGTAGCCAAGATGATTTCTCCACATTTCGAAAGCGACTACGGCTTTCGCCGGGACAGCGTCCGGCATGACAACTGGCGCGAAGCGCCGTGGAATGTCTGGGCCTTTCGCCATGTCCACGAGCTGATTCCAACGGCGCGAATCACGGCCACACCCGGGCTCATCGAAGAACCGAAGGTCGATGCCACCGCGCTGGCCGAACACGAATTCGTGCTCGACGGCGAACGCCGCACGGTTGCTTCAATTTTGCGGCAGACCTCGACCGACGCCATCACGGTAATGCGCGCCGGGCGTTTTATCGCGGATTTTCACGCGCCGAACTTCACGCTGCAGACTCGCCATATTTTATTTTCAGCGAGCAAGTCAGTCGCGGGCCTGCTCGCCGGCATACTCGTCGGCGATGGTCTTCTCGATCCTCAAGCCCCAGTCGCGCACTACGTGCCGGAGCTTGCGCAGTCGGCCTATGGCGACGCTCAGGTCAGGCACGTTCTGGATATGCGCACGAGCCTCGCATTCAACGAAGACTATCTCGATCCGAACGGCGTCTATGCGCGGTATCGCAGGGCCGGCCTGTGGGACCCGCGGCGAGACGGTGAGGAACCCGAAACAGTGATTGGCTTCCTTGCTTCGCTGCCCAAAGGCCCGGAGGAACACGGCGGTCCTTTCCATTACTGCTCACCCAACTCTGACGTGCTTGGCCTGATGATCGAGCGCGCGTCGGGCACGCGTTACGCAGACTTCGCGGCCACGCGTCTATGGCAACCACTAGGGTTGCGACACGACGGCTGCGTCACCGTGGACCTCGCCGGCACCGCGCGTTCAGGCGGCGGCATGAGCATGACCGTGCGTGATCTGGCAAGGATCGGCGAATTGGTGCGCCTCGGCGGCGTGGTGGACGGACGCAGACTGATCAACGCGGAGTGGATGCAAGATACGCTCTCGGGCGGGAGCGCCGAGGCGTGGCGGCAAGGGTCCTTCTCAGCGTGGCTGCCGGAAGGAAAGTACCGCAACAAGTGGTATCAAGTTGGCAACGCCAACGGAGCCTGCTTCGCAATCGGCATCCATGGGCAATGGCTATACGTCGATCCGTTACGCGAGACCGTGATCGCGAAATTCTCGTCGCAACCTGAACCGACCAATAACGATCTCAAGCGCCTGAATCTTGCATTGCTCGAAGCGATTGCGGCGATGGCGTGAGGAAGGCCGGTCGAATCGACCGGCCTTCAATCAGCAAACGGTCAAATCAGGAAACCCTGCGACGTCCCAATCCATTGGTTACAACAGCGTCATCGCGCGCCGAGCCACCGCCTTCTTCAAACGGCGGTTGATGACGAAAACCCGCGCTGCCCGACACCACCGCGATGATCGCGCCCACCACCAGCGCCGCAAACGAGTACCACGTCGCGCGAGCGATGCCACGCGCGGCCGTGTGCGCCGCTTGCATGGCGTCCTGCTGCGCGTCGGCGCTGGACGTGGCCGATGCTGTGCCATCGAGCGCCGCCTGTGCCTGCTGCTTGGCGGAATCGGCAAGCGATCCGGTTGATTGATTAGCTTGATCACCTTGAGTTCTCGCCACCGCCCCGACGTTCGCCGTCGCCGCCGCCACATTGCCGGCCACGCTGACAGCGCCGCCAATAATCGATGTCATGCCATATAGCAACAGCAAGGTCATCACTGCCCACGCGAGCAAACCGTGCAGCCATCCGAGCACCGGCGCGCAACGTCCGGCGAAGTACGAACCGACAAATACGGCTAGCACGGTTGTAACAATCACCCACACGCCTGAGCCAAATCCAAACACGCGCCCGGGATTGGGCTGCGACATGGGCGCGAGAAGCGACGCGCCTATCGCGGTCCCCAGCACGCTCATGATCAGATAAACAATCAGCGACAAAATCACGCCGGCTATAACTGCGCCCCACGAGATACGGGGTAAGCCATCTTGAGTAGTCAGGAGTCGCATAGGTGTCCCCTTGGAATGGGTAGTCGATTGTCGAACGAAAGGCCGGCATTGGTGCGCCGTGCACCCGCTCAGTGCAATCGTCGTTCCCACACTGTGAGGCGATCAAAGCTGGCATCTTCGTTGCAAGGTGTTTAAAGCGAACGCGCGATCTCGTTCGGTTCATCAGCTTTCCAAATCATCAACATCTGCTTAATACCGAGGGAATCGTGCACATTCTGTTTATTGATGACCATAAAGATTCAGCCGACGCGTTTGGCGAGATAGCGTCCGGCCTGGGGCACAAGGTTCAAGTCGCGTACGACGGGCGCTCTGCGATGGTGTTGACGCAAGCGCAGAGCTTCGACGTCGTGTTCTTCGACATCGAATTACCCGACGCCGATGGCCGGGAGCTATGCCGTCAGGTGCGCAACGAAGGGGCATCCCGCGATGCGTGCGTGATCGCGGTGACCGGCAGGACCGATCTCAAGGACAAGGACCTGGAACCGTTCGACGGTTTTCTCCACAAGCCGATCAGTCCGGCGGCTTTGGAACACGCGCTGAAATTCTCGGAAGGCTGAACTACCGCATGGCGTTTTTGCGACCCTCGGCGTTCGTCGCAACGGCGATCGCATCGAGGTTCTGCGGATACGGGAAGTTCAAGCCAAGCAATTGCCGCATGGTCGGGCTGGCGTTCTTGACGAACGTTTCGCCGACCATCGCGCGCAGGTCTTCCATCGGCTTGACGAATTTCGGCAGGTATTGAAGCAGCACCGCGCTGCGATCCTGCGTGCTGTGATTCGGCATGGCACAGTGCCACGTCGCGCCGAAGAAAACGATCGCGTCTCCGGGCTCCGCTTCCATGCGCTCGCATCGTTCAAAGAAGGCGTCGCCCTCGCCGGGATACCGCAACTCATGCTGCGTGTGCGGCACGAAAGCCGTCGCTCCGGTTTGCGCCGTGAACGGATCGAGAGGAATGGTGACCTGCGCGTTGAGCGGAAAGCTCGTGTTGATGCCGAGCGGGAAAGTTGTCGGAGAATGAAAATCCCAGTACGGGTAATCGATATGCGGTTCCTGTCCGGGACCGTCCGGCAAAATCCGGTTCGCCGCGATTGACCCCATGATGAAGTCATCGCCGAGGAAAAGACGCATGGCTGCGACAATGTCGGGCTGCTCGGCCATCTCCGAAAACACATCGCCTTTCGCCAGCAGATTCCACACGCGCCGCTGCAAATGCAGCCGCTGATCTTCAGCCGCTTGTCCCTGGAAATGCGTGACCGTCTGCGCACGGTCCTGCGAATGATCCATCACGACACGCCGCGCTTCAGCCACTTGCGCCGCGCTGAACACGCCGCGAATGCGCACTGCGCCCGGACCGCGCAACAGCGCCTCGACTACACCTTCAGGCGTCACCGCGCCCAGTTCCATGCTGTTCACACCTGTCTCCTTGACGATCGATGCAGCACTCCGGCCGCTAGTGCAGACAAGCATAGAAGACCGGTCGCCCCAATGCAAAGAAAATTTCACTCGACGGTTTGGTGGAATTTAATTTCTATTTTGGAAAGCCATAGCCAATGTGGCCCGCAGCCGCGCTTGATGGAAATCCATCATTTTTTTGAGTGAGTGGCAAGCTGCGCTCATCTATCGTTCAGTCAACAAGAAGGCCACCCGGCGGTAATAACTGACGGGAAGCGCTCAAAACATCGCTTAAACGTTGTTTGAACATAATTAAGCAGGAGACAACCCCATGTCCTCGACTCCCGATATCAGCGGCGGCGATGCGTCCAAACCCGCCCTCACCGATCCGTCTATCGACAAGCGTATTCACGAGCAGTGGTATCAGCCGCGCATTCCGCGCGCTGTGCTGAAAGAGCTGATGAAACGCAGTGATGCCGAAGGCCTGCGCAACTTCGTGCCTTGGTTGTTGCTGCTCGCCGCATCGGGTTGGGTGGCCGCGCTCTGCTGGGGGACCTGGTGGGCCGTGCCCGCATTCCTGGTCTACGGCACGATCTATTCGTCCAGCGACGCCCGCTGGCACGAACTCGCCCATGGCACACCGTTCAAGACCCGCTGGCTCAACGACGCCTTCTATCACCTGTCATCGTTCATGACGATCCGCGAAGGTTACTGGTGGCGCTGGAGTCACGCGCGGCATCACACCCACACGTACTTTCAAGCGCGTGATCCGGAAATTCAGGTTGCACGGCCGACGCAGGTCTGGCCGATCATCATCGATTTCTTCGGACTGCTGGGTACTTCGTTGGAGATCCGCAAGGTCGTCCGGCATGCGTTCGGCCGCGTCGATGCCGCCACCGATGTGTTCCTCCCCGCTACCGAAAAGCCGAAGATGATCTGGTCTTGCCGAATCTATCTGCTGGTGGTCATCGGCACGATAGGGCTTGCTATCGCACTCCGCAGTTTCCTGCCGCTGATGTTCGTGTGGACGCCCCGCTATTACGGCGGCTGGCTGCATCAGTTGCTCGGCCTCACGCAGCATGCGGGCCTCGCGGTCAACGTGAAGGATCATCGGCTCAACACACGCACGGTGTACATCAATCCGGTCTATCGCTTCCTGTACCTGAACATGAACTACCACCTTGAACATCATCTCCTGCCAATGGTGCCGTTTCATGCGTTGCCGCGTTTGCATGAAGTCATCAAGGATCAGTTGCCACCCGCTTATCCGAGCCTCTATGCGGTGTATCGCGAGATGGTGCCTGCGTTATGGAAACAGCGCGTCGAACCGGATCATGTGATCGAACGCAAGGTGCCGGGTGAAACCGCCCCGCAAGGAACATTTGCGACCCAGTCGGGCATCTGAAGCTAAACAACTCCAACAATCCGGAGGCTCTTGTGGCCGTTGAAACGAATGACATCGAATGGGTCGTGGCCTGCGCTGCCAGTGAGATTGCCGAAGAAGACGTGATCCGCTTCGATCACGCCGGCGCGAGTTACGCGGTGTATCGGATAGCCGAGGGTTTCTTTGCATCGGATGGGTGGTGCACGCACGAACGCGCGCATCTTGCGGATGGCTTCGTGCTCAATCGCGAGATTGAATGCCCGCTGCATCAGGGACGTTTCGATATCCCCACCGGCAAGCCAAAAAGCCCGCCCGTCTGCGTGCATTTGAAGACATACCCGGTGCGTATTGAAGGTGGTGAAGTGCTGCTCGGTGTTCCG
The DNA here is from genome assembly GCF_047608185.1 of Caballeronia eucalypticola. Taxonomy (NCBI): domain Bacteria; kingdom Pseudomonadati; phylum Pseudomonadota; class Betaproteobacteria; order Burkholderiales; family Burkholderiaceae; genus Caballeronia; species Caballeronia eucalypticola. The sequence continues at coordinate 43,601 of NZ_JBLKRU010000036.1, forward strand.
CCGCAAATGAAGGCGGCGTCATGAAAAGCCGACCCGCGATGGTGATCATCGGTGCCGGGCAAAGCGGCGCACGCACAGCCCATGCGCTGCGTGACAACGGCTGGGACGGCGACATCACGCTGCTCGGCAATGAAGGCGTTGCGCCTTACGACAGGCCGCCGCTTTCAAAGGCCGTGCTGCTCGGTCAGAAAACCACCGCGCAATGCGCGCTGTATGACGAGGCGTTTTACGCCGAGCAGCGCATCGACCTGCGCGTTGATTCGGGTGTTAAACAGATCGATCGCGCCGCGCGCAAAGTGGTTTTAAACGATGGCCATACCGTGGCGTATCAGCGTCTGCTGATCGCGACCGGCGCGGCGCCTCGCCGCTTGAGCGTGCCAGGCGCAACGCTTGAAGGCGTGCATGTCTTGCGCACGGCTGCGGACGCATCCGGCGTGCTCAACGAATTACTGCCAGGGCGGAAGATCGCGATCGTGGGGGCGGGTTTTATCGGGCTGGAGATTGCGGCAACGGCCATTGCACGAGGATGTGAAGTAACCGTGATCGAAGCGGCAGCGCGTGCGCTCATGCGTGCCGTGCCGGAAATCGTCGCGGAGTATCTGGTGGAACGGCACAAGCAAATGGGCGTGGACGTGCGCTTCGCCGTGCAGGTCGACCGGATCATTGGAGCGTCCATGAAGCGCGCCACCGGCATGAAGCTCTCCGACGGGACCACCATAGAATGCGACTGCGTGATCGCAGGGATTGGCGTGAAGCCGCGCACCGAGCTGGCTGAAGCGGCGGGTATCGACGTAGCGGACGGCATCGCCGTGGACGACACGTTGCGCACCAATGATCCGCACATTTTCGCGGCAGGCGATGTCTGCTCGTTTCCGCATCGGCTATTCCGGCGACGCATGCGGCTCGAATGCTGGAAGAACGCCGAAGACCACGCGCGCATTGTCGCGCGCAACATGCTGGACCGCGGCGAAACCTATTCCGAAGTGCCGTGGTTCTGGTCCGATCAATACGACATGACCATCCAGATTGCCGGCATGCCCGCGTTCGGCGTCACTTCCGTCGTACGCGAGACGAGCGCTGCATCGCGAGTGTTTTTTGCACTGGATCGCGATGGCGTGCTGGTCGGCGCGAGCGGTGTTGGACAAGCAAGCGAGATTGCACGTGACGTACGAGTAGCGCAGGAGTTGATTGCGAGGCGCGCGTGTATTGAGCCTTCATTGCTCTCGGATCGAAGTGTCAAGCTCAAGCCCCTGCTTGCAGTGGAGGCGCTATGACGCAACGGCTCGACATCTATCAGTCGCTATGGGCAATGGAGCGTCGCCACACCGACGGTCATGAGCGCTCACTTGAAGACAACGTAACGATGATCGCGCAAGCGGGTTTCAACGGCGTGAGCGCGGGTTACGCATCGCGTGAAGACGTGCGCCGGCTTAGCGGTTTGCTAAAGCAATTCGATTTGAAAGCGGAAGGACAATGTTTTCCGCGCACGGTAGATGACCTGCAACCGATCCTTGAAATAGCCACCGAGTTCGGTGTGCATCACATCGACTTGCAGCCGGATGTACGGCCGCGTCGACTCGATGACGCGCTCAAGCTGATCGATGGATGGACGCGGCTCGCCGAGCAAGTGGACTTCCCGGTGTATATCGAAACACATCGGGACCGCATGACGACCGACCTGCATTTCACGCTCGATCTGCTCGATTCCCGGCCGGATTTGAAGTTGCTCGGGGACATCTCGCACTATCTCGTGGGACGTGAATTCGCGCTGCCCGTGTCCGACGAAAACCACGCGGATATGCATCGAATTCTGGATCAATCGTGGGCGTTTCACGGCCGCGTCGCGAGCCGTGAACAAGTGCAGATCGAGATCTCATTCGAGCCGCATCGTATTTGGGTGGACCTGTTTCTTGGCTGGTGGCAACACGGCTTTGCATCGTGGCAACGGCGCGCCGGTCCCGACGACACGTTGGTCTTCACGTGCGAACTCGGGCCCAAGCCTTACGCAATCATCGGCCGCGATGGCAACGACACAACCGACCGCTGGGCCGAATCATTGCTGATGCGCGACTGGATTCGAGAACTCTGGAATAACCTGAGCCGTGAAAAAAAGCCCCAAGCGTTGGCGCTTAATCGCTGAGCGGAAGGTTTTCACGCAACAACACCGTGACCGGAATCTGCTGCGGCAACGCCACGCCGGGATCACGATGATAGTGCCGCAAGATGATTTCGATAGAACGCATTGCTTCGGCGGCCGGGTTCTGGTCGAGTACGGCGTCGAGCGTTCCTTCAATGAGCAAGCGCCGCGAAATGTCGTTGAGTTCGTGGCCCACGAAGACGGTCGAACGAACGCGGTCGAGCGCTTGAAGCGCGGCGCCGACGCCTTCGTCGCCGACTGAAATGTTATAGATCCCGCGCAGGTCGGGATAGCGCCGGAAGGCGTCGCGAGTGAGCTTTTCGGTGAGCCCGGATTGCTCGCGGCTCTCGACTGTCTCCACGATGTCGCAGTTAGGAAAACGCCGCCTAAGTACTGAGCGGAAGCCGCTTTCGCGTTCTTCATGGCCGAGGAAATCATGCATGCCCGTCATCACGAGCACCTTGCCTCCCGCATCGCCGAGAAAGCGGCCCATCAGCTCGCCCGCAACCCGCCCCGCCCCGCGATTGTCGATACCCACATAGGCCAGCCGCCCCGTTCCCGGCAAGTCGCTCGCCAGCGTAACGACCGGCATCGCGCGGCTCACCTGGCGCAGTGCCGCCGTGATGTCGGGGTGTTCATACGCGACGATTATCAGCGCGTCGGCCTTCTGCGTCGCGCGGTGGATGGTCTCGACGACGCGCGCCGGCTCGAGGTTATCGAAGTAGGTCACCGCGCAGATCACGCGCTGCGCTTCGAACGTCTTCTGGGCGATTTCGAAACCCTGCTTCAGATAGACGTAATACGGTGCAACGGGCTGCTGCAAGAGGATGGCTATGCGCAACCAGCGTACCGATACCGCATCGAGTGCCCGATCGATCTTGAGCTTGCGCGCCCATTCGAGCACGCGCCGCTCCTTCTCGCGCGAGACACCGCCGCGGCCGTTAAGCACGCGGTCGACGGTTGCTTCGCTGACGTCGGCGGCCTTGGCGATATCGGCCATGCTCGTTTTGCGGCGGTTGGTCAGGTCGGGCATGAGCCTTCACGGTTTAGGAATTGGGCGACAGGATTGACATGATGATCGCATCAACTCATTGGGCCATCAAGCTTGCCTATCAGGCAGGTGTTTAAGCACAGCCCTACACGATAAGTCACCGGCTAAGAACGGCGACAGCAGCACCCCGCACGACGGCCTGACATTCGCACCGCGGATGCAGCCGCGGTCGGGACATAACAGGAGACAGGAGATGACCCGGAGACTCAGTACATTTAATACACGTTCAAAGTTCGCGATAGCTGCATGCATAACGTCCACGCTTTTCGCGGCGAGCGTTGCTCGCAGCGCGGAGCCGCTGAACATTGTGATGCTGACGCACGGCGCGGCGACCAACGCATTCTGGCAAGCCGTGAAGAAAGGTTTCGACGATGCCTGCACACGCGTTCAGGCACATTGCCAGATGGTCTTTACCCAAACCGACGGCTCGATCGAGCAGCAGAGCGCGAACTTTCAGGCTGCGGTTGCACGCAAGCCGGATGCAATCCTGACGACCATCGTGGATGACAATGCGCTCACGCCGATGATCAACGACGCGCGTGCGAAGCACATTATCGTGATTGCTTATAACGTCGATCAAAGCGGCGGAGCGACGGGCGCGGCGAAACGGCAGGCGTTCATTGGCCAGAACTTTGTCCCCGCCGGGCGCAGTCTCGCGCATCAGCTCACCAGCCAGTTCCCGAAGGACGGTCCGATCCGCGTGCTGATCGGTGTCAGCGCGCCGGGGCAGAACTGGGCCGAGCAACGCGCGAAAGGCGTGATGGAAGGTCTCGATGAATGGAAGCGCGCCAATCCAACCCGCACGGTCGTGATCGACCGGATTGACTCGGGCACCGATCTGTCGGTGACGGGCGAACGTGTTGGCGCGTATCTCACGGCGCATCCCGATACAACCGCGTATTTCGACATGGGTTTCTTCCATGCTGCGGTGGCGCGTACGCTCAAGGACCGCAACGTGCCGCCGGGCAAGGTGCTGCTCGCCGGCTTCGACATAGTGCCCCAGGTCCTGCAGATGATGAAGGCGGGCTACATCCAGGCCGAGGTCGATCAGCAACCGTACGCGCAGGGTTTCATGCCCGTGATGCAGGTGTATCTGGCGAAGTCGTTCGGCCTTGCGCCCGCAGATATCAACACCGGCAATTCGCTCGTCATGCCCGCTCAGGCGGACTCGGTCATCGCGCTCTCGCAACAAGGCTTGCGCTAGGAGATTGCCATGAAAAAACTCCTCAAGATCTACCTGCAAAAACCGGAGCTGGCGGGCATTGTATTGCTCGCCGTGCTGATCGGTTTGTTCCAGGTGCGCTCGCAGATGATATTTCTCAGCGCCGAAAATATCCGTGGCGTGCTTGGCGTGTTGCCTGAAGTCGGGCTGGTTGCGATTGGCGTGACGCTGCTGATGATCTGCGGTGAATTCGATTTATCGGTGGGGTCGGTGTTTGCGCTCACGCCCATGGTGATCACGTTGCTCATGAACGCAGGCGTACCGTTCTGGCCGGCGTTTTTCATCGGGCTGGTGGTCGCGGCGTGCGTGGGACTCGCGAACGGATTGATCACACTGGTCTTCAACATACCGAGTTTCATCACCACGCTCGGCATGTTGTTCATCGTGCGATCGCTGACCGTCGTGCTATCCGGTGGCTTCCCGCCGAACCTGCCGATCGAACGAATGCCTGCGCAACTGTTCGTGAGTTTTATCGGACCGGAGGGGTTGTTTCGCGCGTCGTTTCTCTGGTTTATCGCTATCGGCGCGGCGGCTGCGTTCCTGTTGTCCGCGACCAATCTCGGCAACTGGATGAAAGCGACCGGCGGCTTCCTCGAAGCATCCATATCGAGCGGTGTGCCGGCGCGGCGCGTGAAGCTGTTCTCCTTCGTGCTGTGTTCGGTGCTCGCGGGTTTTGCCGGCTTGATCCAGGTGCTGCGGCTCGGCGCAGCGCTTCCGTCAATAGGCGACGGCCTTGAGCTGCAAGCGGTGGCCGCTGCCGTGATCGGCGGCACTGCGCTGTCTGGCGGGATCGGCAATGTGCTGGGTGCCGTGGTGGGTGCCCTGCTCATTCGCGTGATCGACAACGGCCTGGTGCTGACGCAGGTCGATGCCAACTGGTTCAAGTTCGCGGTCGGCAGCCTGACTATTTTCGCGGTCGTCGCCAACGCATGGATGCGTCGCACGGCACGACGTCTGAAGGTGGCGCTATGAACACACTCTCCTCCGCTACTCACCCTACCGGTCTGCGTTCGCGTGAAGACGACACCGCCGCCGACGCGCTCAGCACGTCGACCTCGCTGATGGCCGTGCGCAACTTGCATAAGTGGTACTCCGGCGTGCATGCGCTCAAAGGCGTGAGCCTGGAATTCAAACGCGGCGAAGTCGTGGGCCTGCTCGGCGACAACGGCGCGGGCAAGTCGACGCTCATCAAGATTCTCTCGGGCGTGCATAAGCCGGACGAAGGCGAGATCCTGTTTCAGGGCCGGCCTGTGCGCATCCCCACGCCGAAAGCGGCCATGCAGTTAGGTATCGAAACGATTCATCAGCACAACTCACTCGTGCCGAATCTGTCGATTGCGCGCAACCTGTTTATCGGCCGCGAACCACTGTTGTTTTCGCTGTTCGGCATTGGTCCCATGGACCATTCGCGCATGCGTACCGACGCCGTCAAGGCCATCGCAGATGTCGACCTGCATCTGCGGTCCGCCGAAGCGTTGCTGGGTGAACTGTCGGGCGGCCAGCGCCAGGGCGTGGCGATTGCGCGCGCGATGCACTTCAAGTCGAAGGTGCTGATCCTCGATGAACCGACGAACCATTTATCGGTGAAGGAGACGGACAAGGTGATCGGGTTCGTGCGGGGCTTATCGGCGCAGGGCATCACCGGCGTGTTCATCAGTCACAACCTGCAGCACGTGTTTCACTCATGCGACCGGATTGTCGCGATGGCGCGCGGCGAAGTCGTACTCGATAAACCGGTCGCGCAGACGTCTATTGAAGAAGTGACGGAGATGCTTTGATCGACACTATGGCGGAGAGATAAATCAATGGAATCGAAGGGACAGTTCAACGGCAAGGTGGCCGTGGTCACCGGTGGTACACAGGGGCTTGGGGCAGCGATCGCGGCGCTGTTCGTTGAGCGCGGGGCGCGAGGCGTCGTTATCTGCGGACGTTCGAAGGAGAAGGGCGAAGCGAAGGCGCGGGAGTTGAGCGAGGCCAGCGGCACGGATGTGCGCTACGTGCAGGCGGATCTCTCGCAAGTCGACGATTGCCGGGCGGTGATCGCGGCGGCCGACGCGCGGTTCGGCCGTATTGATGCGCTGGTCAATGCCGCGGCCATGACCGATCGCGGCACGATCCTCGATACCGATCCCGCGCTCTTCGACAGCATCTTTTCGACGAACGTGCGGGCGCCGTTCTTCCTGATGCAGGAAGCCATTCGTGTCATGCGGCGCGAGCGCATTGAAGGGTCGATCGTCAACATCTGCTCGATGTCGGCGATGGCGGGGCAACCGTTCATCGTGGCGTATTGCGCATCGAAAGGCGCGCTGGCCACGCTCACGCAGAACACGGCATACGCGCTGTTGCGTAACCGCATTCGGGTGAATGGTTTGAACCTCGGCTGGATGGCGTCCGATGGCGAAGACCGGATTCAGCGGGAATACCATGGGGCGGCTGACGACTGGCTGATGCAGGCGAGCGCTTCGCAACCGTTCGGAAGACTAATCAATCCGGAAGAAGCGGCGCGTGCGGTGGCGTTTCTGGCGAGTGAGGAATCGGGCCTGATGACAGGGTCAATGGTGAATTACGATCAATCGATATGGGGTGCGTTCGACGATACACCGCATCCGGTGGCAGCGCTTTAGGTTCAGGTTTGGGTTTGGGTTTGGCGCATAAGATCAAGCGGGCGTACCTTGTTCGTCAGTAGCGACGCGGCGGGCTCATGCCGCATCTCGAGCGAAATCACCCCGCCCGCGACGAGATCGACGCCATAGCGGTCGAACAAGGGCAGCCACGCCTCCCGGATACCCTTGTCGGAGCCATTGCCCGTCTTCGATGAAGTCAGCGCGTCCTGATGCATCTGGACCACGATCCAGTCGATATCCTTATCCTCAGCCGCCCGGCGCGGCCGGGAAAACGGCTGCCATTCTCCGGCAACGTATAACGCGCCAGATACGAGTCAAGTCCCTGCTCGCCATTGTTGAATTCCAGCTCATGATTGCCCGGACACGGCATCCAGGGACGATTGGCCGCCGAGGTCTGCGCATTGTTGCCGAAGTCGCGCCAGACCTCAGGCTGATGCGCCGGGTTCAGGTTGGCATAACAAAGATCGCCGTTAAGCAAGTGAAACAGCGGCTCGAAACGCTCCACTGCCTGCACCGCAAAACGGCTCTGCGGCGACGAAAGCACCCAGCCGGTATTCGGCGTGGCAAGGTCGCCATAACTGGTCCATCGAAACGGGGCCCGGCCGTGCGGGGCGGTCCGGAAACTTGCCGTGAAGGGACGGCCGGCGTTGCTGTCGTTATCGGCGGTGACTTCGTACTCGTAGCGCACCGCGGGTTTCAGTCCATGAAGACGCGCGTGACAGGTGCAGACGATCTCGCCGTTGAGTCCATTGGTATAAGTGCGCTGAACGCCATGCACCGTTGTCCTCGTCTCGCCGGCACGGCCGAAGCGCACTCGCGGATTGACAGCCGGCGCGAGCGAGGCCCACGAGATCACCACCTCGGCCCACGGCTCCTTGCCCCAGGTCAGATGGATCTGCTCAGGCGTGCCGTCCGGGCTCACCGCGGCGGCCCGGCTAGCTGAAGCCAAACCGCCCGCAGCCGTCGCCAGTCCGGAAGCACCGGCAAGCGTGAGAAAACCCCGCCGCGAAACAGTTGCACCCTGCTCGGCTATCGGAAGATCGTCAATGTTCTTGTTCGACATGTCTGGTGTTCCAGTCCTTAAGACGATAAGCCGGCGCAAGGCACCCACGGCAGCGCCACAAGCAAACCGGCTCGAAGAACTTCAGTATTGCCAGATGTGTTTACCGCGCCATGACATGGTTGCGGTAATTGGTTTTCGGCGCGAAATCTGTATTATCCCGCCATTGATTCGCGCGGCTTTTCCGCCGGGCGCGCGTCGCCAGACATGGTGCGGGGAAATCCCTTTCGCGCTGATCATTCGGCCGAACCGCGCTTTTTGCGCATTAAATAACAGGGATAAAAATGCCCGAGCATACTGCCGTCGACCAGCTTGGCTTTCGCCGCATAATTCGCCGCAACATCGCGTTGCCGATAGGGGCTGGCTTGACCACCGCCGCGGTCTTCGTGGCCCTGCTGTTTTATCTGCTTTCCGCCATGGACTGGCTGGACCATTCCGAGCGCGTGGTCGCGGACAGCAACGACCTGATCAAGATCGCCGTCGATCGCGAGTCAGGCATGCGCGGCTACCTGATCACCGGCGACGATACCTATCTCGCGCCCTACGAACTCGGGCAAGCCAGCTTCGCCGCGAAGCTGGCCACGCTGACCGAACTTGTCAGCGACAACCCGCCGCAAATCGAACGTCTGAAACGTATCGGCGCGCTGGAAGCGCAGTGGACCGGGATTGCCGAACAGCTCATTACCCTGCGTCGTGCGAACCAGGATTACCAGGGCGTCATGCGCACCGGCAAGGGAAAGCTCGAGTTCGACGACATGCGCCGTGAGTTTGGCGCCTTCATGGATGTCGAGTTGAACCTGCGCTGGGAACGGACGGCAACGGTCAGGCGCGTCACCATCACAGCGGTTGCGGTCTTCCTCGGCATCAGCCTTTCGCTCAGCTTACTGCTCGCCGTGCTCGGCCGGCGCGAGTTGACGAATCTGTCGACCACCTACGACCGTGCGTTGCGGGCGCAGACTGAACACACTGAAACCCTGCAACAGCAAGCGTGGCTGCGCACCGGCCAGAGTCTGCTGGCGGAAAGCGCTGCCGGACAACAAGCGCTGCCACAACTCAGCCGTGCAATGCTCGAGTTTCTCGCCGGGTACCTCGACGTGATGGTGGCGGCACTGTATGTCCGCGATGAAACCGGCATGTTACGGCGGACCGCCGCCTACGGTTTCAGCCGAGAAAACGAAGAGCGCACGCAAGCCTTCGAAGGCACGCAGACGCTGGTCGGCCAGGCTGCCGCTGACGGCCGGCTGATCGAAGTCGACAACATCCCGGACAACTATCTCAAGGTCACATCGGGACTCGGAACCAGCGCACCAAAGAGCGTGGTCATGGCGCCGATCCAGAACGGCGGGTTGGTCAATGGCGTCGTGGAACTCGGGTTCATGAAGCCGCTATCGGCGCGCGACATCGAGTTCCTGAAGTTGATAGCGGGGAACATGGGGGCGTCGATTGAAGCGGCGTTGTATCGCGAACGGCTGCAGGACACGCTCGAGGAAACGCAACGCCTCAATGAGGAAATGCAGCTTCAGCAGGAAGAATTGCGCACCACGAACGAGGAACTCGAAGAGCAGACCGCTGCGCTCGAAGAGTCGCAAGCCAATCTTGGCAATCAGAAAGCGGAGCTCGAATCGATTAACGAACAGCTTACGTTCCAGGCCCTCTCACTCGATCAAAAGAACGAGGAACTCAGCCATACTCAAGCAGAACTGGAACAGCGCGCCAACGACCTGCAGCGCGCCAGCCAGTACAAGTCAGAATTCCTGGCAAACATGTCGCACGAGTTGCGCACGCCGCTCAACAGTTCGCTGATTCTCGCCAAACTGCTGTCCGAAAACCAGGGCGGAAATTTAAGCGCCGAACAGGTGAAGTTCGCCAATACGATCTATTCAGCCGGCAATGATCTGCTCAACCTGATCAACGACATCCTCGATATCTCCAAGGTCGAGGCAGGCAAGCTGGAACTTGCGCCGGAAGATGTATCGATACGCCGCCTGGTTGAATCGTTGAAGCGGACCTTCGAGCCGCTTGCAACCCAGAAGCAATTGAAATTCGTGGTCGACGTAGCGGCGGATATGCCGCCATCGATATTCACCGACTCGCGCCGGCTGGAACAGATTCTCAAGAACCTGCTGTCGAATGCGTTGAAGTTCACCGACACAGGGACCATCGGGCTCGCCTTGAGTCTGGACAGCGACAGCCGGGTACGCTTCGCCGTGACGGACTCGGGTATCGGCATTGCGCCGGAGCATCAGCAGACGATTTTCGAAGCGTTCCGTCAAGCCGATGGAACCACTAGCCGGCGCTATGGCGGTACGGGCCTGGGCCTGTCCATCTCGCGCGATCTGGCAGCGCTGCTTGGCGGCTCGATCCGCGTCAATAGCGCGCTCGGCGCAGGAAGCACATTCGATCTGACGCTACCCACGCATTGGACAGGCGCAAGCGTGCCTCTTGCAAGTGACCATGCGTTGCCCTCTCCCGCTCCCGCTCCCGCTCCCGCTCCCGCTCCCGTCCCGGTTCCCGTTCCAGCTGTACCGGCGCCGCCTTCGCCGCCAGTTGCACGCAAGCCAGACGTGCCCGCTTACGACGATGATCGCGCGAGCTGGGCACCCGGTCGCCGGTCGGTGCTGGTGATTGAAGACGACGTGTCTTTCGCGGGAATTCTGTTCGACCTTGCCCACGAAATGCAGTATGGCTGCCTGGTCGCGCAAACTGCCGTCGAAGCACTGCAACTCGCTGCACAGTATTTGCCCGATGCCATTCTTCTCGACATCGGCTTGCCGGATCGTTCAGGCCTCGCGCTTCTGCAGCAGTTAAAAGACGGTCCGCTCACGCGCCATATTCCAGTGCATGTCGTGTCGGCTGTCGATAGCAGCGAGGCCGCGCTGCATCTCGGCGCAATCGGCTACGCAATCAAGCCGACCACGCGCGAGCAATTGAAGGACATCTTCCACAAGCTGGAGGAAAAGTTCACGCAGAAGGTCAAGCGCGTGCTGCTGGTGGAAGACGATGCACGCCAGCGCGAAAGCATCGTGCAACTCATTGCAGACGGCGACATAGACATCACCGCTGTCGAGCTTGGTGAAGAGGCGCTGGCGCTGCTGCGCACGACTATTTTCGACTGCATGATCATCGACCTGAAGCTGCCCGACATGCAGGGTGGCGAGTTGCTGCGAAAGATGTCGAGCGAAAGCGTGTGCTCTTTCCCGCCGGTGATCGTTTATACCGGACGCAACCTGACGCACGCTGAAGAAGCCGAGCTGCTGAAATATTCCCGCTCGATCATCATCAAGGGTGCGCGCTCGCCGGAGCGGTTGCTGGATGAAGTCACCCTGTTCCTGCACAAGGTCGAGGCAGACCTGTCGTACGAACGGCAAACCATGTTGAAGGCAGTACGTAGCCGGGATCGTGCCTTCGAGGGGCGGCGCATTCTTTTGGTCGACGACGATATCCGCAACATCTTCTCGTTGAGCAGCGCGCTCGAGCATAAGGGCATGACGGTGGAGATCGCACGCAACGGGTTCGAAGCGATCACCCAGTTGAACGAATCGCAGGACATCGACCTTGTGCTGATGGACGTGATGATGCCCGGCATGGATGGGCTCGAGGCCACGCGGCGGATTCGTACCGACCCTCGCTTCGCCAGCCTGCCCATCATCGCGATCACAGCGAAAGCGATGAAGGACGATCAGGAGCAGACGCGCCTGGCGGGCATGACGGACTATCTCGCCAAGCCGATTGATCTTGACCGGCTCTATTCGCTACTGCGCGTGTGGCTGCCGAGTCTCGAACGGATGCGTGGCTGAGAGGTGCTTTTGTGAACCGCGCCCGGGCCGCTGGGAACACATTTCTGGGTACGCTCTGCGGGTTGGCGCCTCAGAAGTTGCATCCGCGGTCGCGAGCACGACGTATATCGCTTCACTATCCGGAGCGATGTTCCCTTACCGTGCTGCTTTCGACACAGACGATCGCCCAGCCGATGCGACTTCAGGATTATCTTGCCTTGGCAGGTCCCCCCTAGTGCAGCCACGCCTCATTCCGCAAAAGCGAGTTGTCACGCTTTCGCACGCGGGGAGAGAATGTTTCGCGCCCTCGCCAGCAATCGTTCACGGCCAAGATCCGAAGCCTGGGTCTGGGAAAACACCTGTTCCGCATACCCCAGCTCCCGAAGGCGCTTCAAAAGGGCGGTAGGCACCGCAGCATCGCCATTGATTGCTAGTTCAAGAAGCCAGTTAAGCTCGAACTCAGTGAGGTCGTTGCGCATCGCTTACTCCCTACCAGGCAAAACTTGGCACAGCACGGCGTATCCGCACTCGCAATGCGGGTCTCTCAAGAAGTCAGTGTTTAATTCAAACGTCTGGAACGCCAAGTGACATTAGACGAGATACGTAAGACGGTTACGTTCGGATGCAGTGCGGCCGCCTATTTATTACTGCCGCACCCTCTTCGCTAAACCACCTCGGCATGCGCGTGCTCGTGCAGTTGAGCCGGAATGAACGAGTGTTCGAGGCCGCCGCCGCTTAGCCACGCACGCGTTTGCCCGGCCGCACGCTCGATCAGTCGATCGCACTGCGTGTAGTCGTAAGGCGATACATCGAGCGGACACAAGGGCGGTACGACAAAGATCTCCGCGCGCGATGAATAGAACGCCAGATCATGCACAAGCTGCCGCGCGATGATTAGCGTCAACGCGTGAAGGGCCTGCGCGATGGCGTTGGCCGGCGGCTTGTGCAATGCACAGGCAAAGCCGGCCGGCAGCACGATGATGCGCGTCGCGCCGAGCCCGACGGCCACCGAGATCGGCGTATTGTTGGCCACGCCGCCGTCGACCAGGTCGACGCCGTCAATGCGCACCGGCGGGAACACGCCGGGAATCGCGGCGCTTGCAAGGACGGCATCCACCACCGGGCCGGACGAGAGAACGACTTCGTTGCCGCTCAGCATGTTGGTCGCGACAACGTGCAGCGGTAGGGTCGCTTGCTCCAGTCGCTCATAGGATAAGTTGGCTTCCAGCAGGATGCGCAGCGCCTTCGCCTCGACGAGGTTGGAACGTCGACGCAGCATCATCTCGAACAGTCCAAACATGCTGAGCGGCATGATGTCCCGCCGCCTGATGCGGCACCACAGCGATTCGAGCTTGGCCACACCCTCGGCGTCAGGCCGGCCGGCAAAATACGCCGCGTTGATAGCGCCCGCCGATGCTCCGATCACGCAATCCGGACGCACGCCCCGGTCGAGCAACTCGCGCAACATGCCGACCTCGATCGCACCGAGGCTGCCGCCACCCGCGAATACGAAGGCAGTCAATCCCTCTGAAACGAGAGGGGGACGATCAAGGGACATGTCTGCCGCTCCTTCAAGGCAATGACGGATGCAATGCGCATGAAACACCGGCGCGAAACCCGGCCGGTCTGCGCCGCTGCGGCATTGAGATTACCGAAGCTGCCTCGTGCCGGGACACCAACATATTGCGCCCGAAACGGCCCGGGTAAATCATCTCCGGACAGGGCTAGTGGCCCTTGAACAGATCCAGTAGCTGGTTCTGCATCTGCATCATTTCGTGATCGTGTTTCATCGAATCGATTTCATCAAATATCCAGTTTCATGTTTAAGGTAAAAATATGAGGATCACTACACAATGAACTTGAATCGATCCAATTGGAAACAATCTCATTCACGCTGCCGAGCCGATCCTCGTATCCTCCGCAGTTGTTTAATGCCGGGTGAAATTCGGCGTGCCGCCCGGCCCATAGGGATCGGGGTTTCCGAAACGCGAGATGGTGCCGTCCATGCGAGCCTGGGCTAATTCCGCACGCACTTGCGCGCGTGTTTTCGGAACTTGATTCGATGTGGCCGCCGTTGCGTTCCCATCCACAGGCTGTACGGATTGCGCGCTCGCCAGCGTCGATACGCCAAGTGCTGCCACAGTCATGATCATCATTAACTTGTTCAGTTTCACCGTTACTCTCCAGAAAGGTCATTTATCGACCGTTGACCTGCCGACGTACCTGCCGGTCCAGGGGCGCATAAGTACAGGCGCTTCATAAGGTATTTCGCACAATCACGCACAACGGTTACAGGGTGCCGGAAAGATGTGTGGACGGTGATACGCACGCGCCTGGAAGCGCCGCGCACAGGCTTATGCCGACAAGCTGATCTGAGCGCTAATAAAGAAAGCCCATAACAAGAATTTACAGTCTCGCAGCTCACGCGGTGATATTGTCATTGACGATGGCGGTTAGACGCCCGTCATCAACGTAAGACGTGCCTCTCGTTGTCGTGCACTCCAAATGGACGTATTCGTCAACGAAAGTGAAAGAGGAAGAAGTGTCGCCGGAGGAAGATTCCAACCGCGACGTCCTTTGATATGCGTGAGCGTGAAATAAAGCGCGTTCACGTTTTAACGATACGGTGATTAATATGGGCTTGCTGGATGAGATAGGTAAGGTCGCGGGTGCAATCGCGGCAGTGGAAGCAACGGACAAGGTCGATCCGGACGCTTCAATTCTGACGAAAGGGATTGCGGCCGTCGCCGGCTTCGAAGGCGCCGGCGCTCTGGAGTCGCTGGTAGGCAAGAAAGAGGACGAAGCCAATCCGGACGACGCAAACAGTGCCGGAGCACAGGCCTGACTTCCTGTCGCGTCGGGCCAGCCGCTGTGAACGGGCCGGCCTGACGTATAGCTTTCATGCGTCACGCCGCATCGTGAAACGTTTACCGCAGTGCGATCATTTTCCTGGCTTGCACTGGCCGCTCCCGCTGTAACTCTGCTGATCGGCCGGGCGTCACGCTGTTGGCCGATGCAACGCATTTGATGTCTCCTTTCGGCGGCAATGGCGCGAACCTCGCCATGCTGGACGCCGCCGATCTCGCTTTAGGTCTCGCGAACACAGAAGACTGGAGAGCGGCGGTCCAGGCCTACGAAGTCGCCACGCTTGCACGCGCGGAAGAGGCCGCGGCAGCGGCGAGCGATGCTGTCGATTCCGTCTTCTCCGAAGACGACCTGGTCCACACGCTCCAAGCTATGGAATCACAACGCGGTTGAATGCAAGCGCCGGAGCGTGCTCACCTGCACGCCTAAAGCCGAAACACCTCGACAGCCTCGCTTAACGTTTTCGCCTGACTCTTCAGCGACTGTGCCGCCGCAGCGGCTTCCTCGACGAGCGCTGCGTTTTGCTGCGTGCTTTGGTCCATGGTCGCAACGGCCAGATTGACCTGTTCGATTCCCCTGCTTTGTTCGCCTGCCGCAGCGGATATCTCCGTCACGATCTGGCAGACCCGTTCGACCGCGCTCACCACACTGCCGATGGTCGTCCCCGCGCTTTCCACCAGCGTCGACCCGGCGTCAATGTGCGCGCTCGAGTCCTGGATCAGCATCTTGATCTCCTGAGCCGCCGATGCGCTGCGCTGCGCGAGACTCCGTACCTCACCGGCCACGACCGCAAAACCCCGGCCCTGTTCACCGGCACGTGCCGCTTCGACTGCCGCGTTGAGCGCGAGGATGTTCGTCTGGAAAGCGATGCCATCGATCACGCTGGTGATCTCCGAAATTTTCTTCGAATGAGCGGCAATGCCCTGCATCGTCGTCACTACGTTGCCGACAACCGCGCCGCCCTTGACCGCCATTTCCGATGCGTGTGTCGCCATCTCGCTCGCTTGCCGGGCGCTCTCGAAGCTCGCTTTCGCCGTCGCGGTAATTTGCTCCATGCTGCTCGCCGTTGTTTCCAGCGACGCCGCCTGTTGCTCGGTTCGAACGGAAAGGTCGTTGTTGCCGCTAGCAATTTCCGTCGCGCCGACGTTGATCGATTCGGTGCTCGCGCGCACGGTCGTCACCGTCTCGACCAGCGATTGCTGCATCTGCTCGAGTGCGCGTAATAACGCGCCCATCTCGTTGTCACGACCGGTATCCACAGGATTGGTCAGGTCGCCCGCAGCGATCCGCTGAAACTGGCGAATCGCTTGCGCGACCGGCTTGACGATAGCGTTAAGTAATGCGTGACGAGCAAATGTCCCAATGACGACCGATGCGAATGCCGCCGCTGCAAGTAGCGCGAGCATCATGTGGAAGCGGTCTTGAGCGTTGGTATAACGTGCTTTCTGACGCTCGGTGAGAACGCCTTCCAGCGCAGCTACTTGCGCGCTGAAGTTATTCGCCAGCGCTTCGGTTTCAGCGCCTTGCAAAGACTTGTAGGCAGAAAAATCGCTTTTACCCAATGCATCGAATGAGGCTTCGAGACCGTCATGCAAGTACTTCTGACGCGCAGCGACAAAGCGGGTGCGCAGCGCTGTTTCGGTATCGTCCGCCGATGCGGTCGCGAGATACCCGCGCACTTCCTCGTCCGATTGCCGCAGGTCGTTATGTGCGCCCTCAAGCAACGCCGGCTGAACATCGCCTAGTCCATAAAGCGCCGCAAAGCTGCCCAGCGCAAGACGCGCATGCATGACGCGTTCATAGCTGCTTTTGATTTGGAGAAGCGAGCGCGTGTCTTCCGTGTACATCTTTTCAATCGCGGCATTACTGGATTGAAGCGCGACGCCAGCCAACGCGCTAACCGCAATTAACAGCGCAGCAAAAACCGTCAACACAAGCGTGATGCTGGTACGCAAACTGATGTGGCTAAAGAGACTGCTATTTCCCGAAAGATGGGATACGGCAGGCGTTTTTAATGTTTTCATCCAATTGTCTCCGACTCGTCGTGTACCTTCTATCGAAGGTATATCGGCGGGACGGAGGCAGGACTGGAGGGGTCATCGATGAATAAATCAACGCTGCCCAATTAGCGGGATTTAGCGCGTTTTATAGGGCTTTTCCGGCTCACGAATGGCCTTCAACGACAGACTATGTCGTTGTCCAGATCGAACATCGGCTGGTCGAATAAGTTATTGCCCTAGCCCTTCGTTGCCCCGAATGTCAGCCCGGCAACGAAGTGCCGCTGCATGGCGAAGAACATCATGACGGATGGCAACGCGGCGAGTATCGATCCCGCCGAGACCAGGTTCCACGATGTCACCCACTGACCCGTGAGCGCCGCAACACCCACGGTAATGGGCGCCGCCTCGTCTCCTGTCGTGAGGCACAACGCCCAGAAGTAGTCGTTCCACACGAAGGTAAAGACCAGGATTGCCAATGCGGCCAGCGCCGGACGAATCAACGGCAGGACGATGCGAAAGAACACTGTCCACTCATTCGCCCCTTCAATGCGTGCGGCTTCGACCAATTCGAACGGTAACTGCTTGATGAAATTGCGCAGGAACAGCGCGCAAAATCCGGTTTGAAACGAGACATGAAACAGGATAAGCGCGCCGACCGTATTGAAGATACCCAACTGCAAGGACAGGTCCCGCACCGGGATCATCAGGATCTGGATAGGGACGAAGTTCCCGGCGACAAACGTCGCGAACAAGGCGGTGTTACCCCTGAACGAATAGATCGCCAATGCGAAACCGGCCATGGAAGCCAGCACGATCGAACCGATCACGGACGGCACGGTAATGAGCACGCTGTTCCACATATAGTGGAGCATGGGTGACGTCGTCAGCGCGTCGCTATAATTGGCGATCAGCGAAAAGTGCCGTGGCCAGCCCCAGTAATTGCCTTCGACGAGTTCATCGGAGGAACGTATGGACGTCACCATCACAGCGATCAACGGCAGTAACCAGATCAAGAGTGCAATCGGCAACGACACCTTGTAGAGCGTCCGGTTCACCGGCTTCCACTTGGCAACGGGCATTGGAAACATGGCGCACTCCTGACTTATTGCTCGGTGCGCAACATTCTGCGCAAGTGATAAACGATGTACACCATCATGATCGCGAACAGCACCACGGCGATCGCTGCGGAATAACCGATGCGGTAATACTTGATCGCCTGGTCGTACATGTAATAGGCCAGCACGGTCGAGCTTTCGAACGGACCGCCGCCGCTCATGACGGAGATCAGGTCGAAGCTTCGCAACGCGCCGATGATGGTCACGACAATCGCCATGAAGGTAGTGGGACGGAGCTGCGGCAAGACGACATGCCACAGCATGGTCCAGCCCTTCGCGCCTTCCATGCGTGCAGCTTCTATCTGCTCGGAATTAAGCGATGTCAGTCCGGTCAAGTACAGGATCATGCAGTAAGCAGTCTGTGGCCAGAGCGCAGCAAAGATGATCCCGAAGGTCACGTAGTGCGGATCGCCAAGCACGGGCACGCCATGCCCCAGGATCAGTTTCAGCAAGCCGAAAGTCGGGTCGTAGAACCAGCTGAACATCAAGCCGACCACCACGCCGGATAACACGAACGGTGCAAAGAACAGCGACTTCACCAGGCGAATTCCACGCACTGCCTGGTTCAGGTACAACGCGACAGCAAGGCCCATTGGCGGTGCCAGCAGGAACAGGATCAGCCACAAGACGTTGTTCTTCAGCGCGGTATAAAACGTGGGCGCATGAAACAGTTCGACGTAGTTATCGAAGCCGGCAAAGGTCTTCTCCGTCATCCCGTCCCAGTTGTAGAAACTGAGCCTGAGGCTGGAGAAGATCGGCCATATCACGTAGATCGCGACCATGATGCAGGCCGGCGCGAGGAACAGGAATGCGGCCAGCCGCTGCTGCCGTGCAGTGGCCGACATCCTTCTGCGGCGCTTGGTTTTAATCCCCGGAACGCTGAGGGTTTCGGACATGTCTTGCTCTCCCTGGTCACCGATGCGGCTCGCATCAATCGCGAGCCGCAGTCCCACTGCTACTTCTTGTAGATACGCTTGCGCGTCGCTTCGAGCTGCGCCAGGATCGCGTCAAGCTGCGTCGGGTCAGACACGAACTGCTGCATGCCCTTCATGCCCTCGTCAGCCATCTCCTTGGTCATGTCGCGGTCGTAGAACTGAGCGATACCACCCTTCGTCTGCGAGAGGATCTGGAAGCCGATCTTCGAGATGGGATCATCCGGTTCCGGCGCCTTGCTGTTTGCCGGCAACGAACCCAATCCCTTCGCGAGTTGTGCGCTGATATCCGGCGTTTCCGCGAATGCCAGGAACGTGTGGGCGTCCGCCTTGTTCTTCGCCTTCGACGGAATGTGCAGCGACTCCACCGGACCATCTTCCGCTGTCGGCACGTTAGCGTCGATAATCGGGAACTGGAAGAAGCCCATCTGCGGCTTGATGTTCTCCGGGAAGCCCCCCGTAATGAACGTGCCCATCAGCATCATGGCCGCCTTGCCCTGGAACAGGAACGGCTGCACGGCGTCGAGGTCGTAGGACAGCGAATTGTCGATAAACACCTTGTTATCGATCAAGTCCTTCCACGCCGTATAGACCTTCTTCACGCGCGGGTCCGTATAGGCGATGTCACCCGCCATCAGCTTCTGATGAAACGCATTGCCGTTGATACGCAGGTCGAGGTAATCGAACCAGCCGGCGAGTGTCCATGCGTCCCGCCCTGCCACCGCGACCGGTGCAATGCCCGCTGCTTTCAGCTTCTTGCAGGCATCGAGGAATTCAGGCCATGTCTTCGGCTCGGCCGTAATGCCCACCTTCTGGAACAAGTCCTTGCGGTAGAACATGCCCCACGCGTAATACACGGTCGGCGCGGAATATTGCTTGCCGTTGTACGTGGATGATTCTTTCGTCGACGCGTACATGCCGTTCCAGCCGTTCTTGTTCCAGTCGGGCGTCAAGTCTTCGAACAGGCCGCGCTTCGCGTAATACGCCATGCGTTCGCCGTTATGCCAGTTGACAATATCGGGCGCGACAGTCGTGAGCCAGCCAGGCAATTGCACCTTGTAGGCTTCCTCATCGACGAAGGTCACCTTCACGTCAATATCCGGATGCGCCTTCTTGAAGGCATCGAAAGTCTGTTGCCAGACCGCGCGCTGGCTGGCCCCCTTGAACGCGATGTTCGCGGTCAAGGTGCCCGCCTGCGCAATGCTGGCTGTAGCTATTGCAACGGCCAGTGCAACGCCGGTCAATCCATGGCGAATCAAGGTTTTCATGCGTGTCTCCTCATCGATGAGTGTTGTGTGCCTAGCTATGCTCTGTAAATCGTGACGCCCTGCGGTGCTACTTCCTCCTGCCCCACTATGAAACTCGCAGCTGCTGGAATCTTGTATGGCGTCGCGTTGTAGTTGAAGACGTAAGTCAAGCTACCGCGCCGGCTGATCCGTATGCCCTCGGGCAGCGGCGCGGCGTTGATGCCGGCTGATTTCGCCACGTTCAGGAAGATATCCTGCGTCAGGGTTTCATCGAAGAGGCTGGCGAGATAAAGCACGGAACCATTACGTACGATGGCGGGATGACCGTCTGCGAACGTCGCTTCAATCTGCACGCCATTGCTCGTCTCGATGAAGTCGCGCCAGTGACGCGCTTGGCCGCGCTGGCCCACTTTCTCGGTCACATTCGGCCGCATCGATTCAACGCGCCACACGCGAATGGGCATGAGTTTCTGGATGCCGTCGCCCGGTGGCAACGTGGTGGGAATCGTTAGATTGACCGTCTTCGACCCGGTGCGCGGTCCGAGCACCACTTGCGCGCCACTTGCGGCGAGCCTGCCGGCCAAGTCCGCGGGCACCACCGGCAACGGTGGCACCACGATCATCTTGTAGCCATCCAGCGGTGCATCCAGCGGAATGATATCGACGTCGAGTCCGAGGCTGCGCAGTGCGCTGTAGTATTCGAACGCAAAACGCGGATAGTGAAAATCCGCGCCTTGCGGATGAATTTCAAATAGCCACTTTGCTTCGTAATCCCAAACAAGCGCAACTTTGGTGGAGACTTTGGACTCGCCGTCCGCTTCCAGAACCTGCTCGATTTCCTTCGCCACCACTGACGCTTCCGCGCCGCCCATATCGAGCTGGTTATCGGGCGTGTTCAAACCCGCGTGCATCTGTTCCTGCGCGAACGGCGCCTGCCGCCACCGAAAATACGATACACACCCGGCTCCGTGCGCGAACGCTTCCCAACTCCAGAGACGCACCATGCCCGGCAGCGGCGCGGGATTCCAGTGCGCCCAGTTGACCGGCCCCGGTTGCTGCTCCATCACCCAGAACGGCAGCTTCGACATGCCGCGATACACATCGTGATTAAACGATGCGAAGTCGGGATGGCCTGTGCGCAGCCACTTCGACTTGATCGACGGATCGAACCACTGCTCCTCCAGCGCGCCCAGCGGATAACTGTCCCATGTCGCAATGTCCAGGTCGGCCGCCACTTTGTAGTGATCGAACTCGGTGAATAGCTGCATGAAGTTATGCGCGACCGGACGCTGCGGCGAATGCGCGCGAATGATCTCGGTCTGCATGCGGTTGTACCGCACGACTTCGTCCGAGGCGAAACGCCGATAGTCCAGCCGATGGCTCGGGTGCGCTTCCGTCACGGTGGCAACGGGCAGATCGATTTCGTCGAAGCTGCGGAATTCCATGCTCCAGAAGACCGTGCCCCACGCCGCGTTGAGCGCGTCGATGGTGCCGTATCGCTGCTTCAGCCATCCGCGAAAACGCTGCAACGCGGCCGGCGAATAGCTGACTACGGTGTTGTGGCAACCGAACTCGTTGTCGGTTTGCCAGAACGCCACGGCGGGGTGCTTGCCGTAACGCTCAGCCACCGCCGTGCAAATTTTCTGCGACGCCGCGAAGAACGAAGGCGACGAAAAATCGTAATGCCGGCGCGAGCCGAACGCACGCGGACGGCCATCGGCCCCAACGGGAAGGATGTCCGGATGAAGATCGATCAGCCACTTCGGCGGCGTCGCGGTCGGCGTGCACATGACGACCTTCAGACCTGCATCGGCGAGTACATCGATTGCGCGATCCAGCCAGCCCCAGTTGTATTCACCAGGCGTTGGTTCGATACGGCTCCACGCGAACTCCGCAATCCGGACGCGGTCGATGCCCAGCGCTTTCATGCGCGCCGCATCGTCTTTCCACATCGATTCGGGCCAGTGTTCCGGGTAGTAACAGACTCCAAGACGCATATGGTGCGCTCCTACGCAAATTGTTGGACAGCAGCCGACGTGACGGCAAAACCGTCTTCGGTGAAGAGATGACAGGAAGCGGGCGGTACGTTGAACATCACGCTCTCGCCTTGCCGAGGGGTTTTGTCGCCCGGCGCTTTGGCAATAAGCACCGCGCCGCCCGGTTGATCGAGATGCAGATAGCTGTGCTCACCGAGTTGTTCGACCAGCGACACCGTGCGGCTGATTTGTTGAATCGATCCGTCATTTTCGGCCGGTTCAAGATGCTCGGGCCGAATGCCGAGGGTGACGACCTGATCGGGCTGCAAGGCTTCGCCGTTAGCGTGAACCTCGACTTGCTCGTTCGTTCCGTCGAGGACAATCAACACGCTTTCCGCGCTGCCTGACACCACTCGCGCAGGCAGGAAGTTCATTCTTGGCGAACCAATAAACCCCGCAACAAAGCGGCTTTTCGGCCGGTGATACAACTCCAGCGGCGCACCCACTTGCGCGATGCTGCCGTACTTCGCCGTGTCCGCACCCGCGTGCAGCAGGACGATCTTGTCGGCGAGCGTCATGGCTTCTATCTGGTCATGAGTCACGTAGACAACGCTGGCTGTATTGAACTGCTTGTGCAGGCGCGCGATCTCGACCCGGGTTTGACCACGCAATGTTGCGTCGAGATTGGAGAGCGGTTCGTCGAAGAGAAATACGCTCGGACTCCGAACGATTGCCCGGCCAATCGCCACACGTTGCCGCTGGCCGCCGGACAACTCTTTCGGCCTGCGCTCAAGCAGCGCTTCCAGTTGCAGCACGCGTGCGGCCTCTCTCACTTTCTGGTCAATCACATCCTTCGGTGTCTTCGCGAGCGTCAGGCCGAAAGCCATGTTCTGATAGACGGTCATGTGCGGAAACAGCGCGTAGCTCTGGAATACCATCGCGACGCCGCGCTGAGCGGCAGGCACATCGTTGACGAGTTTGCCGTCGATATACAGGTCGCCGTCCGTGATGTCTTCCAGGCCCGCGATCATGCGCAGCAACGTGGATTTGCCGCATCCCGACGGGCCGAGGAATACGCAGAATTCGTGCTCGCCGATCTCAAGATCGACATCGCGAATCACGAGCGCGTGATCGCCGTACGCTTTTTGAACCGATCGTAACGAGATGCTCGCCATACCGACGTCTCCGTGTTTTACCGAGGAGACAAATAAAGGTTAAGCGCTTAACCTTCTGCCTGTGAAAAACGATCCGTGTTTGGGATCGCTTCAACCGGCTGTCTCCGTCTGTGTTTTTTTAACTGCCTTGGGTTTCAAATCTAGCGGCGTCGGCGGATTTATACAAATGCCGGGAAGCCATCCCAAAATATGGACAACGATAGAGCTATTTGGACGATACCGCGAAGCTAGCGACAAATCATCGAAGTTGTCCGATGTTATGCCCGTGTTAACCCTTGTTTCGAGATCTCGATGACTACTTTGGCTGAGGTTGCCTTACGCGCCGGCGTCACGCCGGCGACTGTTTCCAACGTGCTGCGCAAGCGCGGCAAGGTGGGGGCGGCGACACGTCAGCGGGTGCTCGACGCGGTGGAGGCGCTAGGCTATCGGCCGCACCTGACCGCGCGGGCGCTGGCCGAAGGAAGCGCGCCTACGCTTGCCCTGATGGTGACCAGTATCGCCAACCCGTTTTATCCGGAGTTCGCGTTGGCGGCAGAACGGGCAGCGCGCAAGAATGGGCGATTTCTGATCGTATGTAATACGAACGAAGATCCGGTGATCAGCCGCGCGTATCTGGATCAGATCGCGGGGACCTTGTCGGAAGGCGTGCTGGTGATGAACTCACGAATCGCGTTCGACGATCTTCACACCACGCGTGCACGCGGCACGCCGGTCGTGTTGTGCATGTGGGAAAGGCCGGATGTATCGCCGGGATTGCCTTGCGTCGCGGTCGATTTTTTTGCCGCCGGGGCGCTGGCCGCACAGCATCTGCTTGACCTTGGGCATACGCGGATTGGTGCGATTATCGGGAGCCAGCCGGACGGCGTGCAGGCCACGCGATACGCCGGCTTTTGCCACACGCTGAAGACTGCAGGCGTTGCGCATCCGGCGCAGGAGGCACGCTTTACCCGCGACGCTGTCCAGGGTGGCTACGAAGCCGCGTGCGAATTGCTAACGGAGCATGAGGACCTGACCGCGATCTTCGCGACCAACGACTTGCCGGCGTTAGGCGCGATGCACGCCGCCGCCGATCGCGGCATGCGCATTCCCGGCGACTTGTCGGTGATCGGGATTACCGACATTCAACTGGCACGCGAATCGCGGCCGGGGTTATCGACGGTCGCAGTTCCTACCGATGCCGCCGCTGCGATGGCCGTCGAGTTGCTGGAAGCGTTGATTGAAAGCGGCGGACGCTGCGAGACGCCGATGCGCGTAGCGCCCCCGCCCGTGCTGGTGCAAAGGGCGTCGACGGGACGGGTACGCAGCTGAAGCGATCCTGCGTATTACGCTCTCTCAGGGACCTTCGCGAACAGCATGTTCAGCCCTTCCGCGATAGTCGGATGCGAGAGAATCGCGTCGCGGATTGCGGTGTACGGAAGATTGCCGAGCATGGCCATCTGCACCGTCGCGACCACTTCGCCCGCGTTCGAACCGAGCATCGTGAAGCCGAGGATGCGGTCCGATTGCGTATCGACAATTGCTTTCATGAAGCCGTGCGTGTCGCCGGTCGTACGAGCGCGAGGGATAGACGCCATCGGCAGCTTGGCTACGCGTACAGCAATACCTTGCCGTTGCGCATCGCTTTCATTGATCCCAATGCGCCCGAGTTCCGGTTCGATAAACATCGCGTACGGAATCACGCGATCGCGCGTGGTCAGGTTGCCTCCGGCGAGTTGCGACTTGAGCACGCGATAGTCATCGAACGATGCATGCGTGAACATCGGCGTTCCCGCTGCTTCGCCGATTGCCCAGGTGTTCGCTGCGGACGTTGCGAGGCGTTCATCGACTTTGATAAATCCGCGCTCATCCAGCGCCACGCCTGCCACATCCAGTCCAATGCCTGCCGTACGCGGTACCCTGCCCGTCGCGACCAGCAGATGCGTGCCCGTTACATGCGTGCCGTCGCTAAGTTCGACAGTAACGGATTGCCCTGAGCGGCCGCTAACCTGCAGGGGTTTCACCGACACCCTCACGTCGATCCCTTCGCCCGAGAGGATCGATTGAATTACATCGGTAACGTCGGCATCCTCGCGCATCGCAACACGCGGCGCCTCTTGCACGATGGTTACCTTGCTTCCCAGACGCCGAAACGCCTGCGCCATTTCCAGGCCGATATAACCGCCGCCGATCACAATCAAATGCTCCGGCAACGAATCGAGTTCGAGTGCGTCAACATGCGTCATGGGGGAAGCGTCGCGCAGGCCGGGAATATCCGGGATTGCAGCGTATGTCCCTGTGTTGATGAACACATGCACGCCCTCGACCACGCGTTCCCGTCCGTCGTTCATCGCGACCTGAATGCGGCGCGGCGCAACGAAATGTCCCGCGCCGAGAATCAGGTCGAAGCCCGATGCCTCGAATGCTTTTGCATTGATATCGACCATGCCGTCCACCACTGCACGCACGTGGCGATGAACCTGCGTCATGTCGACCTTGGCGTCGTGAGCGGCGCCCTTCAATATGTCTGCGGATTGCACCGCGTGCATGATGCGCGCGCTTTGAATCAGCGCCTTGCTCGGGATACAGGCCACGTTAATACACGAACCGCCGATCATTCCCTCTTCGACGACGGCCACGCGCTTGCCTGCCCTGGAGAGTTCCATCGCCAGCGTCTTGCCGCCCTTTCCGCCGCCCAGAAACACATATTCGAATTGCTCGACCGTCGACATTTTCAGCTCCCTTTCACAGTTTTCGCGTAGCTGAACCAAGCCGTATGGGAGGATTCGCACTACGCCGAGAGAGCGGGTTTGCTTTCGTCTCTAGTACAACCCTGCCCCCGCCATGACGTAAATGTAGACCTCGGCGCGCCGGACCTCCATGCCGGGACGGATCGAATGGCTGCTCGTTCGTCTCATTGCGCGGGTTTCATGGCGCGGATTTCATTGCGAATGGATCGCACGAGGCGGGCGGCGTTCGCGCAAATTCCGGCCGATCATCGCGGGCGTTGTTCTCCGGTAAGATCGCTAAGCCGCCTTTCATGCCTTACTACTTGCGCCTGTCCGCTCAACCATGGATGCACTCGACCGACTGATCCAGTTATCCCGCCTGCAAGGCTCGCTTGACCTGCGCTGCCTTCTGAGCGGGGAATGGGAACTGGACCATCCGCCCGCTCCGCCGAGCGAAGCGGTGTATCACGTGGTGCTCGCCGGAAGCTGTCTCCTCAAATTCCGCGGGCAAGCGAATGTGCTGCTGGAAACCGGTGACATTGTCATGTTGCCGCGCGGCGATGCCCACGTGTTGCAGGGACTCGATTTAACAAACGACAGCGAACGCCGTGAGATGGAGACTCACAATAACGGCGTGGTGACGGTCCGGTCGAATTGCGGGCCGAATGCCGCGAGCCTCGATTTGTTATGCGGACGCTTTAACTACGCGGCGGATGCATTACTCATCGACGTGCTGCCGGATCTCGTGAAAATGTCCTTCGCCCGCGCCGATGTCCCCGACCTGACGCATATGGTCGGCGTGATGCGCAAGGAGGCAAGCGAGGCAGCGCCCGGTGCGTTTTCGATTGTGTCGGCGCTGTCCACCGCGCTGTTTACTCTGCTGCTGCGGGCGCATCTTGAGCAGCAGCCATCCACTACCGATGTGCTCGCGTTGCTCGCGCATCCGCGGCTTGGGACGTCGGTGATTGCGATGCTGGAACGTCCGGCTGAGCGATGGACGATCGAAATGCTGGCGCAACAATCGGCTATGTCACGCGCCACCTATATGCGGACCTTCAGCGCGCTAACGGAAGACTCGCCAATGTCCTTGCTTACCCGCATTCGTATGCAGCTTGCGGGGACCTTGCTGATGCGTACATCGAAGAGCATTGCCGAGATTGCCGACAATGTAGGCTATCAGTCGGAATCGGCGTTCAGCAAAAAATTCAAGGACACGTATGGGGTCGGGCCGGGCGGGTTCAGGAACGCGCGGGGTTCTTGAGGTGGGCTTGCGTGCTTGAGGTTTTACTCAGGCTCAGGCCGCGAAGATGTCCAGAACGAGCTTGTGCGAGTGACCAATCCACACAGCCGCGTCGCGGTGATCTCGCAGCGAGTCGCCGGTATTCGGATGCAGGAAAATGTCTAGCTCGCCGTGATTCAGCGTCAGCCATTCGACGATATCCGCAAACTGCGCACGCTCGAAAGCGAGCTGGTACGACCATTTCGGATGCGGGCCGACAGGCTTCTCGTGGAACCGGCCGAGTTGCAAGGTATCGCCGAAATGCGCCGCGATTTTCTCGCGGAATTGCCAGGCGGCGTCGCGAGTAGTTGCGTCGAAGTAAATGTGGGCGTGCCAGGTTTGAATCGGCGGAGGAGTGAGGTGGGTCATGGAGGGGTGGGTTGCTCGCGCGGGTGGGGGGTAGAAAATCTGCTGCCGAGGGCAGTGTTCGGCCTAGTCGGGATATTCTATTACCTCGATGTCCATCCTGCCCACGTTAGCTTTTAATGCCACGCCCCACCAAAGGCCGGCTATCGGTCAATATCCTCACGCGTCGTCAACCGTGCTTGTCCCTCAGGCGTGAAATACGTGCCATAGCGCACAAGTCCGCCTTGGTGCAATTCACAGGTCATCGTAAAGCTGAGCAACATGCCGTCCTCCGGATCGGCGGACGCTATATCGATCGACTTCAAACGGGGCTCGTACTTGAGCAACGTGTCTTCAATCTCGCGCCGAAGCGTATGCGCCGACGCCGGCATGTGACGATAAATCGTCGACAGGTCACCCAAACCGTAGTCGGGCAAATGCGCGAGACTATTTCGGCGGCTGTTGAGAATCCGCTGGATGTTGTCCCGCACCGACAGAAACGTTTGAGTGCTCCTATCATGCAGGCCAATGGGATCACCGTTCGCAAAATGGCCCGTCACCACTTCGAACAGCCCAGGGCCGCCGCGGGTCATGGCGCGACTTCCTCGCTGATCGGCATCGCACGGACATCGCTTGGTGCTTCATCGAAATCAACAGCAATTCCGGTTTCGTCCGAATACGACAGCCTGAGCGCATGAAGGGTCTGCGCTTGCGATACACGCATGAGCAACTCCCGCGAGAGCACCGGCAGGATCTGCTGATCCAGCAGACTATCGATATTGCGCGCCCCCGAATCCGGCAACTGACATGCACGCACCAGTTCGCCGATCAGCGCGTCATCGCAGATAAGCGGCACATTGAACTTGCGCTCGATGCGTTGCGCCACCTTCGCGAGCTTCATTCGCACGATCGTGGTCATTGCGTCTGATGAGAGCGGCCGATACACAACCGTCTGAAAGCGGGCCAATAGCGCCGGCTGGAAATGTTCTATCAGCGTCGGCCTGATCGCTTCCATCAGCATGCCAGTTGTAACCTCGCCACCGGCTTCGGTCACCGCTTCCTGCGCAGCCATGATCAGTTCGCTACCCAGATTCGATGTCATCACGATCACCGTGTTGCGGAAGTCGATCACGCGCCCCTCACCATCACGCATGAATCCGCGATCGAATACTTGATAGAAAACGTTCAGCACATCGCGGTGCGCTTTCTCCACTTCATCGAGCAGGATCACGCTGTAGGGGCGTCGGCGCACGGCTTCGGTCAGCACACCGCCTTGTCCATAGCCGACGTAACCCGGAGGCGAGCCCTTGAGCTGTGACACCGTGTGAGCTTCCTGATACTCGGAGAGATTGATCGTCAGCAATGCGCGCTCACCGCCGAACATCAAATCGGCAAGTGCTCGCGCGGTTTCGGTTTTGCCCACCCCAGATGGTCCGACCAACAGGAACACGCCAAGCGGCGCATCTTCAGACTTAAGCCCTGCTTTAGCAGCACGAAGGCTTTTCCCAAGCGCGTGCAAGGCATCGTCCTGACCCACCACGACCTCGCCAAGCCGCGTCTCCAGTTCGAGAAGCGTGGCAAGTTCGTCCGATAGCAAACTGCCCACCGGCACGCCAGTCCAATCGGCGATTACACGCGCGATCGCGGCTTCATCGACTTCCGCATAGATCAGCGCGTCGCTGCCATGTTGGGCGAGCTGATCGTGTGCCTGTTTGATCGATGGCTGCAGGTCGCGCCGCTGGTTTTCATCGGTCGCGGCATGCCACCGTGCGCGTAACCCGAAGAGCGTCAGAATCGCATCTTTTTGTTGCGCGAATTCAACTTCCAGTCGCACCAGTTCTAGCGTAAGCGTTTGCAGACGGGTATCGATGGACGCGAGACGTTGCGCGTATTCGATCGACGTTGCGCCCTCATCGTGCAGCAAGGCCGCGCGCTCCACTTCGAGCGCTGCGTATTCTGCGCGCCGCGTGGTGATGGCGATCGGGGTCGCATCGAGACTCATGCGCACGCGTGCGGCCGCAGTGTCCAGCAGATCGACGGCTTTGTCCGGCAACTGACGGCCCGTGAGATAACGACGCGATAAACGAACCGCCGCACTCACAGCGGCATCGGTGATATGCACGCCATGATGTTGCGCATAACGTTCCTTCAGGCCGCGCAGCATCAGGCACGCGTTGTCGTCGTCGGGTTCATCGACTTTGACCATCTGGAAGCGCCGTTCAAGCGCCGCGTCACGTTCGAAGTATTGTTTGTACTCGGACCAGGTGGTCGCGGCAATCGTGCGTAACTCGCCGCGCGCAAGCGCCGGCTTGAGCAGGTTCGCGGCGTCCGCGCCGCCCGCCGTGTTGCCTGCGCCAATCAACGTATGCGCTTCATCGATGAATAGAAGAATCGGCGTTGTCGATTCTTGAACGGCTTCGATCACGTTCTTCAGCCGCTGCTCAAATTCGCCTTTCACGCCTGCACCCGCTTGGAGAAGACCCAGGTCGAGCGTGAGAATGGAGACGTTGCGGATTGTCGCGGGCACATCGCCTTCGATAATCTTCAACGCCAATCCCTCGACAAGCGCGGTCTTGCCCACCCCCGGTTCACCCACGAGGATCGGGTTGTTCTTGCGTCGACGCGCAAGGATATCGACCATCTGGCGGATCTCGACTTCGCGGCCAAACACCGGATCAATCTTGCCGTCGCGCGCTTTCTGCGTGATGTCGATGGTGAAGCGCTGCAGCGCATCGGAGTCGGCGTGATTGGGTACGATGGGCTGTTCGACGTTTGCGTGCTTGACGTCAGAGACCATAATGTCGTCAGTCTGCCCTTCTATCGACACTCGATTCAACTCCGGCATCAACCGTTCGATCTGCACAGCGGACACACTCAACAATGGCCATGCGTCCGGTGCACGCAACAGGTGTGGAGAATCCGCGAGCACGGCCAGCAAGTGGGCCGAGCGGATTGCAGGCTGACCGCCCTCAAACGAAGCGCGCAACCAGGCGGCTTCCAGTATCTGTCCAAGCCGTTGCGACAGCCCGGGCTTACCGCGCAACTCGCGCGGCAACCGGTCGATGCTCTTCAGCAGACCGTTCCAAATGCTGTCCATCTCCAGCTCATAGCGCCGTGCTATTGCTACCAGATCACCGTCGCCAAGTTCCAATAACTTGATCAACCAGTGCTCGATCTCGATCTCCCTATGCGCACGGGTTTCACACAGGCTTGCTGCATCGGCAAGTGCGCGAGCGCAGTGGTCGTTCAGACGGCGCAGGAAGGGAGAGAGGTCGCGAGGGGTCATGGAGGATCATCGAAGAGGGTGAAATACGCACGGAACCTCGAATGAGGCCCGTGCGATCAAACCGGTAACGGACGACGAAGGCCGTCGCTCAGAAGTTACCCGTTACCGGCCGCAGAAACTCAAACGCTTATGAGCGTTCGTTCCAGCTATCGGCGTGGATGATGTTGCCGTCCTTGTACGCCCACGTGATCTTCTCGTAGCGAAGTTCCACGTTTTCCAGATGGTTGTGCTTCTCGTACGACGGGTCCTTGATGTCGTGCATCTTGGGCTTTACGCTCACCACTTTCACGTTGTCGAGCTTCGTGTTGAAGTACTCTTTTTCCTTGCCGGCATCGTCGATCTTGTACCACTTGATCTCGATCGACTTGAGCGTCTGACCGCTCGTCACTGCCTTGTAAAGGTACGGCGTCGAAGCGTCCGTTTCCTTCGTGAACGTGACCGCGCTGTGCACACGCGTGCCGGTCAGCTTGCCGGTGTTGCCATCGGTGGGAATGTGAATGCCGTGATCAAACGCAACCACTTCAACGCTGCCTTCGCGGCCAGTAACGGTGACGGAACCCTTGACGTCCGCGCCGCCATCGTCCTTGATCCACATGTATGACGGAATTGCCATTTTCTTTTCCTCTTCTAATTAAATGAGCAGGCCACATTGCCTTCATGACCCTCGGGAGGTGTCCCGTTCTTACGATCGTCACGACAGTCCGGAACGAGCGTAATCTCGACGCGACGGTTCGCAGCGCGCCCCGTCTCTGTTTCGTTGCTGGCTTTGGGGCGTGTGTCGCCGTAGCCCTGAATCGCAAATCGTGTGGGGGAGATTCCAGATGCGTCGGCCAGCCAGTCACGCACCGAGCCGGCTCGTGCTTCGGAAAGGGACTGGTTGCTTCGCGGGTCGCCCACGGAGTCCGTATGACCCGCAATCAATACGCGCTTCGACGCATGCGCCTTGATCAATTCGAGCGCGCCGACCAATACGCGGTTCGAGCCGGGATTAAGTACGGCGCTGCCGCTATTGAAGAGAGACAGGCTGCTGAGCTCGATCATCGATGCCGGCGGTTCAGGCGGCTGATAACCGGCAATCAAAGCATTCGCGACAGGAAGCAGCGGTGCCGCGCGATAGAAGCCAAGGCCAAGCCGTGGGGGAACGCCATTGCTTGCGTAGCGGCTTAGTTCATCGCGGTCGCGCTTGACGATATTGAGCGCATCAACGCGTGCTGCGTCCTTGGTCGATGGGATTGCCTGGTACCGTGCCACGTCGTTGCTTACGCGCTCAACCAAGTTGCGGTTCTGCCATGCGGAAGCTGCCGCCGCTGCGCAAAACAGTACGACGAGTGCAACAAACCCATGCGCAAGTGCGCGAGGCAACGCACGATGCGCCTGCTGTGTCGCAATGCCTCGGATCAGCGGTTCGGGCAGCGGATGGCGAACGCTGGCGGCAGCTATCCCGTTCGCATTCGCTATTGGCAACGTGAGTCCGGTTCGATCGAAGCCATAACGCGCGAGCAACGAATCCGCAGCCGGTTGACCCTCGACTGCGACCACACCAAACGCGTGAACCTGGACAGCGCGCGTTGAGCGTTGATCATCAGATAGCGCGGGTAATACGGTCGCCGCAGCCCAACATGTCACGATATCCAGCCGCGCAGCACGACGTGCACGGGCTTCGCGGACCTCCGGAATGGCCATGCCTGCATATTGCGTAAGACGCGCCGAGATCAGCTCGGGCAATGCAGCCGCATTCACGTCGTGACTGCCTGAGGTGCCGAACCACGGACACTCGTCGGCGGTGGGCCGCAATTCGTTCGCATACACCGCGACGCAAACAGGCAACGGATAACCGACCGCACGGCTGGCTTCATCGATTGCCGAGCGCCAGCGTCGAAGACCGCCAATCAATGTTGCCTGATCATTGGCCGCGTCTGCATCGACCAGATAAGCAACCGCATCAGGTCCTTGACCGTCACGCCAGCGTTTGAGCGAATCGGCGAAGTGCGCGAGGCGGCTCGGATCGCTCACGCGTACCCAGATACCCGTCTCGGTCACGCGAATGGCTTCCTGACCTGACTCCCTATCGAACGCGCTGGCGACCAGCGTGCTGGTGGTTCCAACTACCAGCACGAGCGGCGTATTGCGCTTGATATCCGCGGGCAGACCACTGAGCGCGCCGTCGATCTTGCGCAAGACTTGCTGCGTCGCACCCACGCGCGCAGTCACGCGCCGTGTCGCGACAACAATCGCTGCGGTCACACCCAGCGCAACGAGCGCACCCGCGAATACATTCCAGCCGAGCGACCACGGCGAACACAACACCAGCCACACAATGGCCAGTGCCGCGATCCATACAAAGATCGATCGATAGGGATAGCCGGTAGGAGAATGGATCACCGGATTGGCCACAATATGTCCCGTCAAACCGCAATACGCGCGATCGACGCGGTGAGCCATTGCCCTAGCGCCAGATACACGAGTCCCGCAACGAGTACCGCGCCGATGACCCACCCGAGCGGCGACGCATTCATGCGCAAGCGGCGTGACGCATCCCGCGCGAGCAACACGGTGCCCGACGTATCCACGCTCCCGGCTTGTCCGATACGCTGGTCGAGCGCGCGCATGAGTTCCAGGCGCGCGTCGGCACCGCTCAATGCGAACTTGCCCTTGAAGCCCAGTCCCAGCACTGCGTTGTACAGGCTCAACAGCGCGAGCTTCGGCCGTGGTTCTGCAAGCCGCTGCTGAACCTTGTCGATGAGTTCGTAGCCCGCGTCGTTGCTTTTGAATTCGCGCACCTGGAGCGGTTCACGCTCCCATGCGTCGCGCTCCGCTCCCTTCAAATGGGCAAGGGCCGTTTCGTCCAGCAGCGCGCATTGAGCGTAGGTTGCATCGCGCACCACGTCGGGAAGGTGACCTGCCGCCCTGAGTTCGCGCCCGAGCGCATCGACTTGCGCGAGGCACTTCTCCCGGAACGATGCGAAAGTAATAGATGACGCGTCGTCGGCAAGGCTCGCTACCGTGAACGCGGTATCGCGAAAAGCCCTGGGTAATAACGCGGTGAACTTTTCAGACGAATGAGTTGTATCGTTCATGTCCTTCATGTCGGCAGCACCGCGTAGAGTTCAAGAACGACATCGGGAATGGACGACGGCACATAGAACTGGCAAGCGCGCGCGTCAATCATCCGTTTGAACGCCGGATGAGCGCTGTCGAGCGCAAAGTACTGGCTTTCGATACGAATAGGAATCGCAGCCGGCAAGCGCGACATCGCGCGCAATGGAATGCCCGGCATCGCCGAGTTCACGATCTGCTCGACTTCGTCGGGCGCGCCCGCCTTGCACAATCGCGGCAACTGTTCGAGCAACGCGTGAGCCGGTAGTGATGACTGCACCGACAGGTAATAGTCGGCGCCATCGGTCAAGCGTTCATCGCTGATCCTGCCCGACCACATCGTCTGCTTCGGACGTTCCAGCACAATGGGCACGACGCGCGACGGAATGACGGTATCAAGCAGTATGCGGATGAGCGATTCCAGTTCCGCGAACATCGGTTCGAGTGCGCGGTGATCGTAGGCTGGAATGGCTTGCAGCGTCTCGGTAGTGGAGAAGGTGAGCAGAGAGCCGGCCAGGCGCGCCAACACGCCATACAACCGCTCAGGATGTTGTTGCGGCGCTGCACACAGCCTCGCCAGATCCGGCCAGATGCTATTTACGCTATGAAGCAGCCAAAAGAGCGATACATCCGACACCGCATAGTCGGCGATCTGATCCGAACGTTCGCGGCGGCGCACCGCGAGACTCGCGCTCTTGGCGCTGAGGATCTCGGATAACCGCTTCATGCGCTCCATCAATCGTTCGTTCGCCGATAAAAATAGACAAGGCGGCACAAACGCGGGATCGAACTCGAACAGGCCCTGCGTATTGCGCAGCAGCCGCCCGATCGGACACGTGACATAACTGTCCGGCGCTTCGAAGTCAAACAGCAACGCGAGTGCGTGTCGCTCGATGCTCAGTTCTTCATGACCTTCACCGTTGATATCGGCGACGTTTAAATACTCACGCACGAAACGGCGTGGCCGCGCATGGCGCTCGCCTTCTTCGATGCAGTTTCCGCCTTGCGCATCGATCAGGGGAAGCCCGATCGACACCACGACGCCATCGACCGCCGACGATATGTCGCTCAGTTGGCGCGGAACCGGCAAGCGATCCGCCGTCTCTGAATCGATAAACGTCCCGTCAGGCAAACGCACATCGATTGCATTCAGCTGCAGCCGGTTCACGCCCAGCGCCTGCTGGTCGAATACGGCGCGGCTCAAGCCCCACGGATCGGCGCTGATCATTCTCGCCGTGCGCTCATCGGCGAATTGATTCCACATCGCCTGTTGCTGGAAATGCTGGGGCGTCATGAATACGCCCTTGGCCCACAGCGGTCTGGTTATTTTCATTCGTTCTTTTGTGCGCGCCGAAATACGCTGCACGATAGCGACCGTGCAGCGCGACTTACTTTATTGATGGTGTTGCTCTTGCTAACCGCGGGCTAATGCTCAACGATTCAGCTTTTCGCCTTGGGCATCTGCGAGACCAGCGACAGATTCAGATCCATTCCTTCGATCTGGAAGTGCGGCACGATGAAAAGCTTTACGCGGAAGAATCCCGGATTGTCTTCAATGTCCTCGACCGTCACCTTCGCCTCACGCAACGGATGCGACGCTTGCAGCGAATCGCCCGGATCGGTCATCTCGGTGACGAGCGTCTTGATCCACGTGTTCAGTTCGAGTTCAAGGACGCGCCGATCTTTGGTCGTGCCAATGTTCTCGCGCTGAATCAGCTTCAGATAATGGGCAATGCGCGATAGCAGGAAGATATATGGCAGGCGCGCATTGACCCGGCTATTGGCCGTCGCATCTTTCGTGTCATAAATAGCTGGCTTCTGTGCCGAATGCGCCGAGAAGAAACACGCGTGATCGTGGTTCTTGTAGTACGACAACGGAATAAAACCGAGATTGGCAAACTCGAATTCGCGCGTTTCCGGGATTAACACTTCGGTCGGGATCTTCGCCTGATTACCCGTTCCGAGGTCGTACAGATGAATCGGCAGATCGGCGACCAGACCGCCCGCTTGCGGACCGCGAATCTGCACGCACCAACCGTTTTCGATAAAACTCTTCACCATGTTGGCCGCGAACGCGAACGACGCGTTAGCCCAGAGATAGCGGTCATGATCCGGTCCCTTGACCGCTTCCGTGTAGTTGAATGCGCGCACCGGCACCGTGTCCGGTCCATACGGGAGTCGTGCAAGGAATCGCGGCAGCGTCAGGCCGATATAACGCGCGTCGTCCGATTCACGAAAGCTCTTCCACTTCAGGTATTCGGCGCGATCGAAGTAATTACCGATGTCACGAATGCTTGCGACTTCCTCCATCGAGTCCTTGCCGAAGAACTTCGGTGCGACCGAGCCGATAAACGGCATGTGAGCCGCCGCCGATACCTTCGAGATATTGCGCAGCAACGCGATGTCCTGCGGGCTACGGTCGAACTCATAGTTCGAAATCACGGAGCCAATCGGCTCGCCACCGGGGGTGTCGTATTCCTGGATGTACGTGTGAAGATACAGCCCGCTTTGAATGATTTCCGGCGTGTCTTCGAAGTCCTGACGCAACGCATCCTTCGACACATCGAGCACTTCAATCTAGACGTTCTTGCGGAAGTCCGTGCCATCGACGAGGAACTTCAGACCACGCCATGCAGATTCGATCTGCTGAAACGTTTCGTGGGGGATCAATGCTCGCCATATGCTGGTCGATCAGGCTCTTGTCCAGGCGGTCAACGTGTTGGGATGAATCGGCAATCATGTCGAGGAACACGCGCAGTGCTTGCGTCACACGTTCGTCAGCCGACGATTCGGAAAGCGAATCAGGATTATGAAAGGACGCAACCGAGCGAGCCGAAGCGACGGGCGTCATGTTGATCTTGTCGAACAGATCTGCGTAGACGTTTTTGGCGTTCTTTGCATCGGCTGTTTTGCCTGCCGTTGCGCCTACGGCTGCCGGCGCGTCGAGGACGAGTGTTTCCGCCGCGGCGTCAAGCGCGCGGGATTCGTTTTTTGCCATGATGTGACTTCTCGATGAGCGGGATTATTGGACAGTCGACGAGATCGTCGGAGCAGATTCAGTAATGTCTCGAAGGTCGGCACGCAAGCTCGCGGACAGCGACGGATCGATCAGGATTTTTTCGAGTTCGCGACGAAACGTGGTGTTGTCGAGCAAGTTCGATTTGAGGTCGCGCAGGAGGTTTCGCGCTGACATCAGTACGCGAAGTTCGGGCACTCGCTCCGCCACCTTCTCCGGGCTGAAGTCTTTCATCTCTTTGAAATCGAGATCGACCGGCAACTCACTGCCGTCGTCAGTGAGCGTGTTCGGCACCGCAATCCTGGCCTTCGGATTCAACTCGGCTAGTACGGAATCGAAGTTATTTTTATTGACCGACACCTTCGTGCGTTCGCCGAGCGCCAGGGTGTTTTGGCCGTTGCTGTAGTCGCCCATCACCAGCAACTTAGCGGCAGTTCAACCTTCTTCGATGCCCCGCCCGTGTGAAGGTCCAGCTTGATATTGACGCGTGCTTTAGGCACTTCATTCTGAAAACTTTCTGACATCTTTTTTCTCCATTTTTTGATCTTCTCTTGGTCGGCGTAACCAATCTCGCGGAAACGTTATCGCTGTCAAAAAGCTTTGCGAATAGGACAAATCCGAATCGAGAATTTTTTTAACGTTATTGCGCCGTGGCATTTGCAAATGTTTAGCTATCCGTTATTGTTCGCGGTCGTGAAACGAATAGCACGATCATGCGCGCAGCTTCGCACAATCAGCGAGGCCGCGGAAGACAAAAGACGACTGAGGGCCGAAGACGATGCAAGATAATGTTCGGAGAGCGCAATGGAAAAGCTCGCACGGCTCACGCGTAAAAAGCTTGCAGGCGTATCACGTTGAAGTGCCGAGCGCAGCGAACGCCAAGGACCTGTCCGTCGTGTCCTTCCACCTGCGCGAGGCCATGAGCGAGTTCTACGAGGCCGTGGTTCAAGTGACGCACCCCGAACAGCTCATCCGCGCTGATTTTCTAGGACGCGATGCGCATTTCACGATCAGCAGCGAAGACGGTTCGCCGCCACGGGAGTTTCGCGGCATCCTCATGAGCCTGGTGCGCATCAAGAAGACCAAGGACGAGTTTCACTACACCTTCGTCATCCGGTCGCAGATCGCGCGTTTGAGCCTCGTACACGCAAGCCGCGTGTATCAGCACCAGAGCGGGCCGCAGATCATCGAATCGATACTGCTGCGCCGTGGTGAGTTCATGGACCACCAGTTCGTCTTCAAGCTGCGCCGTGACTATCCCGTGCATGCCTTCCGGTTGCAGTACCAGATGTCGGATCTCGACTATATCCGTCTGATTTGCGAGCAGGAAGGGATTTACTTTTACACCGAGCAGGGCAAGCACGGTGACGTGATCGTGTTCGGCGACGATATCGATCACTACGTCTATACGCCTGAACTGAAGGTCCCGTATCGGGAGAACGCAGGGCTTGAGGCGGGGCTTGAAGCGGTGTTTGCGCTTGAGACGCACGCGGACGTGGTGCCGCAGTCCGTGATAGTGGCGGATTACAACCCTGCGGTTGCATGGGAAAGATTTCGAGACGAGGCGAATGTCGCCATCAGCGACACGACCACCTACGGCAAGCCGTATATCTACGGCACGAATCATCTGAGCCAAGATGGCGCGCAGTGGGAAGCCCAACTACGACACGAGGCCGCCATTGCGTGGCAGGTCGTGTATCACGGGCAAAGCAATGTGCTGGAATTGCGGCCGGGCCGCATTTTGCGCATTGATGAAGCGCTGCCCGATGCACCGAGTGGACAGGTGATTATCGAGGTCACGCACTCCGGTGGGCGAGGCAAGGCTTACACCAACTCCTATAAAGCGA
Organism: Caballeronia eucalypticola; assembly: GCF_047608185.1. Classification (NCBI taxonomy): domain Bacteria; kingdom Pseudomonadati; phylum Pseudomonadota; class Betaproteobacteria; order Burkholderiales; family Burkholderiaceae; genus Caballeronia; species Caballeronia eucalypticola. Next base: position 82,355 of record NZ_JBLKRU010000036.1, read on the forward strand.
TTCCGTCGGACCGGCGTTTTAGATCGAAAATTGATGAAAGCAAGTGGCCCAAAATAAGCGGAGCATTGAGCGCGCGTGTCACCTCGCCGAAAAAATATCCGTATCCGTACGTCACAAAATTCGGTCACTACGTCGTTCGGCTTGACCTTGACTTCGATGAATGGAATCCGGGCGGTGAAAGCGTGCCGTTGCGGCTCGCTAAACCGTTCGCAGGGGCGCTGCAAACAGGCTTCCACTTCCCGGTGCTCGATGGCACGGAAGCCGTCATCATGGCGCGGGATGGAGACCCGAATAAGTTATTCATTTCGCAATTCCACCACAACAGCATTCAATCCGATCTGATCACGAGTCAGGACCGGTGGATGTCGCGCAACGTCATTCGCACGCAGTCCAATAACAAGATTCGGATGGAGGATTGGGAAGGCGAAGAGCACGTCAAGATCAGCACCGAGCACTCCGGTAAGAGCCAGTTGACGCTCGGTCACATGGTCGATAGCACGCGCAAGAAGCGCGGCGAAGGATATGAGCTTCGCACGTCCGGTTATGGTGCGATTCGCGCCGGCAAGGGCATGTTTATCTCGGCGGACGATCAGCCTGCCGCCGGCGGTCAACAGCTTGAAATGACTGCCGCGCAAGGACTGCTTGAGCAAGCGCTTCAGCAAATGCAGGCGCTCGCGGAAGCAGCCAGCGTTGCACAGGCCGTTGCGGCCGACTACGAGAAGCAGAAGGCACTTCTCGAAGACACGTTAAAGAAACTCAAAAAGGCTGGAATTCTTGTAAGCGCTCCGGCGGGTATTGCGCTCGCATCAGGTGAGCATTTGCAGCTTAGCGCGGCGGGCAACTTGATGGCGACAGCGGGCGGTAACGCGGATATTGGCGTCATTAAACGCTTCACTGTGGCTGCCGGCGAAGCTGTGTCCCTCTATGCGCAACGGCTCGGCATGAAGTTGTTCGCCGCAAAGGGCAAGGTTGAAATCCAAGCGCAAAGCGATGAGATGCGATTGCTGGCCGACCAGAACATGACGATCACCAGCGTCAACGGGCGTGTGACGATCGAGGCGAAAGAAGAACTGCTGCTCAAGTGCGGCGGGTCGTATTTTCGCATGTCAGCAACGGGTATCGAGGATGGCACCCGTGGAGATCGGCAATTCAAGTCTGCATCTTTCGGCAGACAGGGACCGTCGTCGCTCGGCGAGTCGATGAACACCTGGAAGCATGCGAAGTTCGACGAACAGTTTGCCTTGAAATGGCCCTTCGACAACACACCGGTGGCAAATCGCGCGTTCTCAATCGTTCGGGAAGATGGGAGCGTGATAAAGGGAGTGACGGACAGTGCGGGAATGACGGGCCTCCAAAAAAGCGTATTCGTGGATGGCGTTCGGCTACGCATAGACCCGGAGCAACACGGCAGTACGTAGCGTCCCAACTCAATATCACATCGTAAAGACACCATTCAATGTCAACAAAAGAACGGATTATCCCTGCAGAAATCCATGATGACGGCTCTGTCCACTACCCGTCCGTCATGTCGGCATCCGACGATAGCGTTGCCGTTTGTGCGATGGTTCCAGACCGAATTATTCCAGTAATTTTTGTTCCTGGCGTTATGGGAACGAATCTGAAATCGACCAAGAGCAGCGAACCTGTGTGGTTAGTCAATAGTGCTGGTAGCGTCGCAACTGATTGGGCCGGTAGAGGTGCCGCTAAACGGAAGCGGTTACTCGACCCCAAAACCACAGACGTATACACCAGAGGCAAGCTAAGCGCAGGAAACTTGCACTCTGAAGATGAATTATATCGGCGTGGTTGGGGCGAGGTCGCAAATATGAGCTATGGCACTTTCTTGCCTTGGCTTGATCGCACGCTGAATGACGCTAACACCTGCGGCGACGGATGGCGGGCCAAGCTGCTAAACGATATCGGCAAAAATTCGCCAGAACTGACGCCGTTAACTCATGCCGAAGTTGGGCGGTCTCAAGTCGAAGTGCAACAACTGGTCTAATGTTTAGATGACGTTGCGAGATCCGCTGCTTTTAGTGTCGCGGCAAATACCTCGAAGGGTGAATGAAACGCATGCGTAGCACGAGGGCGGTTGTTCAAGCTGTCTGCAATGACGTCGAGGTCGGCCTGACTATGGACGGAAAGGTCGGTGCCTTTGGGCAAGTACTCGCGCAACAGGCCGTTGGTATTTTCACAAGTTCCTCGCTGCCACGGGCTGTGTGGATCGCAAAAATAGACATTCACGCCTGTTTGAGCGGCAAGTTCTTGATGCCGTGAGAGTTCACGCCCCTGGTCGTAAGTGAAGCTGTGACGCAAGTGCTCGGGGATCGAGTTGAGCTTGGCGGAGAAGCCAGCCAGTGCAGATTCGGCTGTGGCATCGTCCATCTTAGCCAGCAGCACTAGACGGCTGGTTCTCTCCACCAACACGCCCACTGAAGAGCGATTGCCTTCGCCTTTAATGAAGTCGCCCTCCCAGTGCCCGGGCATCACGCGATCCTCTATTTCAGGTGGGCGCACGTGAATGCTGACCATATTTGGAATTTGCCAGCGGCGATCACTACCCCGTGTCCGCGACATACGGGCGCGATGAGCACGACGCAAACAAGCAATGAGTTGACGCCGTAGTTCGCCGCCTGGGTGGGCGTAGATAGTGGTGTAAATCGTTTCGTGCGAGACCTGCAAAGTCGGATCGTTTGGGAACATACGCTTGAGGACTCCAGAGATTTGCTGAGGCGACCAACGCCACTCCAGCAGCGTGAGGACGACCCTCCAGCAAGCGCTGTGAGGCCCGAGTTTGGGCGCGACCGCACTGTTGGATCGTCGGGCCGAACTGAGTGCGTGCGCCGCTGCTGGGACATAACCAAGCACAGAACTATTGCGCCTGAGTTCGCGGCTAAGGGTAGAGGCCGAGCGCCCGAGTATTCGGGCCATGGCCCGAATACTAGAACCCCGTTGACGTAGGCTCGCAATCTCCAAACGTTCCTCAGCTTGCAACTGCTCGTACTGATTTGCTTTATGCATTACAACACCTTATACGCTTTGGTGTTGCGCTT
>NZ_JBLKRU010000037.1:0-84554 GCF_047608185.1 Caballeronia eucalypticola
TTGATATGACGTCGGCGGTGGTCATCTTTGGGGGGATCATGGCCTAGTGCTTAAGCCGGATCATGGACCTTTATCAATAGGCCAAGTTGCAGCACGATGGAGTCTCTTAATTTTCGCATATGGAGATTCATCATGAGTAATCGAATCGACTACGCCAAAGCTTCGGCTGATGGTTTCAAGGCTTTCGGAGCGGTGTACGTCACTCTTCAGAAAAGCGGTCTGCCAAAACAACTGGTCGACCTGGTGTATCTGCGAGTTTCGCAAATCAATGGCTGTGCATATTGCATCGATATGCACTCCCGAGACCTCCTCAATTCCGGCCTTACGGCAGACAAGCTCGTACTCGTACCCGTGTGGCGCGACGCAGGGGAAGTATTCAGTACCCGCGAGCGCACCGCACTCGCCTGGGCAGAAGCCGTGACACGCGTAGCCGAAACCCACGTTCCCGATGTTGACTACGAAGCCGCTGCTGCCGAATTCAACGATAAAGAACTGGCTGATCTAACCTATGCGATCGGCTTGATGAACGCCTTTAATCGATTCGGAATTGCGTTCCGCTCGCCTCCCGCCGCCACCAAAGCATGAAGGCCTCGTAAGCGAGTGCTTCGCTCGTAGCACGTCGATTCGTTAGCCATCCTTGCGGAACCTTTATGAACCGAGATATTGAGCTCAGAGGCGTCGAGCAGTTCGCAGATACCTGCGCATGTCATGGGTCATTCTGGAGTTAGGTCCATACTTGAGGGACGCTAATCGTTCGTTCGACACGTGACACACCAGCGCGAACATGAATCTCGATCGTCAGCAGCGTGGTGCGGCGGCCGAATTGTAGGAGTCATTGGTCACCGCTCGCATGAAAATCTACTGATGGGCGATTCCTCTGTGTTGACGACCGGGTTCTACACAAGGAGTTACGAAGTCGTGGCGTGGGAGCGGAATTGCTTTCTGTCTCTCGTGTATATGCGTAGGGAACAGTTGTAGATAGTTCGTGTTCGATACGGGTTTGCACAAGGCACTATGGCAGCGCTTCGATTTTAGAAGGAGTGCTCGCTCATGCCATGGGCTTCTTTGAGGTATTTGTTGACCTCGATGGCGATGAGTCGGGCTGCTGATGCAAGTGCTGTGTAGCGTGGGTAGTAGCCATACAAATAGTTGGGCTTAGCACTTGAACTGTATTGACCCTTCCACTGGAGTGTAATAAGCGGCCGCTCGCGGCACCTTTCCTGACGCCGCGCAAAGACGCCGCGCCGAAAATCGTAATGCCGGAGGACTCCCAATGATCAAGACAATCTGTGTGTATTGCGGCTCCGCGCTCGGAACCCGCCCCGTCTATGCCGACGCCGCAAAAGCGTTCGGCCGTGCGCTGGTCGAAGCGGACATGTCACTGGTTTATGGCGGCGGCCGCGTTGGCCTGATGGGTCTCATCGCCGACGAGGTGCTCGCGAGGGGCGGCCGCGCCGTCGGCGTGATTCCTGAACTACTGCTTAGCAAGGAAGTCGGCCATACCAATCTTACCGAGTTGCACATCGTGCCTGACATGCACGAGCGCAAGAAGAAGATGGCCGAACTGTCGGATGCGTTTGTCGCGATGCCCGGCGGAATCGGCACGTTCGAGGAGCTTTTCGAGGTCTTTACATGGGCGCTGCTTGGTTATCACCAGAAGCCGGTCGCGCTACTCGATGTCGTCGGGTACTACGATCCGCTGCTCGCAATGCTGCAGCACACCGTCGAGGAAGGGTTCATGCAGCGCGCGTATCTCGGCATGCTGCAGGTGTCGGCGGAGCCAGCGGAGATGATCGAGAAGCTGAAGCGTTATGTGCCGGCCCGCTACGACAGATGGGCTGAGAAGCATAACGCGGTCTGATTGAACTAGGATTAGAAGCCGATAACGTCTCCGCCACGATAGCGCCACTCCATCCGTGGCCAACTCGCGGTGCTGAGGGAGCGGAATAACGTTTGCGGGAAAATACACCCGCAACTGGATGAGCGCCGCTTTCCTTGTTACCGGATTTGTCCTTGCGCAACTGCCGCATAGGTACAAACGAACGTTGCTTGTACCTTCAACACATTTTGCGCTACTAAATTCACTATCCTCAATAGGACGTGTCATGACTATCGTTAAAGCTGCCGCAGTACAAATTAGTCCGGTTCTTTACAGTCGGGAAGGCACGGCCGGAAAAGTCGCCAAAAAGAATCTCGAATTGGGTCGCCAGGGTGTGCAGTTCGCTACCTTCCCGGAAACCGTGGTGCCGTACTAACCGTACTTCTCGTTTGTGCCGTCGCCTTACGCGATGGGCGCCGACAGATTCGTTTGCTTGAGCAGTCGGTAACGGTCCCGACGGCCACCACGTTGGCCATTGGTAACGCGGCAAAAGAGGCGGCCACGGTTGTGTCTATCGGCGTGAACGAGCGCGACGGCGGTACGATCTATAACACCCAGTTATTGTTGATCGCGGACAGCACCTTGATTCAGCGGCGTCGAAAAAAATTCCCCGACTTACCATGAACAAATGGTCCTGGGGGCCAAGTCGAAGGGTCGGATCTCAAGGCGGCCGACAGCGCGGTCGGGCGAATCGGTCAACTGGCTTGCTGGGAGCATTACAATCCACGCGCGCGTTACGCGCTGATGGCCGATGGAGAGCAAATTCACTCGGCAATGTATCCCGGTTCGTTTTCGGGCGACGCTTTTTCCGAGTAAATCCAGGTCAACATCCGTCAGCACGCACTGGAGTCCGGTGCGTTCATGACCAATGCCACCTAATGGCTGGATGCGGAACAGCAAGCCATGATCATGAAGAATAGGGGATGCCCAATTGGCCCGATCTCGAGCGGTTGCTTTACGGCGATTGTCTCGCCCGAACGTGAGTTGCTGGGCGAGCCGCTGCGTTCCGGCGAGGGAGAGGTCATTGCCGACCTTGACTTCCGATTGATTGACAAGTGCAAACGCATGATGGATTCGCGGGGCACCATAGTCGGCCTGGCATTCTTAGGTTTGCTGATTGATCGCACGGAGACTTCGCATGTGCACGAGCGGACCGCCCAGTCGAAGACGGTTGTCGAGGATTCCGTGGAATTGCTCAAGTAAGCGTTTGATAGAGCGGCAACGATATTACAACCGTTTGACTTGCGCATCTAAATTCGCTTCCGCCCAACCGGTGCAGGAGCGGGAGACCTACGGATCGGTGCGCACTCGAATGAGAAACGCGGGAGCGGGATTACGCTGTGCGTCGTCTGGAATTCAAAGATTGCGAGCACCTCAAAGTCGGATAGGCCCGGCGTATTGGAACAGTAATGACCACGCTTCCTCGATCACAGACGAGACACACTTCCAAGGATGTATGTTCTGTTGAAGACTGTATTGTGCCGAACGAAGGTCACACGACACTGTGGTCGTGCTCACCTCTGGCCCAGGACAGAATTGGGCCGGCATTGGCTTAATGCGCTGCCCACTCGATCGTGCTCGAATCCACGCCATCCTTGTACATGTCCCAAAGCGGGCTAAGCGAACGCAGCTTCGCCACCGTAGTGTGCAGTTGGAGGATCACCGCGTCTACATCCATCTCGGTCGTAAATCTTCCTAGTGTGAAACGAATCGAGCTATGAGCTAGTTCGTCGTTTCGGCCCAATGCGCGAAGTACGAACGATGGCTCGAGAGAGGCCGAGGTGCAGGCGGATCCTGACGAAACGGCGACGCCTTTTATGCCCATGATCAGTGACTCGCCTTCCACGAAGTTAAAGCTGATGTTCAGGTTGTGCGCAATGCGATGCGTCATGTCTCCATTGACATAAGTTTCCTCGATCTGCTTGAGCCCCGCCAGCAAACGGTCGCGCAGCGCGCCTACCCGCATGCTCTCGGATGCCAGCTCGAGTTTGGCGATTCGAAACGCTTCGCCCATTCCCACAATCTGATGGGTCGGCAGGGTGCCTGAGCGCATGCCACGTTCGTGGCCACCGCCGTGAATCTGGGCCTCGATGCGCACGCGGGGCTTGCGCCTCACGTACAAGGCGCCGATTCCCTTGGGTCCATATACCTTGTGCGCGGTAACCGTCATCAAATCCACATTAAGTTCATTCACGTCGATGGGCACCTTTCCCGCGGCCTGTACCGCGTCGCAATGAAAAATAATGCCTCGTTCGCGGCACATCGCGCCAATTTTCGCGATGGGTTGAATCACACCAATCTCGTTGTTGACCATCATTACAGAGACAAGAATCGTGTCCGGGCGCAGTGCGTCGCGTAGCGCATCGAGGTCGAGCAGTCCGTTATCCTGAACATCAAGATAGGTGACTTCGAACCCTTCACGCTCGAGATCTCTGCATGTGTCAAGCACGGCTTTATGCTCCGTTCTAACCGTGATGAGGTGCCCCCCCTTGCCTTTGTAGAAGCGCGCCGCGCCTTTGATGGCCAGGTTGTTTCCCTCTGTGGCGCCCGAAGTCCAAACAATCTCGCGCGAGTCCGCGTGCAGAAGCGCAGCGACCTCCGTGCGCGCAGCCTCGACAGCTTGTTCCGCGTGCCATCCGTAGCTGTGACTACGGGAAGCGGCATTGCCGAAGTTCTCGTACAGAAAAGGCACCATTTTTTCGACCACACGCGGATCGACGGGTGTCGTTGCGCTGTAGTCCATGTAGATCGGCCGGGTCGAATCTTTGTATTGGTTTTCCATTGAACATACTCCAGTGCGAGTGCAGATCGTGTGCGAGGTCAGCTTCAAATCCGCGAGTCTAGCGCTGCTTGTCAGTCCAGAAGTGCTTCTCCCTTGCTTCCAGTAGGGTTGTTTAAGGCACAGGTTGCAAAATCAGGGTTTACGACATCTTGAAACACTTTTAGATTAAGCCTTTAATAATAGCTATGACACAAAGCTAAATTAGTTGATTAGCTTGCCGGCGGAGCCGGGCGATTTGATCGTGACAAAGGAGCGAGAGATGGACAACACCGGGGTACTGCAAAGCAATCGCGAAGACGCGCAGCGTCGGTATAGAGGGGCGCTTGGGATGTTCGCGACGGGCGTCGCGGTGATTACTGCACCGCGGGACGAGGGGGCCCCAATTGGTATCACTGTGGCGTCATTCAACTCGGTTTCGCTGGATCCGGCTCTGATCCTGTTTTCGGTGGATCGCCGCAGCTTGAGCTTGCCAGACTTGTGCGCCGCGAAGTCCTACGCGGTCAATGTCCTCGACGAAAGCCAGCAGGAGATATCGAATCGTTTTGCCAAGGCAAATACCGCCAAATGGGACGGAATGGACCAGATTGGCGCTGACGGCAGGGCAGTTCTGCTGCCCGACGCGCTTGTGACGTTCGAATGCGAACCGTACGCCCAGCACGACGGCGGTGACCACGTCATTTTTATCGGCCGTGTTACGCAATACCAAGCGCGCGCAGACGGCCGCCCGCTGATCTTCTTTGGCGGTAAATATCACGCTTTACACAGCTTTCAGCCCATTGCGGCCTGAACACACACGTCGTATGACCCAGGAGAACATCATGATCAAGAACGGGACCCAACATATCGCGATGTTGCACGATGGCCGGGAAGTCTATTTGAACGGTCAGGCTGTCGCTAACGTAACCGAGCATCCAGCGTTTCGTAATTCAATCCGCAGCTACGCCAATTTGTATGACTATCAGGCGCGCCCGGAGAATGCCGAGAAAATGACGTTCAAGTCGCCCGATACAGGCGACGGGGTGAGCCGAATATGGCAACTGCCGACCAGTTACGACGAGCTTGTCCAGCGCCGCACCGCTTTGGAGGCCTGGACGGAATTGCACTATGGCTTCATGGGTCGTTCGCCGGATCACGTGGCGTCCTGCATCTCGGGGATGTATATGGGCATTGACGTGTTCGAGCAATACGATCCGGCCCGTGCTGGCGCTTTGCGCGACTACTACAAATATGCGCGGGACAACGATCTGTTCCTGACCTATGTGATCGTCAATCCGCAAGCGAACCAGGCCAAGGGGGCGCACGAGCAGGAAGACAAATACCTGGCGGTGGGCATCGTGGATCAGGATGCGGAAGGCATCACGGTACGTGGTGCGAAGATGCTTGCCACGAGTGCGATCATGGCGAACGAAGTGTTCTGCAGTTGCATACAGCCACTTCGCGAAGGCGACGAAATGTACGCGCTGTCGTTCGCCGTGCCGATGAATACCAAGGGCATGAAGATCATGTCACGGAAGTCGTACGAGGAGAATGCGCCGTCGGTCTTCGACAATCCGCTTTCCAGCCGCTTCGACGAAAACGACGCAGTTCTCTATTTCGATGATGTGAAGGTGCCATGGGAGCGCATTTTTGTCGCAGGTGACGTAGCAATGTGCGCGAAGCAGTTTCACGCCACGCCGGCGCACAGCTACCAGAACTACCAATGCCAGGTTCGCTTGATGGTCAAGCTGCGGTTTCTCGTCGGCATTGCACTCAAGATTACCGAGGTCAACGGCACCAACGGTTTTCCTCAGGTCCGCGAAACGCTGGGTCAACTGGCGTCTGAGGCTGCGATGGTGGAGGCCTGGGTGGCCGGCATGGAAGCAAGCGGTCACATGGAACAGGGCTACTACGTCCCTGATCGAAATCTGATGTACAGCTCGCAAGTGGTGACGCAGCAGCTGTACTCGAAGGTGCTCAATACGCTGCGTGAGCTCGCTGGCGGCGGGATGATCATGTTGCCGTCGAGCGTACACGACTTCGAAAATGATGACCTGTTGCGGATCATTGAAAAGACGCAGAAATCACCCGTATGCAATCCCGAAGAGCGTGTCAAGTTCTTCAAACTTGCCTGGGACGCTGTCGGTTCCGAATTTGCATCCCGTCACAACCAATACGAACTGTTTTACGCGGGCGCTTCGTTCGTTACGAAAGGCCACGCGTACCGGACCTATGACTGGAAGCGCGCCACGCACCTTGTCGACAACATCATGGGCAGCTACTCCCTCGCTGACGAACTTGCGCCGGCGCGGCGCGCTGCCTGAGAACTTCGACCTTTTTCTTGTTTTTACTTTCTTATTTCAGGGAGCATGGCATGGCCATCAACAAACTTCATGACGAATTTCACGCGTTGGATTTGTCGGCAGGTTGGGAGGTTCCTCCTGGTTACCCGAGCGGGATCGAACAAAAGATTCTGTCTGGCTCGCTGGATGAGAACAGCGGTACTGGCAGCCGCACGCGCTTATTGCGTTTCCAGCCCGGGGTATTTACCACGGCTCCGTTTGTGCACCGTTATTGGGAAGAGGTTTATCTGATCGATGGTGACCTGACCGTTGGCAACGACGCAGAGGGTGGGGGCGGGGAGTCGTTTGCGCCGAATACCTACGCATGCCGTCCGCCTGGTGCGTATCACGGTCCCTTCAAGTCTGAGGCCGGTTGCACGTTGCTCGAAATTCACTACTTCGATCCGGCCTGATGATGCTGCCCACACTCAATGCGCTGCTAACCCAGCTCGCTGATGGCAGGATCGATGCGCGTGGATTGCTCGCGACTTGCGTGGCGCGCATTGAACGCCAGAACGGGGAAGGCCCGCGCGTCTTCCCGTACGGCGTGAGCGCCGCCGCGGCAGTGCAAGCGAGCGCGAGCGATCTGCTGCGAGAACACGGGGTCGCAGGTCCACTCGCGGGCATTCCGGTGTCCGTCAAAGATCTCTTCGACGTACAAGGCGAAGTGACACGTGCAGGTGCCCGAATCCTACCCGAGCGCGCTGCGACGCGCGACGCCGTCGCTGTCGGGCGCTTGCGCGCCGCAGGCGCGATCTTCGTCGGCCGCACCAACATGACGGAGTTCGCTTATTCCGGCGTGGGAATCAATCCCCACTATGGGACGCCGCGCAATCCCTTCGACCGGGGCGTCGGCCGCATTCCCGGCGGGTCATCATCGGGAGCGGGGGTCTCAGTAGCAGATGGGATGGCTGCAGTCGCGATCGGATCAGACACGGGCGGTTCGTGCCGTATTCCAGCTGCGTTATGCGGGACTACAGGCTTCAAGCCGACAGCTGCGCGCATCTCGCTGGACGGCGCGGTGCCCTTGTCGTCGAGCTACGACTCTATCGGCTCGATGGCGCCCAGTGTCGCGTGCTGTGCGGCGGTAGACGCGGTCATGGCCGGCGACCCTCGCTCGATTCCCGCGCCGCGGGCGGTGCGCGGCCTGAGGCTTGCGGTACCGTGCAACGTTGTGCTTGAAGATATGGACTCGGACGTGGCGAACGCGTACGAACGCGTACTCGTTCGGCTTGAAGCGGCGGGCGCTTTACTACAGCGAATCGAGTTCGCCAGTTGGAATCAAGTCGCCGAATTGAGCTCGCATGGAGGACTGGTGGCAGCAGAGGCATGGGCGTGGCACGTCGAGATGATCGCCGGTCACGCGGAGCGCTACGACCCGCGGGTGCTCTCGCGAATTCGCTTCGGGAGCCAGCAAAGCACCGCCGAGTATCTGAGGACGAAGGCGCGTCGCACGACTTTGTGCGAGCAAGCCCACGACGAGCTTCGACCGTTTGACGCGGTGTTGATGCCGACCGTGCCCATCGTGGCGCCCCGTATTGATGATCTCACCGATGAAAACGTCTTTACCGCGACGAACCGCCTGCTGCTGCGCAATCCTTCCATTGCCAACATGCTCGATCTCTGCGCTGTATCACTGCCGTGTCATGAGAATGCTAGCGCACCTGTCGGCGTAACGTTGATGGGACCACACATGAGCGACCGCCGTCTGCTCGCGGCGGCCATGGGCGTGGAAGCGCTTATACGCGAACAGACCGGAAGGGCGTAGTGGCCTCAGCATGTTTGTCCGAAAAATCGCCCCCAAACCGACAAGGAGTTTCCGATGAAAACACTCATTTTTGATATTGAAGATCGCAATGGCCATTCCGAGCGTGTCATGGCCATCGACACGCTGGTCATTGCCGGTTGGACCGGCCGCGACACGATAGCAATGGGAAAGCATATTCGCGAACTTGAAGAACTGGGCGTAAAGCCACCGGCTTACACACCGGTTTTTTATCGCGTGGCCTCCGAGCGACTCGGACCGATGGCTCAGGTTCAGGTGAGCGGTTTTCAAAGCAGCGGAGAAGTCGAGTTCCTGCTGCTCAGGGACCGGGGAGAATTTTTTGTGGGTATCGCGTCCGATCATACGGACCGCGAAGTCGAGACCTATGGCATTACCGTATCCAAGCAAATGTGCGACAAGCCGTGTTCGCGCAAGGTATGGCCGCTCAACGAGGTCTCAGCGCATTGGGACCAGCTGGTGCTACGGGCCCATGCAACCATCGACGGAGAACGCGTGCTTTATCAGCAGGGCGCGGTCACGGCCATGCGCTCGCCACAGGACTTGCTCGAACGATATGAAGACCATGGCGGCACGTTTATCGACGGCACGGCCATGCTCTGCGGCACGCTGGCTGCGCTGGGTGGCATCCGGCCCGCAGAGCGCTTCGAGATCGAACTGGACGACCCGGTACTAGGCCGGACGCTGCGCCACGAGTATGCGGTGCAGCCCCTACCTGTCTTGGGATGATTTCAGGAACCAGTCAGCACACGGACATTTGGGGAGGACATAAGACAACATGACACAGGTCGATTTAATTCTTGAGACCCGCGCTCTGACGAAGTCGTTCAATGGCTTCACCGCTGTGAACGGGGTCAATCTGCGTGTCCAGCGGGGCACGATACACGCGTTGATTGGACCCAACGGCGCGGGAAAAACCACGTGCTTTAACCTCCTGACTAAGTTTCTGACGCCTTCGGATGGACAGATTCTCTTCAATGGCGAGGACATTACGCACGCAGCGCCGGCCGCGATTGCTCGCAGTGGAATCATCCGGTCGTTTCAGATTTCTGCCGTGTTTCCTCATTTGAGCGCACGCGAAAACGTTTGTGTCGGACTGCAACGTGCGCTGGGGGTGTCGTTCTGCTTCTGGAAAAGTGCGGCGGTGCTAAAACAGTTCGATGAGCGAGCCATGGTGCTTCTGGATGAGGTTGGGCTTGCGGCGTTCGCAGACGTGCCGACTGTTCAACTGGCTTACGGCCGCAAGCGAGCATTGGAGATTGCCACGACGCTTGCCATGGACCCGGAGTTGATGCTGCTCGATGAACCCACTCAAGGCATGGGAAGTGAGGACGTGGATCGCGTCACGCAACTAATCAAGCGGGTATCGGCGGGGCGCACGATTTTGATGGTCGAACACAACATGAAGGTAATTTCGAGTATCTCTGACACGATCACGGTACTGCAACGCGGCGAAGTGCTGGCGGAGGGACAGTATGCCGTTGTCTCGGTTGACCCGAGAGTGATGGAGGCTTATATGGGGACGACCTATGACGAACACCAGGGAGCCGTCGCATGAGCGAAGTTGCTGTTGATATGCGACCGATCAAGCGTCCGGACGCGATCGAGATATTCGATTTGCACGCGTGGTATGGCGAATCCCATATCCTGCACGGCGTCAACCTGCGCGCTGCGCGTGGCGAGGTCGTAACGCTTCTTGGCCGAAACGGCGCCGGCCGCAGTACGACGCTAAAAGCCATCATGGGTTTGACGGATACCCGCAAGGGTTCGATTCGGATTGACGGTAGGGAAACCAGCACGCTCTCGACTCAGCGTGTTGCGCGTTGCGGCGTCGGTTATTGCCCCGAGGAGCGCGGCATATTTGCGAGTTTGTCCTGCGAGGAAAACCTGATGCTTCCGCCGCGCCTCGCTGCCGTTAATTATGACGATGCTGTCAGTAACGTGATGTCAATTGCGGAGATCTACAGCCTGTTTCCCAACCTTGCCGAACGCCGTGCAAGTCAAGGCACGCGCCTGTCGGGTGGTGAACAGCAGATGCTGGCGATAGCACGCATTCTACGTACCGGTGCAAAGCTCTTGCTGCTCGACGAGATATCCGAGGGGCTAGCGCCGGTCGTTGTCAAGGCGCTGGCCCGATTGATCGCGTTGCTGAAGTCGAAGGGCTACACGATCATTCTTGTCGAACAGAATTTTCGCTTTGCCGCGCCCCTCGCGGATCGCTTTTACGTCATGGAACATGGTCAGATTGTCGAGCATTTCGAAGCTGCGCAGCTCGACGAAAAGATGAACGTGCTTCACGAACTGCTCAACGTTTGAACCGGACGATTACCGTGGAACTGTTTCATATCCCGTTATCTGCATTCTCAAGCCAGTTGATGCTCGGCCTTGTCAACGGCTGCTTTTACGCCGTTCTTAGTCTGGGCTTGTCTGTCATCTTTGGCTTGCTCAACGTCATCAACTTTGCACATGGTGCTTGGTTCATGCTCGGCGCATTGTTGGCGTGGATGGGCGGCACTTATCTAGACATCAACTATTGGGTCATGTTGTTGTTTGCGCCATTGCTTGCCGGTGCGTTCGGCGCCCTGGTCGAGCGGACCATGCTGCGGCGTGTCTACAGGCTGGATCCGCTGTATGGGTTGTTGTTGACACTCGGGCTCGCGCTCATTATTGAGGGCCTAGGGCGCTCCGCATATGGCGTCTCCGGATTGCCCTACGCCACGCCCTCGCTGCTGACGGGGGCCATCGATCTGCATTTCATGATGTTGCCGACGTATCGCTGCTGGGTCGTAGTGGCATCCGTGGCAGTGTGCTTCGTAACGTGGTGGACCGTGGAACGCACCCGCATCGGGACATTGCTGCGAGCCGCGACGGAGAACCCAAGTATGGTCGTCGCGTTCGGTGTCAACGTCCCGGTCATGGTGACGCTGACCTATAGCGTCGGCGTTGCTGTCGCGGCGCTAGCTGGCGTGCTTGCTGCGCCAATCATGCGGGTCTCGCCACTGATGGGCCAGAACATCATCATATCGGTGTTCGCGATCGTGGTGATCGGTGGCATGGGTTCGATCCTTGGGTCAGTGACCACCGGCATCGCGCTTGGTGTGATTGAAGGCCTCACGAAAATGTTCTATCCGGAAGCGTCGGCGACCGTTGTGTTCGTCATCATGGCGCTAGTGCTGCTGGTCCGTCCAGCAGGGCTCTTTGGTAACGCGAAATGAGGTGCAGTATGCAGAAGTCAGTTCTCAACGGCGCGGTGATGGTGCTGCTGGTAGCAGCTCCCTGGCTGGGCGCATACCCGGTATTTCTCATGAAGCTGATGTGTTTCGCGCTATTCGCGTGCTCATTGAATCTGGTACTGGGACGGGTGGGATTGCTGTCGTTCGGACACGCAGCATTTTTTGGCGGTGCCGGATTTTTCGCAGGCTATGTTATGCGCGACCTCGGCTGGCCACCTGAAGTGGCGTTATTGCTCGGCACGTGCGCTGGTGCATTGTTCGGTCTTGTGTTCGGGCTGCTTGCCATTAGGCGTCAAGGGATCTACTTCGCGATGGTCACACTCGCGCTCGCTCAGATGTTTTTTTTCTTCTGTGTACAGGCGCCTTTCACCGGTGGCGAAGACGGTCTGCAGGGCGTGCCGCGAGGTCACCTGCTAGGCGTGATTTCGCTCGACAACGACCTTACGCTTTACTACCTGATCCTTGCCATCAGCGTCGCAGTATTTGTGTTCGTTAACCGGATCACATCGTCGCCCTTCGGAAGGATCATGACTGCGCTAAAGCAGAATGAGCCGCGTGCGATCTCGCTCGGCTATGACGCGAGTCGTTTCAAATTGCTGGCGTTCGTTCTGTCGGCGGCCATCGCAGGATTGGCGGGCGCAATGAAGACACTTGTGCTTGGCTTCGAGACACTATCGGACGTGCACTGGACGATGTCTGGCACAGTGATCCTGATGACACTGCTAGGCGGCCTCGGAACCCGCTGGGGGCCGGTTATGGGCGCTGTCATATTGATCACACTCGAAACCAAGCTTTCTTCGCTCGGTGTCTGGCTCGCCGAGGTGACTCATATCGTGTCATTCCAGAGCCTGGGCGAGTTGGTCAGCCTCGTGACTGGAATCATGTTTGTCGGCTGCGTTCTGCTGTTTCGCCGGGGGATTGTAGGCGAATTGGCTTCCTGGGCGAGTAAGCGCAAGCGTCTGGACACGACGCGACACAAAGATCTTCCCGCCACGGTGAATGGTTTCGAGGGCGGCGGCAAGCTGGGCTAAGCGACGTTGAGATGTGAAAACCTTCAAATTAATCAGGAGAACGATCGTGTACAAGATGAGCTTGAGGAGATTAGGTTGGGCAGTGGTTGCACTTGGTATGTCCACGGCTGCGGCTGCACAGTCCGGCAAGATCAGCGGCGGTGTCGTCAAGATCGGTGTTTTGACCGACATGTCATCATTGTTCGCGGACATCGGCGGCAAGGGGTCGGTGATGGCTACGCAGATGGCGGTAGACGATTTCGGCGGCAAGGTACTTGGTGCGCCGATCCAGGTCGTCAGCGCCGACCATCAGGACAAGACGGATGTGGCCGCGACCATCGCGAGGGACTGGTTTGACAATCAGAACGTGGACATGGTGGAAGATCTGTTGCCGTCGTCCGTCGCGCTGGCTGTCTCGAACGTGGCGAGGGCGAAGCACAAGATCGCGATAGCTGCGGGCGCGGGAACGACACGCTTGTCAAACCAAGACTGCTCGCCATACACGCTTCAGTATGGGTTCGATACCTACGCGCTAGCCGCCACCACCGTTAGGTCGCTGGCTCGGAGCGGCGACAATAGCTGGTACTTCCTGACCGTCGACTACGCGCTGGGTGCGTCGCTTGACAAAGACGCGAGCAACGCACTGACGGAGGCGGGCGGAAAGGTAGTGGGGCGTTCGAAGCATCCGATGAATTCATCCGATTTGTCTTCGTATTTGCTTCAGGCGCAGGCGTCAAAGGCCAAGGTAATCGGGTTGGCCGATGCGGGAGCCGACGCCGTGAACGCGATCAAGACGGCTCGGGAATTCCAGATCACCGGCCTTGGAAAGCAAAAAATTGCTGCGCTGCAGATTTTCATCAGCGATATTCACAGCATCGGGCTGGCGACCGCACAGGGCATGACGCTGACAACCTCATTCTATTGGGACCGCGACGACGCCACACGGAAATGGTCGCAGCGCTTCTTCGCAAAGACGGGTCGCATGCCAACAATGGTGCACGCCGGCGTTTATTCATCAACCCTGCATTACCTTGAAGCGATCAAGGCCGCAGGAACTGACGATGCCGACGCTGTGTTGAGCCAGATGCGCAAGACACCCGTCAACGACTTCTACGCGACGAATGGCGTAATCCGGCCTGACGGAGTGTTGGAGCACGACATGTATCTGGTGCAAGTGAAAAGCCCACAAGAGTCGCAACGGCCGTGGGATTACTACAAGATCAAGGAGGTAGTCCAAGGAAAAGACGCGTTCCAGCCGCTAAAGTTGAGCCATTGCCCAATTTTATAGAGCCAGTGCCGCAAATCTAGGTGCCCGTCCGAAAAGCCTGTTCGAATTTTACGAAGCGGTGAGGACCAAGCACGTCGCACAATATGATAGGGACTGGACCGATCTTGTCCGCGATCCGGTTCGCAAAGGGACTGGCAGTCCGTTGGAGGCTGCAACAGGTTATGTCTTGCTTTTTCGTGCAATCAGATGTTCGAGATCAATGGTTGCGTGATCGCCATTAATGACCAGCCGATCCACCACCGAGCACAGCACCTTGAACTCGGTTTTGCTGACGCCTTCGAATAACACGTCATTAATGCGCTGTTGCGAAGCTGCAAGCTCTATAAGCAACTTTGAGCCGGATGCCGTGACGGACACCCGCATCTTGCGTTTGTCGTCAGGATGGGATCGCTTGTCGACGAGACCCAGTTTTTTGAGCTTACCCGTTTCGATAGTTACAAAGGCACCGCTTAGGTGAAGATGATCTGCGAGTTGGTTGACTGTAACTGTCTCAGTTTGCGTCAAGTGCGCGATCGAGGCTAGTAACGAATACTGGATTCCTGTCAGCCCAATCAGATTGCCGAATCCGTCCCGCACTGATAGAAGACGGGCAGCAAATGGCAACAACCCGTTAATCAAGTGCCGAAACGCTATATCGTTTCCGTCCACCAGACAATTGGGGTTGGTCACTGTGAGAACTCTTTCTGCCTGGGTTTTTGCCATTACATTCCTCGGTTGATGACCTTGCTTATCTAACTTTGTTTAAAAATTATACGCCAAAGATCAAAGGCAACTGGATCCCAGCCCCAACCGGCTTAGGGTCACAATTCCTGGGAGTACGCATACAGCGCCGCAAGTCGTGCGGGTGCTCGTCAGCGGGACGCAGTTCGCGGGCAGTACAGGGCGCAAGTGACTTTTAGCGAGTTTTAGCGGTGTTTTGACGCGCAAGGAACGCCCGCGATCAAATACAAACGTTCCTTTGCCAAGCAGCAAGCGGTGTTGGCAAACGAATTTCAGCGGGCCACGAACTTCAACTCCGCAAAGGCTCTACATCGGACTGCCGAGGAATCAACTGCAGCGAACAAGGTTACTTCGGGAGAACACTTAGCGAAGAGCACTATTGCAGAGCTAGCCGTTCTCTATAAACCGTTAAGTTCATGCCCGGAAAGAATTAGGGGCTATTTCCATTCGCTCGCTGTACGGCGATAGACTCAGCGCCTCACAACCTGCGACCGTAGGCATAGCTCATGATCTCTCTTCAAAAAAACATCGAAACCTATATTCGCGCCAAGGACGGCAATCGTCCGCATCTGATGCCTCAGGTGTTCTCCGCCCACGCCGAACTGACGATGCAAGTGAACACTCAGGATATCGTCTTTCCGAGCACGGTCAAAGGTGCAAAAGCCATTTCGGACGTATTAGTCAGTGAGTTCGGTCTGCGCTATGAAAATGTCTACACCTTTTGCATAGGTGAACCACCGGTGACTGACTCAGCATTTGATTGCAACTGGCTCGTGTGCATGTCGGAAAAGGGTACAGGTTTGGGGCGCGTCGGCTTTGGCAGATACGAATGGGCGCAGGAGGATGCAGGGCTGATTCGAACGCTTCGAATAACTATCGAAGAGATGACCACATTGCCGCGTGTGGTTGTCGAGCCGATCATGCTGTGGGCGCAAAAGCTGCCGTATCCATGGTGTCCGCGTGACCACCTAGCAGATGGAAAGCTCAGCATTGATGCTGTCGATCGCATCAGGGCCGCTCTATCATAATCCACGCGGTTGGCGGCAAGCGCGCGTACGCAGGCTCTGTCGCAGCAAGCAACAGGGCGTGCACAATCGGTTTATCAAGACCAGAAAGTCGCTATCTCCGGCGACAGGTGCCCACCGGCTCGATGGACCAGAGTTTCCGCGCCCAACTGACGTTCGAGCCCGGCGCCCTAGACTGATAGCCCTGCCGTATGTAACGATCAGAACGGTGTGCGCAGCGAACACGATAGCAGCGTGTCGGGGGGCATTCAGCAGCAGCACACATTACAGCGGCGCGGCGTTTGCGTGCTCCCTCGTGTCGGATTTACATCCACGATGTCGGCATATTCCCGATCTGATGGCGGAGGCCCGATTCGGCGAAACGCTCGGGATCGACAAGGGGGACCTCGCTAGCCGGAACTTTGTTTTATCGGCACACCGGTCGGTCTAATCTTGAGTGTTGACGCGAGACCGAAGGCTAACGCGGTTCGGGCGCCGTGAACATCAACGGCAAGAACGATCTTTCCTGCGTGCAGAAAACGAACGACTTGCCGCAGAGAATTATGCTGCGTCCGCTTCTGGGCCTGCGTTGCGCGCGATCTGATCGGCGACTTCGTGCAATTTTTCAACCATTGTCACTCGATCAAACGTGCCTGATTATCAACACACCGCTGCAGGGAAAGGAGCGTCTGCAGACACCTGAAGAACTCGACGAGCTAGACGACCTGTACGAGTGAATTCTAAGCACCGTTTGCTTCACTTCGCGCCTGAGTCTCTGGCGACACCCGGACAAGTTCGTGAGTCCGGCGTGCTTGCTGCAGGCCGATCGTTTTCATTGCGGACAACGGCGACGAAGTGAGAGGTGAACGTGCGGACAACCGGGAAAACCTCTGAATCGTCTGTTGCGTTGCCACACGATCATGATTCGCATGGTTGTGTGCCCGAAGGGACTGGACCCCGCAATGGTAATTGGCAAGGTCGAGGAATGATGGCGCGCCGTACTCACTGAATCCGACGATCCGTGATCGTCCGAGAGGCGGGCGAAAAAATGAATTTGAGCTGAACCCCTCCCTTCGACCTATCAATCTTAATGAGCAGAATCATGTCGGCCAACGGTCGATTTTGTAACGATATATTTTGGCCTTTTACACGTCCTTGCCAACAATGCCCTCGAGTTTCTCTAGCGATCTTCCTAGGGTTTGCCGCTCGCTGTTAGAGAGCGGAGCCATCAATTTTTCATCCAATTCGGCTGCGAGAACGAAAGCGCGTTCGAAGACCTCATTGGCCGCAGGCCTTCGTCGAAGATAGACCGCCCGCTTATCCTGCGGATCAGGCATTCGCTCTACCAATCCGCGATCGACAAGACGGTCCACGGTCCGTCCAAGCGCGGATCGATCATTCTGCGAGTGCGCCATCAGCGCACTCATCGGTATGTCGGTCCCAAAGCTGCAAAGGACTCGGAGCGCACGCCATTCAGGGAGCGTCAGTCCTAAGAACGCGAGTCTCGCGGATAGCTGGCGATCTCTCGTCCGGACTAGATTTGTCATCGCATAGTACTCGCCCGATGGCAGTCCAAGTGCTGCGGATGTGCTCATAATTATTTTGTTCGAAGTGAAAGTTGTTCCTGGCGTAGGAGCGGCTCTCTAAATCGAGCACAGAGGTCGTCCGGTCCGTATCAGCTACCGCAAACTATCTTAGGTGATTTTAAAAGAGCTTTATGCACGGCGCGTCTGGTAATTACTTGATCGAACGACAGCGGGTCAAAGCCATATTTTTCCCAGTTCTCTCCGACCTTGCGTCGAACTGTTTCCGGAAGTGATGTGATCGGGAAAGAATTTAATTAGGATGCTGAATTAATAGTTAATCTTTATAAATTGTCGCATGCATTCCGTGCGGTGTCATCCTCCGTGCGCGGTCATTTGACGAACAGCGGCAAATAAGTCACCCGTCGAATCGGATCCTCAGTGCATGGCCTATGTCTATTGACAACTCATGGCTCTTCCGCGGGAAGGCTGGTGTCATCGATCATTACGCCTCACCGTGATGCAAGGCTACCGGTTGGCATCTCCCGTTCCTGCTTCACACCGCTCTCAGGTCCATCAGTGCAGGCGGCTGCCGCGCTGGCACGGTCACATCCACTGTGCGCAGAACCATGACCGATCAAAGGAATGACGCTATGAAAGTGTTTCCCGCCCGCCCTTTGACAGCGCGGGGGAAACCGCTGTCTGTCACCCCACGTTCGTACCGCCTTTTGTTCGGGGGACTTCTCGCGTTTACGTTTCTTCTCGCCGGTTGGCAGGACGAGTGCCTGGCCGCAGCCGGCGCGCCTCCCGCGAAAGTTGATGTTGCTGCTGTGCTTTCAAGGAAAGTGACACTGTGGGACGAGTTCAACGGACGCATCCATGCCATCGAATCGGTGGAAATCCGACCCCGTATCAGCGGCTATGTACAGCGCATCGCCTACAAGGAAGGTGACGAGGTGCGACGGGGCGATCTCTTGTTCGCTATCGATCCGCGTCCATACCGTGCCGCGCTGGATGGCGCAATTGCCAGGCTCGATCGCGTCCGCGCCACCGCCACGCTTGCCCAGGCGCAAGACCTGCGCGCGAGGACACTCCTGCAGGCCAGTGCCACGTCCAGGGAAGAGGCGGAAACGCGTCATGCCAACTACATGCAAAGCGAGGCCGACGTGCGTGATGCGCGAGCTGCTGTCACCGTCGCCAAGCTGAATCTGGAATTCACCGAAGTGCGGGCGCCGATTGCGGGCCGCGTGAGCCGAGCCATGCTGACGATCGGCAACCTGGCTGTTGCCGATCAAACCTTGCTGACATCGATGGTTTCCCAAGACCCAGTGTACGTTTATTTCGATCCCGACGAACACAGCTATCTGCGCTACGGCGCACAGGCACGCCAGCGTAAAGGCAGCGCCGCCGCGCTCAAGGTGCGGGTTGGTCTTGCCGACGAAGCGGATTTCTCACACGTGGGCACGGTCGACTTCATCGACAATCAAGTCAACCCTGCTACCGGCACCATTCAGGCGCGCGCCAGACTGAGCAATGCCGACCGCGTCTTTACGCCTGGCCTGTATGCCCGCGTGGAATACGCGGGTGGGAGTGAAACCCAGGTGATCCTGATCAACGACAAGGCCGTGCTGACCGACCAGAACCGCAAGTATGTCTACGTGCTCGGTCCCGACAACAAGGCGCTGCGCAAGGACGTCGAACTCGGGGGCATGAGCGACGGCCTGCGCGTGGTTCAGGCGGGCCTCGTGGCAGGCGACAAGGTGATCGTCGCAGGCATGCAGCGGATATATTTTCCGGGCGCCCCTGTAGCCCCCACGGAAATCCCGATGAATGTGTTGACTACGACGTTGTCCGAGTCCGGGATGGCCGAGAAATGAAAACCCCCTCCATAGATTTCTCGAAGTTCTTCATCGACCGCCCGATCTTCGCAGTGGTGTTGTCGATCATCATCTTTGCCCTCGGCCTGATCGCGATGCCCTTGCTTCCGGTGAGCGAATATCCCGAAGTGGTGCCCCCGAGCGTGGTAGTGCGTGCGAACTATCCGGGCGCGAATCCGAAGGAAATCGCTGAGTCGGTGGCGACGCCTTTGGAAGAGGCGATCAATGGCGTCGAAGGCATCATGTACATGAAGTCGGTTGCCAGTTCCGATGGTGGCCTCCGTGTAGTCGTGACCTTTGTTCCTGGCGTCGATCCCGATTCAGCAGCCGTGCGCGTGCAAAACCGCGTAAGCCAGGCGCTGACCAGGCTGCCGGAAGCGGTGCGTCAATATGGTGTGAGTACGCAAAAGCAGTCGGCGACGCCGCTGATGTATGTGGGTCTGTCTTCGTCCGATAATCGCTACGATTCGATGTATCTGCGGAACTACCTGACCTTGCATGTCAAGGATGAACTGTCGCGTCTGAATGGGATCGGCGACGTTGCGCTGTATGGCTCGGGCGATTACGCCATGCGTATCTGGCTCGATCCGGACAAACTTGCGTCGCGTAATCTGACTACTTCCGACATCCTCAACGCGGTGCGCGAACAGAATGTGCAGGTCTCGGCTGGGCAACTCGGCGCCGAGCCGTCACCAAAGACCACGGATCTGCTCGTTTCTATCAACGTGCGCGGGCGTCTGCGCACCGAAGAGGAATTTCGTAATATCGTGATCAAGAGCGGGGCGGATGGCGAGGTCGTCCGTCTTGCCGACGTGGCCAGAGTACAGCTTGGCGCCGGCGACTACACCATGCGCGTATTCGAGGATAAGCAGAATGCGTCGATGGTGGGTATCTTTCTTTCTCCGGGCGCCAACGCACTGCAAGTGGCCGATGCGGTCTATGCAAAGCTTGACGAGGTCTCCAAGAACTTCCCGCCCGGCATCGTCTACCGCGCAGTATGGGATCCGACCGTATTCGTGCGCGAGTCGATCCGCGCCGTGGAGCACACGCTGATCGAGGCGGTGATACTGGTCGTGCTGGTCGTGATCCTGTTCCT
Source organism: Caballeronia eucalypticola (assembly GCF_047608185.1). NCBI lineage: Bacteria > Pseudomonadati > Pseudomonadota > Betaproteobacteria > Burkholderiales > Burkholderiaceae > Caballeronia > Caballeronia eucalypticola. The sequence continues at coordinate 20,514 of NZ_JBLKRU010000037.1, forward strand.
GCAGACCTGGCGTGCCTCATTGATTCCGTTGATAGCGGTGCCGGTCTCGGTGATCGGTACGTTCGCTTTCTTGTACCTGCTCGGCTATTCGATCAATACACTGACCTTGTTCGGCCTTGTGCTGGCAATCGGGATCGTGGTGGACGATGCGATCGTCGTGGTGGAAAACGTCGAGCGGTACATCGGGCAGGGCTTGAGTCCGCGCGAGGCGGCGCATCGGGCGATGCGCGAAGTATCGGGCCCGATCATCGCGATCGCGCTAGTGCTGTGCGCGGTCTTCGTGCCGATGGCCTTTCTTACCGGCGTGACCGGCCAGTTCTACAAGCAGTTCGCCGTGACGATCGCGATATCGACGGTGATCTCGGCTGTCAACTCGTTGACATTATCGCCGGCGTTGGCCGCGAAGCTGCTCAGAGGCCACAATGCGCCCAAGGATGGACTAGCGCGGGCTATTGAAGGCGCGTTTGGCTGGCTGTTCCGTCCGTTTAACCGCTTCTTTCAACGCAGTGCCGGAAATTATCAAGGCGCGGTAGCACGCAGTTTCGGTCGCCGCGGCCTGGTGTTCGTTGTGTATGCGGGCCTGTTGCTGGCCACTGCCTTACTGTTTCAGACGGTACCTGGCGGCTTCATCCCGACGCAGGACAAGCTTTATCTCTTTGGCGGCGCCAAGCTGCCCGAAGGCGCCTCGCTCGGCCGTACCGTTGAGGTCACGCGCCAGATGGGAGAGATTGCGCGTAGCGTCGAGGGCGTCGACGTCGTGGCTGCCTATGCCGGCTTCAACGCGTTGCAGTGGGTGAATACGCCCAATACCACGGCGAGCTATATCATCCTCAGGCCGTTCGATGAACGCAATCGCAGCGCGGCGGAGATCAACGCTGAGCTCAACGCGAAGTTCGCCGCGATCAGGGACGGTTTCGCCTTCGCACTGCTGCCGCCGCCTATTCAAGGGCTCGGTAACGGCTCAGGCTACTCGCTATACCTGGAGGATCGCGCCGGACTTGGCTATGGCGCCTTGCAGGATGCGCTGAACGCGTTCCAGGCCGAGATCGCGAAAACCCCCGGCATGACGTTTCCCGTCAGCGCCTACCAGTCGAATATCCCGCAACTCGAGGTGCAGGTTGATCGCGTCAAAGCCAAGGCACAGGGCGTAACGTTGACCGATCTGTTCGACACCCTGCAAACCTATCTAGGGTCGACCTATATCAACGACTTCAATATGTTCGGGCGCGTGTATCGGGTCATGGCGCAGGCCGATACCCCCTTTCGCCAGCAGGCGGCGGACATCGGCAAGCTGCGCACGCGCAACGTGCGCGGAGAGATGGTGCCGATTGGTGCGATGGTGACGATCGTGCCGAGCTTCGGGCCCGATCCGGTGATTCGTTACAACGGATATCCTGCCGCCGATGTGATCGGCGACTCCGATCCGAAAGTGCTCTCATCGGCGCAGGTGATCACGAAGCTGACGGAGATCGCCGGGCGCGTCCTACCTCCTGGCATCAAGCTCGAATGGACTGACCTGAGTTATCAGCAAGTGACCCAGAGCAATGCGGCGGCGGTCGTGTTCCCGTTGGCCGTGATGCTGGCATTTCTCGTACTCGCGGCCTTGTATGAGAGCTGGACTTTGCCGCTGGCGGTCATCCTGATCGTGCCGGTCTGCATGTGCTCGGCTTTGCTCGGAGTGTGGCTTACCGGTGGCGACAACAACGTGTTCGTGCAAGTCGGTCTGGTCGTGCTGATGGGCTTGGCGTGCAAGAACGCGATCCTGATCGTCGAATTTGCCCGCGAGCTGGAGATTCAAGGCAAGGGTATCGTCGACGCCGCGCTCGAAGCGTGCCGCCTTCGCCTGCGCCCGATCGTGATGACCTCGATCGCCTTTATCGCGGGATCGGTGCCGTTGTTGCTGGGGCATGGCGCTGGCAGCGAGGTGCGTCACGCCACGGGCATCACCGTCTTCGCTGGCATGCTCGGTGTGACCTTGTTCGGCCTGTTCCTGACCCCTGTGTTCTACGTGACGTTGCGCAAGCTGGCCACCCGCCGCGAAAAAGGCAAGCCGATGCCACATGAACAAAGCCAACCGGAGTTCGATCATGTATAAGCGCGGACTCGCGACCACCGTACTGCTCACGAGCACCCTTGCCGCTTGTGCGGTCGGGCCGGACTATCAACGGCCGGCCATATCGATAGCGACGCCCGAGCATTTTGCCCGCGCCGAATCGGGCACCGGGAGCGCTGCGAATGCGCCCGTGGGAGATACCGAGTTCTGGAACAGTTTCAACGATCCGAAACTGAGCGCCCTGATCGAGCGGGCGCTCGGGACCAACAACGATTTGCGCGTCGCCTTGGCCCGTTACGACAGTGGCAATGCGCTGCTACGCGAGGCCAAGTTCGATCGCTTTCCGACCATCACCGCCGGTGGAGAGGTCGGCCATCAACGCGTGAGCCAGGATCAGGCCTACGGCTTCCCGCGCAGCGCCGATGTCTACAGCGTGAGCGCAAATGCCAGTTGGGAGCTGGACCTGTGGGGCCGGGTGCGCCGCAACGTCGAGGCGCAGCGCGCGGAAACGGCGGCGCGATCCAGTGACCTGCAGGCACTGCAGATCAGCATGGTCGGCGACGTTGCAAGCGCCTACGTTCACTTGCGTGGTGCTCAGGAGCGCTTGCGTGTAGCCCGCGGTAATGCCGACAATCAACTTGAGACGTTGCGTATTGTCAACGCGCGTATGAACGCCGGCCGCGATGCCGATTTCGATACCGCGCGAGCGCAGGCTCAATACGAATCCACGGCGTCACGCGTGCCCGTGCTCGAGGCGCAGATTGCCGTGGACGAGCACCGGCTTGCCGTTCTGACCGGACGCGCGCCGGGAGCATTCATTGCGGAACTCGATATTCCCGGCTCATTGCCCGCGCTACCGGCCCGAATCGGTCCGGACACACCCGCCGACGTGCTGCGCCGCCGGCCCGACGTCGCGGCGGCAGAGCAGCGTCTGCATGCGGCTACCGCACGCGTAGGGGTGGCAACAGCCGATTTGTTTCCGCGTCTGACCTTACAGGGAATGATAGGCAGTTTTGCCTTCGGTGGGATGTTCACTAGTGGAAGTGAAACCAGCCTGGTTGCGCTTGGTGTGGACTGGTCGTTTCTTGATGTCGGCCGGGTCCGGGCGCGCATCGCGGCGAGCAATGCCGACGCGTCTGGTCTGCTTGCGCAATACCAGCAGACCGTCTTGCTGGCACTCGAGGATACCGAAAATGCGTTGGTCCGTTCCATGAACACGCGCCGGGAGGACGAGCACCTCGAACGTGCCGCCGCCGACAGCACCCGGGCCGCTCAATTGGCGAGAACGCAGTTCCAGGCCGGCACGATCGGGCTCTATGAAGTGCTCGATGCCGAACGTGTCGAACTGCAGGCTCAGGACGGCTTCGCCGACGGCCGCACCCGCAGCGCTTTGACGGCTATTGCCCTATACAAGGCGCTGGCTGGCGGCTGGCCACAGCATATGCCACTGCGCGAAGAAACAGTCGCATGGCAGATGAACCAAAAATGAAGATTCGGCCCCTCGCTGTGGCGTTGTTGCAAAAAGTGATCGCTGCAGGGGGAAGTTTAAGCGCAACGGTCGTGGGACTGCCTCTGTAATGGGATGGTCACCCCCGCCTCTTAGCGAGTAGGCTGGAAAGAATTTCGACCGGAGGCCATCGCCATGCAAAACGTCACGTTAGTTGGGATCGATCTGGGTAAGCACTTTTTTCACCTACACGGGCAAGACAAAGCCGGCAAAGCGGTGTTTCGCAAGAAACTTTCACGGAAGCAGTTGATCGAGTTCATAGCTACGTTTCACAGTTGCACCGTGGCCATGGAGGCCTGCGCTGGTGCACATTGGATGGCTCGTAAGCTCAGTGAGTTCAACCATGTGGTTAAGCTGATATCTCCACAGTTTGTGCGCCCATTTGTTAAGAGCAACAAAAACGATTTCGTCGACGCTGAGGCTATTTGTGAAGCGGCTGCTCGACCGTCAATGAGGTTTGTGACGCCGAAGACCGAATCACAACAAACGCTTGCTGCCCTGCATCGGGTTCGCCAAGCCTTGGTCCGTGATCGAGTAAGCACTACCAACCAGATGCACGGATTTCTGCTTGAATTTGGCGTGAGCCTTCCTGTGGGCCACGCTGTTGTGAAACGCCTATCGGTAGTGCTGGCTGAACATCAGTTGCCGCCGCGCCTCGTTGCGATCCTTGAACGCTTGCACGCACACTTCAAATACCTCACCGAGCAGATCGGCGAGATTGAAAAAGAACTCGATCGGCAACTGGCCGAGGACCCAATCGGGCAACGCTTATTGACGATTCCTGGTGTTGGTCCACTAACGGCCAGCCTGCTCGCATCGGAACTTGGTGACGGAAAGCAGTATCGACACGGCCGAGACTTCGCCGCCGCGGTGGGGCTGGTCCCGAGGCAATTCAGTACAGGCGGCAAAGCAAATTTGCTCGGAATTTCCAAGCGAGGCGACAAGAATATTCGCTACCTGCTGGTTCAGTGCGCCCGAGCATTTATGCTTCGGCTGGACAAGCAGTCAGGGCGCGTGGCCGATTGGGTCCGCACGCTGCTTACACGGCGACATTCCAGCGTGGTCGCGTGTGCTCTAGCCAGCAAACTGGCACGAATTGCATGGGCAATCGTGAGCTGCAACACGGTATTCGAAAGTCAGCGGTCCGCTCCGGTGCTATGACGGACCGTTGTTATTACTTAACGTAACCAACCATCTGGTTTTGCGACCGCTGATAATTGATGACGTAAACGGCAAAACGGCCTTGCGGAAACCCTGACAAGTTAACGAGCTTTTTGAAGCTGCAGCTGTTATCAGGACCGCAGGCGCGATTCTCATCGTGGCGCGAGGAGCGATCCTCACCAAGACGCCGGATAGATTTGTGCTAGCCATCTACCCATCAAAATCAGTGTTGCAAAAATGGGGGTGACCATAGATTAACTTGGGAAGGAACTCCGCAGATTCTCGATATATGGCGGGAGCTTCCGCAGGGACTAACGCAAGGGCCGCGAGCCTAAAGAGATCTACCGGATCAGGAACTGGTCGGAGTCCAACGCAGGGTTAAGCGCACGAGCAGCTTGACCGCGTGGATCGACGAAGGCGCATTCATGAGTGAGAGCGAAGTGAGGCCTGTCAAGCGCGGCAGACCTGGAGGCGCTGATTCAAGCTACGCTCACGCTTAAGCATGTCTATCACCTGACGCTGCGAGCCGCCCAGGGCTTTGCGCAAAGTCTCCGTGAACGCGCAGTCGCGGCCTGTCTGTGCCCAACTATACGACGCTAAGTCGCCGTGCACAGGGACTACAAAGTGAGGTCTCACGGGATGTAGAGCAGCGACCCGATTCATTTCAACGTCGATAGTACGGTCGCGAAGCTCTGCGGCGAAGTTAAATGGAAGTTGCGCAAGCATGGCTACTCCAAGCGGCGCACGTGGAGTAAGGTCCACCTGGGGCTGGACTCAAAGAATGGCATGATACGAGCCGTGCTGATGACGCATTAAGATGTCGATAACGCCAGCGCGTTATCCGGCTTGTTAGCCCAGATTCCTGCCGATGAGCTCATCGACACGATAGGCGGTGACGGTGGATATGATACAAAGCAGTGCCATAAGGTGATCGCTGGGCGCGGCGCCATCGATTCCGCCGAGTGAAGGCGCGACACCCTCCTGCTTTGATCGAACCTGGAAGTCCAATTTACCCGGGCGTCATTAATGAGCTTGACTAATGTTTCGTTGGGTCCGCAGCGGGTAGCGCACCAACCTGTCGCATTATGGTGGCCGCGTCGTAGTAGTCAGAAATGCTATTGATTTTGCCATTTCGAACCTCAACAATGCTTACGCCCCTCACCGAAAACGGCTTGCCAGTTCCGAATACCGCTGTATCGGTACTACTCATGATCCACTCGATCGTGCCGTATCCCCGCGTGATATGCGCGGACACGACCGCAATATGAAATCCGATTGCTGCCTCGCGAAACTGCTTATGCGACCCCAGAATTTGATCCAATCGCGTCCGCGTGCAACGCGCTCGACAAGCTCATCGAGTCCGGCAACGATGAGGCGTTCTCGAAGTTTGTACACCTGTACGTGCCGGTCAACCACCATGACCACGCAGGAACGGATGTGTGATGGCGTTTCTCGGACCGGACGTTGCAAAGTCGGAGGGCGCGTTCAGTTTGCTTTTATGGCCGGTTACGCTCATATCTCGATCGGGTGGGTAGGCTGCCGCCCGGAGAGCGAGTCGGGCAAAGAGACGCAAGTCGATGTCGGCGCTCTCCGAGATGGTGGAAACGACAACGCTCGTACGTGCATGCGAGCACGCGGAGCTTATCAGCTGAGATACTGGAAGCCACTGTCTCCAGCCCGATCAAATGAAGTCGGACTTCGAGTCGCTCGTCCTGGAAGACACAGCTACACCGATTGGCTGAAATGAAGTTCCATCGGATCAGTAAGTTATCCTATTAAAATCGACATTCTCGACTGCTCCCGCCAATTGGACGGGAGCAGTCACGTACCGAACGGGTCAGTGCGAGGTCAGCAGCACGGAGCCTCCCTTTCCCGCCCGCTGTGCATGCTCGACCGCCCGGGTAACGTCGGCCAGGTCATAGGACGCCGCTACATGGAATAGCGCCGGCTCGCGTTGCGCGAGCAGGATTGCGGCACGAATGTCTTGGGCTCGCAGGTCTTCGGGCAGACTCGTCCAGCCTCCGACTGACATGCCGTGAATGTGCAGGTTGCGCACGGAGAACGATAAGGCCGTGGCGCGCAGCGGTTCGCCGGACAGATCTCCGTAGGAAATGAACGTGCCGCCGCTCCCGAGCATGACCAGCAAATCGCTGGCAAGGTCGCCGCCGACGCAATCCAGCACGGCGCGTATCGGCTTGCCCTTGGCTGCATCCCGAACACGGTCTTGCCAGCCGGCGTCAGCGGTAGACACAACCGGTCCGTCGCGTTGGCCTGTGTTTTGATCGGCGACGGCCGCCTGAGTTCGGACCAGGCCGATCACAGCTAGGCCGCGCTGATGGGCAAGCGCCGTCACCAGTTTGGCGACGCCAGAAGCTGCCGCCGTGACCACTGCCACTCCCTCGCCATCGAGGCCGGCCGCTTCGGCCGCCCTGACCAGCATGGCCGCGGTCAACGGATTAACGTGCAACTGCGCCGCGATGTCGTCCGGCACATCGGCAGGCAATACCGTCACGAAAGAGGCCGCCACGACGACCCGCTCACCCCAGGCCCAGCGGCCGGGGAAGAACGCCACCCGCACGCCGACAGAGAGGCCCGCACGGGCATCGACGGCGCTGCCGATGGCCTCGACAATCCCCATGCCCTCAAAGCCCGGCCGATTGCCGCCAGGAGCGACGTTGGACATATCACTAGGAGCACGGTAGCGGCCCTCGACCCCGAGCAGATCGCCGGGATGGATCGGCCGGCTCAGGACGCGGATCAGCACTTCGTTTGCGTCGGGGCCGGCCAGATCGGGAACGTCCACGAGTTCAAGCACCTTGGTGGGTTTGCCATAGCTGCGGTAAAGGATGGTACGCATGGGGTATTCCTGTTCAGGGCACTTCGACGAACACGATTTCAGTGGCGTCGAGCGCGGTAATGGTGATGTCGGATTCGTCGGAAATGGCCGCGCCATCGCGGGGAGCCAGGAGCCATCCTTGAATATCGATTCGGCCCTTGGTCGAGACGGCATACATACGCCGGCCCTGCGGCAAGGGCAGCACGATTGTTTCACCGGCTTTGAGGGCCGCACCGAGCACTCGCGCCTCGGTGTTGATGATTAGCGCATCGGCGTCAGCGGGATCTCCGCTGGCCAGCGTCACGAGTTGGCCAGCACGCTCGCCGTGAGGAAAACGGCCACTGCTCCACCTCGGCTCACCGCCTTGTGTTTGCGGCTCGAGCCAGATTTGAAAGAGGCTAGTGGTCGTCGTTTCGGCGTTGAATTCCGAATGACGAATGCCGGTCCCTGCGCTCATGACCTGTATCTCTCCGGCGGCGATTCTGCCCTGGTTGCCCAAGCTGTCCCCATGCGTGATCGCGCCTTCCCGAACGAAGGTGACGATTTCGACGTTCTCGTGTGGGTGGAGCGCAAAGCCGGAGGACGGTGCAAATTCATCGTCGTTCCAGACGCGCAAAGCGCCCAGCGGGCGATGCTCAGGCCGCCCCATGCCGGCGAAGGAGAAGTGCAGCTTGGCATTCAGCCAGTCGGTCTTTGCGCCGCCCAGGGCGTGAAAGGGCCGATGCTCGATCATGGTCCAGAACCTCCAAAGGAGAGCTGCACGATCTGACACACCCGCAGCCAGAGAGAGGCTCAGACCTGAGCGGCGCCGCCGTCCACGAAGAGTTCGGCACCGTTGACGAAGCTCGCATCGTCGGACGCGAGGAACAACACGACCTTGGCGATTTCTTCCGGCTCAGCCACGCGGCCGAGAGGGATGGTGCTGGCCAGGTAGTCGACCAAGCCTTGCCGCTGAGCGGGGTCTTGGCCGGCCAGGTCAAGCAAACCGGGCGTGCGGGTGGCACCGGGGCTGATGGCGTTGAAGCGGATGCCACGGTCCTTGACGTCGAGAATCCAACTACGCACCAGATTGCGCACGGCGGCCTTGGAAGCGCTGTAGACGCTGAAATTCGGGGTACCGGAAATGCTGGTGGTCGAGCTGGTAACGATCACCGATGCGCCCTTGGCGAGCAGCGGCAGCGCTTTCTGCACGGTAAAGAGAACACCCTTCACGTTCCGGTCGAATGTGTCGTCGAACTGCTCTTCGGTGATTGCACCGAGCGGTAGCATCGAACCGCCGCCCGCGTTGGCGAACAATACGTCGATATGGCCCTTTTTCGCCTTGACCGCTTCGAACAGCTGATCCAGGTCGCTCATCTTGGCCGAATCCGCCTGAATGCCGACGACGTTCGTGCCGATAGCCGCAACCGCCGCGTCCAATTCGGCCTGGCGACGGCCTGTGACGAACACGTACGCGCCTTCGGCCACGAAGGCCTTAGCGGCTGCAAGGCCGATGCCGGTCGTTCCACCCGTGACGATGGCGATTTTTCCTTCGAGCTTGCGTGACATGAGATTTCCTTGATTGTTGGGGTACAACCAAGATATCGACATTTCTTCCCATCCGAAATAGAATTGATTGCAAACTATCATTGCAAAATTGTCGATGTCGAAAATGCCGGATTTCGAAGGATTGGCGATGTTCGCCAAGGTGACTGAGGAGCGTTCCTTCGCGGCGGCCGCGCGAGCAATGGGCTTGTCCGTGGCGACGGTATCGCGTGGCGTGAGCCGACTGGAAGCACGCTTGGGTGCACGGCTCTTGAACCGCACATCGCGGCAATTGGCGCTCACGGAGTTCGGGGTTACGGTCGCTGAAGCTGCAAGCCGCATCTACCGCGACGCGGAGGACGCGGAGGGTGCTGCGCGTGAATTGTCAGCGCAACCGCGCGGTCTGATCCGCTTGGCGGTGCCCATGTCGTTCGGGTTGCGCTGGGTCGCTCCCATCCTGCCGGACTTCTTTCGGGCCTATCCCGAGATCTCGATCGATCTTCACCTTTCAGACGCGACGGTTGATCTGGTCGGGCAAGGCTTCGATGCGGCGCTCAGGATCGCGGTCTTGCCCGATTCGTCGCTGGTCGCCAGACGAATATGCGCGGTGTCACCTTTCGTCGTTGCTGCACCAAGTTACCTGCAACAACATGGTCGGCCCCGGCATCCTCACGACCTGGAGCAGCACGATTGCCTCGGCTATGCCTATCGTGCGCGTAGCGATGTCTGGCGGTTCGGCAATGACGCGGGGGACGAGATAGTGATCACGCCCACCGGGCCGCTGCGCGTCACTAATGCAGACGCCCTGGTCCCCACCATTCTTGCCGGCCTTGCCATTGCCGAGCTGCCGGAATTCATCGCAGGGGAATACCTGCGTGACGGTCGAATGGAAGCGATCCTTCCAGATTGGACCCTGCCGCGGGGCGGCGTATATTTCGTGACGCCATCGGCGCGCACACGCCCTGCCAAAATCGAGGCGCTCTCCGATTTTCTGACCGAACGCCTCAGCTCGGCCGAATGGCGCTGGCCGGGAGCGTATGGGGCTAACGGCGATACTTTCACGCCGAATATCAGCTGAGCATCGCGCGGGATTCGATCGCGCAATCATGATCCTCAACGGTTTTCAGTGCGTTTTCCTCGTTCAGCCAGATCAAATAATCGCGGTTGTCGCGCGGACTCCGCGCAGTGCCATTCCCCATGCGCGGTCATCTGACGAACAGCGGCGAATTAGTTACCCGTTGAATCGGTTCCGCGCTGCATGGCCCATGTCTATTGACAACTCATGGCTCTTCCGCAGGAAAGGTGATGTCGTCGATCGTCACGCCTCAAAGCGATGCAAGACTGGTCGCGCCATCGCATGGAAGGACGCGAGATCGCCGAAGACCAAAGAGAACCCTTCTGGTTCGAAACCGCATAATCATTCTTAACAATGCATGGGAGCGGTTCTTATCAGGGACAACTGTGAACGTATCAAGAATGTGCGGGAGTGCGCGTGCCGAGTTTTCCTCCAATCGATTCGTGATGTGCGCGGGGGTGTCCGCAAATCCTTGCCCAGTTCATATCGTGCACCTATTCGAATGGCTAGCTTTTAGAGGTGTCTTTTCGGTCTCTGAACCTTGTCTACCGCAACACTTGGATTAAATGCCCACGTAAAGTGTTTTGGACGTCGAGGACTACTCTTCGACCGGATACGACCCATGATCCTGGTTAGTATCGAAAGCAACAGCGCTAGATCCGCGCTTTTCCCCACTAATTAGCAAGAGAAGCCAATCATGAACGGGCAGTACATCAACGTAAGCGCCGAGGACGGCGGCACATTCAACGCCTATCTGGCAATGCCGGCCCAGGGATCTGGCCCCGGGCTAGTGTTGCTGCAGGAAATCTTCGGTATAAACGACTACATGAAATCGATGGCCGATCGCTACGCCGAAGAAGGATACGTGGTTCTCGTACCCGATCTCTCCTGGCGTATGCTGCCCGGCGTGGTGCTCAGCTACAGCGAAGCGGATGTCTCAACGGCGCTTGCGTATCATGACCGTTTCGACGAGGCGCTTGCCGTCAAGGATATTGCCGCCACCATCGCCACGTTGCGAGCACTGCCGCAACACGCTGGCAAAATCGGAACCATCGGCTATTGCATGGGCGGAAAGCTCGCGATGCTCACCGCCGCTCGCACCGATGTCGACTGCGCGGTGTGCTACTACGGCGTAGGTATAGACGCCCACCTCGACGAAGTTGCCACCGCACGCTGCCCCATGGTGTTCCACTTCGCCGAAAACGATAGCTTCTCGCCGCCGATACTCTTTGAAAAGGTCCAGGCTGAGCTCGGCAAGCATCCACAGATCGAACAGTACGTGTACCCGGGCTGCGCTCACGCCTTCGCCACACCCGGGAGCGAAGGCTTCGACAAACCCGCCACGATGATGGCCTATTCGCGCACCATGGCCCTGCTGCGCAAGGTGCTTGGTCCGGTCTACGACTTGAACCAGCTATGGGACATGCACTGCTACTACGAGTTCGTCACGCGCGACGTCGATTCCGTGATGCCCACGATGGTCAGCGAGCCCTATGTGAACCATGTGCCGACGATGACCGGCGGTGTCGGCCACGATCAGCTCAAACGCTTCTACAAGTACCATTTTGTTGACTCGAACCCGGCCGACACGCGCCTGATCCCCGTGTCGCGAACGATCGGATCGGACCGCGTGGTCGATGAATTCGTGTTCTGCGCGACGCACGATCGCGAAATCGACTGGCTGCTCCCCGGACTTGCGCCGACCGGCAAATACTTCGAAGTGCCCATGCTTGCTGTCATCTGCTTTCGCGGCGACAAGCTCTATAACGAACATATCTACTGGGACCAGGCCTCGGTGCTGGTACAAATCGGCGTGCTCGATCCGACCGGGCTACCTGTCGCAGGCATTCAGACCGCCAAGAAAATGGTGGATGAAACCTTGCCCACCAATACGCTCATGCGCAATTGGGCAAGCAGCGAAGGCAAACCGCTTTGAATCGAAGGGGCACGCTCGGGGAAGTGCATCTGGCAAGCCCTGTCTTTCATTCTTGCCGGGCGTGAGGCGCCGGTTTCATTCCAGAGGCGCTGCATGGCACTGAGTTCTCAGGTCGACCATTCATTGCTATGGCGCGCCAGACTGGGGCAACAGGGAATGCCGCGACATCTCGGCAGTATTTGTGCCATTTCGTCGATACCGCAAGAGCACCCCTAAGCCGCTTATACATAGAACGTTTTCATCTCGTCGGGCACTCAACGGCCGGTATTACACCGTTAATGCTGACTGGTGAGGGAGGCCTCCGCGCGAATTTTCGCGAACATAGCGTGCTGGCGAGGAGCGTAGCAGGATGTGTCCAATGCCCTCCTACTGTCCTCGCTTTTGACGGTCCGTCCTCAGTATGGAAATTCGCGTAACCATAGATTCCCCAGTGCCGACGGTGTTTTTCGAAGCGCTAAACTCGAGAAAAATACCTCACTTCGGAGCCACGTCGATGCCCTCGCGCAGCCCGCGCAGCTGTTCGTTCGTCAGCTCGATCTCCACCTGCTGCCGACGGTGCCGGGCGTGGCAGAGCCGCTACGGCTCCGGTTCCGGCATGGCCGCGTAGCAGGGGATGACAGCAGCACCGGCGCTTCTTCGACAATCGCAACCCGCACGAACGGCTCCGGAGCGATGGCCAAGTCCTCCTTCACTCTGGCATTTTGATTGTTCGCGCGTCTGAGCTCATTTGCGCAATTGGTTAGCATTCCCCTCGGCATTCAACGCCAGGCCAGAAGGTGATGCGTCCCGTCGCAGGCAGGCATGGCCTGCCAAGGCTTCTCCGTCGGCAGCAGACGGCGCCAACCATCACGACTGACAAAGCTGCTGCCGTTGGATTTAACCAGCGAGAAGGTTTCGGTTGCGATGCTTGACGAATCACCCAGCGTTTTTATCGTTCATCCAATGGAGATGTGAGCCCCCATAGCGATATTGGCTGGCGACTAATACCGAGCTCGTTCAATCTCCACGACTGCAGATGCTTGGAAACTTTAAGACACCTAAATTTTTGTTTCTAAACAGGCGATTTGGAGCCGGCCGAGTCGGCGTGACCGCAGCGCTTAGCAGTGTCGCTGCTGCGATCGGGCTTATCCAGGTCAAGATTTACCTGCGTTCATATCCGCCATACCCCCGAACAAATCGCTAGCGCCGCTGAGATGTTGAGACATGTCGGAGCACCCCGCGGCATCCTCCCTCACGCCCTGAGATGGTCCGTCAAGGTTTTTCAGGGGGAAGTTGGTGTCCGGCACGTGGTTCGACACACACGGGCAGGCCAGCCGAACGATCTCCTTTGTTATCAAAGAGTCGTGCAGCCCACATCCCCGCGTGGTCTCGAGTATCGCCCGCCGCTCATTCATAAAACGGCGTATGTCGGACCAAACGTCATGCTGCCGCCTGGCGGGTTGCCCACCGCCGGCCAGCGTCATGGTCGTGAGAGGCGACCCGCCGTCCGGCCGTGGACAACCCGCGACATCAGGTCAAACGCAGGCAACGCACCCGATTCGGAATCGAGCTTCGTAACCTTCGACCGGAACGGGTTACCCCGGAAGCCCGAGGTTCCTGATGAGTGGCGAACCGCGCTTCCTCAAGGCGTTGAGGTAAGTGGTCTCGTCGTACGGAGTGCTGGTCTGCCAGCACCGGTACAGGATCCGGATCCACTTGAACGCCAATGCCCGCACGGCAGCCTGATGCGAACTGCCCTTCGCTCGTTGTTGCCGGTAGTAAGCGCCAGCCCAGAATGATCTGTTGATGGTCTGGGCTGCCCATTCGACGAACGTCTGGCGCAGGAACTTCGGGCATTGCCAGCGCCAGTGCACCCAGCTCTTCTTGCCGCTGCGTTCGGTCACGGGGGCAATGCCGGAATACTTCTGCAGTTCGTCCGCCCCGTGGAAGCGCTCGCGCTGCTCGCCGAAGGCCGCGAGCAGGCGCGGTGCCAACTGGGGACCGGCGCCCGGTAGGCCCTGGAACAAGGTGTAGTCGGGTAGCGTACCGGCTACCGTAGCGATTTCCCTGTCGAACCGGTTGATCGCAGTGAGCACGGTGCGCAGTTGCTCCCCCAGTGCCAGCACGTATAACCGGCAGGGCGCGACGATGCCCGGGTCTTCGGTGAGCGGGGTAGCGGCGCGGATTGATTCCAGACGCATCTCGATCAGCCTGGCGCGGCGGCAGTTGTGGGCATGGAAGAATGCCTCAAGGGTTGTCTTGCGGGCACGCCTGACGGTCGCCAGCGTTGGCCAGCAGGTCAGGAAATCACAGAACAGAATTGTGTCCCTGTCCTCGAACCACTCCGGAGCCTGCGCGTAATACTGCTTGAGCGTGTCACATAAGCGGTTGGTCAGCCGGGTATGGTCACCGACCAGGTCGCGGCGCTGCTCGACCAGGCTCAATAGCGAACGCATGACAACGCCCTGCGGCCTGAGCGGGGCAAACCGCTCGGGATGGCGCAGCAGGAGATCGAGCGCCAGTTCCGCGTCGGTCGGATCGTCCTTGGCGCGACTCGGCTTGAACGCCGCACGGCACTTGGCGGGTGTCGACGGGTTAATCGGAAACAACGCGAAGAAGTCGTACTTCTGCAGTGCAGCGACGATCGGCCCCCTCGCCAGTTCAAGGGCAACCGCGATCGGACCACCGAAGCGCCGCTGTAGCGACTTTGCCCATTTGTCAATGCGCGTGACCTGGTGAGGGATGCAGTCGAATTCGCGCCTGATGTCGCCGGCGGCCTGCAGGCAGATGTCGTGTTTGGTATCTGCCCAGTCAATGCCGACGTACGCCGTGAACTGCTGGTTCGATAGAGGTGTCATATGAACCTCCGCAAGTGATAGATTACCCGACAGGGGCATGCATGCTTGCGTTCAGCGAAGGCAATATAGTGAGCCGGTGTGACGGCGAACCCTGAGTATTCGTTATCGAGTGCAAGCGCACCCGCGGACCCGAAACTAAGGGAGTAATTGTCAAACGTTTTGGGGACGTTATTCGTAGTCCGCGGGTGCATGTCCCGCTTTCGCTGGCAGCTACCTGCCAGCTGTGACCAGTATCACGGAAAGCGGGACGGACTATCTATATTGGGGGCCGTACAACCCCTGCCCGCTGGCGTTTGGGGAGTTGACGTGCGACGGATCAGGGCAGGCGTCCGACGACCCTAGGCACCCGAAGACGAACGTCTTGCCGCAACGTCGAATATTTCAATATCGTCGTACCGCCGAACTTGTATTGTCGGCTACCAACGGACCCATAATCCATCAGGAAGCGGCGATCGTACGCGCATGGTGAAGCCGAGCTGGTGCACGGCTGCCGACTGCTTTGCACCAGCTTCCATACCTGAATTCTGGCAGCGCCACCTTCGCGAGACTTTTTCTTCGTGTTCCGGATTCACAGCATTGGTGGGGCGGATCCCCAACCGATGACAAGCTCTATTCGCTTCACAAGTTCGAGCAGACTTCTGTCGCGCCCGATATTCGCATCGATTTCGAGTCCAACGGGCAACTGGTTTGATAGCAGTCCCATTGGCAGGCTGACACCAGGAAGCCCGGCGCAGCTTCCGGGGTAAGTATTCCTGGAAAGAAAGACGTCGCTGACCATCTTTCCCGCAACTGGGAAATTCCACTGGCTTGCAATCGGCGGCGCGGTACACAGCGTAGTGGGAAAGATAAGCGCATCGGCGCGAGCAAATACAGTTTCGGCATAGCGTCGCTGCATTTCCGGGCGATCGTTAGTCAAAATGGCGTCATATGCCGCCTCAGAGAGATGACCTGGCGCGGCCGGAAGCACGAATTGGGACCAATGATCCTTGATCTGCGGGCCTAGACCTTCATAAAACTGTGCGAATGAGAATGGGACCTCGTAGTCTTTGATGAACTCAGAAATCGCCGGCATCGTTTCGTGAAAGAAAATGCCCCATGTTGCTCGCGCCGCGATTGCGGAAAAGTCGGAACCCAAATCTACTTCGATCAGGCTTGCGCCAGCGTCCTTCAGCTTTCTGAGCGTCTCCCAAAATAATGCCTCAACATCAGGGTCGGCTCCAGTCAGAAATTGTCTCGGCGCGTACGCCAGTCTGACTCCTTTCAAACCGACCAGGCCGGTTTGGACAGGCAATAAAATTCCGGTGACCACCGCATCCATCAGCGCACAGTCGTCGACGTCGCGTGCCAGTACGCCGGTTGTATCGAGTGTTTCGGAGATTGGTGCGACCCCATTGCTGGACCAACGCCCAGGAGTAGGCTTGAATCCCACTACGCCGCAAAGCGAAGCCGGAACACGGATCGAGCCCACGGTATCACCGCCTAGCGCCGCAGGGACAATTCTGGCCGCGACTGAAGCCGCAGCGCCACTGGATGAGCCGCCCGTTATATGTTTTGGATTGTAAGGGTTCTTTACCTGTCCGTGATGGGCATTGAAACCCGTCAGGCCGTAAGACATTTCGACGAGATTGTTTTTTCCAAAGACCAAAGCGCCGGCTTGCTTGATCGAAGTAACGACATCTGCGTCCTGCTTGGGCAGAAACCCGTCAGCCACTGCAGAGCCGAACGTAGTGGCAACGCCACGGGTCATATAGCTGTCCTTTACCGCGACAGGAACACCGAGAAGCGGAGATACTTTACCGGCCGCACGAGCCTTGTCTGCTGCGTGGGCCGCCTCAAGGACTGAATCAGCGTCAATGGTGATGAAGGAGTTGAGTCCGGAGCGGCTGCGAGCGCGAGCGAGCAGTTGCTGGGTATAGAACTCGGAAGTCATGTCGCCATTTTTGATTGCGAGCGCCGCGTCGGATAGGCTAAGGTCGTATGCATTGGCAGCACCGGCAAGAGATAATTTCGGGGTAAGGCCATATCCAGTCAGCGCGACAGCGGCGACGCCTTTGACAAACTCCCGTCGACCGATCGATTCAATCTGCAGAGGTGCGTGCGATGAACGAGCCGCCAATCCGTCATTTTTTTTAATCATTGCAGTCCTTAGTAGTTCGTAACATTTCAGTGTATGCCCAGTATCACCGTCTAACATCCGAAATCCCGAGCCCTTGCAACATCACATGCGGCACACGCTAAAACAGGTGCTGGATACCGATGGCGATGCCTAGTTGGTTGGAGCCCACCACGCCGGTCGGCGCGATATTCTGCAGCCCCAGCGCGGCCAACCGATCGTTCTTCACATAGCCGGCGAATGAGTAGACCGATGTCGTGCGTGACAACAAATAGCTTGCGCCGAGCTTGTAGAGGTTCGCATTGCGTTCACTGTTGACACGGTCGTCCTGCCGCATGTAGGTCACGGTGAGGGTCCAGAAAGCGGTGGGGGCGTACGCTAATTCGGCGGTATAAAAGTTGTCGCTCGTATTGCGCAGCGGATTCTTGAAGTTCGCGAAGTCGAGCATGAACTTGAACTGTTTCCAGCCGTAATTGGTGCCCACTGTGTAGGCCCGGGCCGTCGTCGAATCAGTCGCGCCTGTTGCGTCCCGGCCAGTGAAATATGCTGCGCCGGCTGTGAAGGTGCCGATTTGATACGTGCCGCCAAGCGAGATTACGCGCTTGGTCTGCATGTCCCCGGCGACACCGCCGAAGGAGTACATTGCTGACCCCTGAAATCCATTCAGGTCAGGCGTTAAATACTCAACCGAGTTATCAACCCACGAATATTGATAACCGTCATAGCCTGAGAGATTCTGGTAAAGAAGCGTGTTCAATGTTCCGAAATTCGAGTAGCCCTGAACATCCAAGCGAGCCAGCGTGCGCAGCAGCGGCGAGCGGTTCCTGCCGAGGAGCACGCTACCTGCAACATCGCTGCTCAGGCCGACTGTGGCGAAGCGATCAAATAGCACTGTTCCGGCGGATGCCGGCTGGCCGCTGTTGATCAGAGCGCCAGTACTGATCCGGAAGGCACTTTCAAGATCAAATGTCGCATGCAGTCCGTTACCAAGATCCTCGCGTCCGATGAAGCCCCAACGATTGGTAGAGTCGACGCCGGTTCCAAGCGCCCACGCTGATCCTCCCGGACCGACATGCGTCTTGTATAGAATGCCACTATCCAGGATTCCGTAAAGCGTTAATGAGCTTTGTGCGTCAGCTCCCGTTGCTGCGAATCCGGCCAATACAATTGCTGCGATGCATGTCTTTTTCATTGATGTCTCCATTAGGTGGCTGTTATTTTCTGTGGTTGAAGCGGATGAACTCGAACCTCTGCGCCAGCCCTTTAGTTATTTGGTATTAGGAATCCTACTTAATTCAAAGGTAGAAGCAGGTAAAAAATAGAGGGGGCAGTGGGGCATCAGGTTTCGTTGGAGATTTGCCGATGCCACTCCCGCGGACTCATCTGGAACACCAGGCGAGGCCGACTGAATGCCATGACCTTCGTGTCGCTTGTTGCCTGTCATATCTACAGCAGGCAAGCAAAACTAACTATTTTGTCGATGCGGAATGCGACGATATGAACGGTGATGGCCGTTTCGCCCGCCGGGCGAAGGGCCAGTGCCATTATTCTCGCCCGGCGCGGGTCTTGGCTGTGAGGGTCGCGAGGCCTCCGGCGAGCAGCATCACCGGGACAATCCAGTGAACCGTGTTTCGCGGGTCAAGCGCAAACCCGGTGCCGCCGACAAAGGGCAGACGGACAGGAGCACCTATGCTTTCGGTAAGCGAGCGAATCATCTCCACCCCGGCAATGAATCCGGCGCAGGCGATGAACCCACCGAAGAGGTTCGGCGCCGCTTGCCTGGCGACGTAAGCGGCGCCCCCGGTCTGATAAGCCGTTACCGCTCGGCGCCACAGGTTTGACAGCGAGCCGGTCAGCCCATGCCTCATCGTGATAATGACGGTAACGAAGAAGACCCCGAGATAAAGAGGCCATGCCTCGGTCAACGTGGACAGATGCGCCGACACCAGCGTGATAAGCACCGCACCCACGACCGGACCAAAGAATACTGTATGGCCACCTATATATGTGTGCAGCATGCCATACGTGCTTTGGGGAAGGCCAAGTGTGTCGAGTGTCACGACCTGGAAGGCCAGGGCATATAGCGCGCCGGCAATGCCCGCAAAGCCGGCCGATAGCGTTAGCGCCAGTCCTCTGATCACAGTCGGACTAAAGCCGACGAATTCCATCCGTTCCGCATTGTCGCGTGTCGCATTCATTAGGCGGCCAAGCGGCGTGCGCGTGAGAGAGAACATCGCGATGGCCGCGACCCATGTCCAGCCCGCGACAAGAAAATAGATGGCAAGTGGTGAGCCGAAGTCGATTCCCCACCCGGCTGCCTGTGAAGGATCGAGTCGGATGCCCTCGTCACCGCCCGACAATCCGGTCATGATAGTCGCGGCGGAGTAGGCCAATTGCCCCACGGCAAGCGAGATCATTGCAAAGATAACCTTGCCGCTGCGCACGGTGAAGAGGGCGACGACGGCGCCAATGGCCATCGCGCTGAGTCCGCCTACCAAAGGCACCAGAACGACCGGCACTACATCGCCGAAATAATTGAGGAAGTGCGCCGTCGTATAGGCGCCCGCACCGAAATATAGTGCGTGTCCGAACGACAGCAGTCCGGTTCCCCCTAGTAGCATGTTATATGCAAGAGCAAACGTAATGGCGATACAGATCTGCGTGAGGACGGAGACGCCGAGGCTCCCCGAAAAGACAAACGGCAGGATGATCGCCACGCCAAGTGCGGCGCCCCATCCCGCCATGCGCCGCGTCCGATTAGGACGCGGTGGCAGGTAAGCGTTCCAGCGCTCGACGCCCGCTGGAGGCACGCTTCGCTGAGTCGTTTGAGCGGCAACTGGACCCCGCTCGCCTTTTATCGTCGACATGTTGAAGTCCATTAGTGGCGGTTCCCCATCAGGCCGCGCGGCCGGACTGCCAACACGGCGATGACAATTGCAAACGGTACGAGCGGCGCAAAGCGGCTGACCGACTGAGTGAGAGCATCGCTTGTCGCAATACCTGTGAAGACGTGCTGAAACGGCAGCAGGAGGTCTGCCCACGATAGTTGCGTCGACACCGTCAGCGTCTGCAGCACGCCGATCAGAAGTGCTGCCACGAACGCGCCGGAGAGCGAGCCGAGGCCGCCCACGACGATCACGATCATCAGGATGCCGCCCAACTGATTCGCCATGCCGGGATCGGTGCCGATCACGTTGCCGGAGAGCGCGCCGGCGAGTCCGGCCAATGCCGAGCCAAGCGCGAAGACATTTGTGCGCAGGCGCGGCAGGTTGTGCCCCAGCGCGTTGACAATCTCCGGGTGAGAAAGCGAGGCGCGCACCGTCGTGCCAATCCGCGTACCTTTGAGCAGGCCGTATAGCAGGGCAAGTACTGCCAAGGTCATGACGAGCGTGAACGCCCGATACGCGGAATAGTCGATGCCGTACAGCGAGAAAAGCGGGAAATCGAGCATGGCAGGGATCGCGTAAGCCACGGGCTGCTTTCCCCAGAGCAGCGTAACGGACTCGACGATCACGATCTCGAGTCCAAAGGTCAGGAGCAAAGGACCCAGCAGGCCGAAATGGATCACGCGGCGCACGAGGAATCGCTCGACAAGCCCCCCGAGAAGAGCGCAGCAAAGCGGCGCTGCGATGAGACCGCCCCAGTACCCGAGCCCCAGCAATTGTGCGAATGTGTAGGCGAAATAGGCGCCGAGCATGTAGAACGCGGGGTGCGCGAAGTTGAGCATGCCCAGCATGCTGAAGACGAGCGTCAGGCCGGCTGCCATCAGAAAAAGTAGCATGCCGTAACTGACGCCGTTAAAAATACCTAGTGCGAGGGTTTGCATCGCTCTCCATCCCTTGGTTGGCTTGCATCTGCAATCAGGCGCCGGCGGGACGCTTCATTTGGCAGTCGGTGGGCTCGGTCATCTGTGCAGCGGGGAATGTTTTGAGCATCTTGAAGCCCCAGGGCGTGCCTTCTTGCTTGAATTTCGCGTTCGCGCTGACCACCGACAGGTTCATCGGCAGTTGCGCCTGGTGATCGGACGCACGCATGGTTGCCTTGTAGTCGCCAATCGAAACTGTGGTCTTTTCCATGGCTTTTGCAACCGCTAATGGTTGAGTCGACTTCGCATCGCGAATCGCGTCGGTCAGGAACAGATACCCGCGATAAATGCGTACGCTTTCAAAGTCGCCGTAGCCGTCAGCGCGCGACTGTTGCACCAGTGTGTCGAGCGCCGGATTGTCCATGCTCATGATTGAGTCAGACGCCTGAAACACCTTGTTGACGCCTTTCTCGCCGATTGCGGTGACTTGACCGTGCTGCGATGCGAGCACGGTGTACCAGCGAGCGTTGAGGCCGATATCGTTGCCGGCTCGAATCAGGCGGTTCAAATCGGTGCCGATGTTGGCGGTGAGTATTGCGTCCGGATTGTCCCGCTTGATCTTGGCGACGTACGGTGTGAAATCCTGCACGCGATTGGGCGGATGCAGCTCACTGCCGACGATCTGGATGTCTGGCCGATATTGCTTCAGAAGGCGGCGCGTCGCCGCATCCGCATTTTGGCCCATCGAGTAGTCCATGTTGATCAGGTAGACGCGCTTGACCGACGGATCGAGCGAGAGCACCGCAGCTTTCATCTTCATGCCAATATGACCA
Organism: Caballeronia eucalypticola; assembly: GCF_047608185.1. Lineage (NCBI taxonomy): Bacteria > Pseudomonadati > Pseudomonadota > Betaproteobacteria > Burkholderiales > Burkholderiaceae > Caballeronia > Caballeronia eucalypticola. The sequence continues at coordinate 42,194 of NZ_JBLKRU010000037.1, forward strand.
TCGGTGCGGAATTGCCAAAAAGAACAGTACTTGCCGGTAATCTCTTCGTCGAGACCGGACCAATTAATCAGAACGATTTCCTTGCTGGGATTGCGCGCGTTGTATTTTTCGATTGCGTCGAGAAGCGTCAGCGTAACGTTGGTGCCGATCCCCTGCATGATGAAGTGCACGTCGTCACCTATGGCCCGGTCCAGACAATTCTTGCCGTCTTTCGGATTGAACTTGTCATCGCACATTTGAAGATCGATCTTCGAGCCTAGAACGCCTCCCGCGTCGTTGTCGCGCTTGACTGCGTATTGCAGGTTCTTGGCCGACGCTTCCATTGTCGAGGACTGTGGACCGGACAGCGGGTCGATGACCATCACCTTTATGGGAGCCCCCGCATGCGCGTGGACGGCCATGACGGCACACGCTGCGGTCAGCAGGCATGCGGGCACGGCATGTAACACGGCAGAACTCATCTTCTTCAACATCTCTGACTTCTCCTTAATGCGAACGTTGGCAAACACCGGGTGCCGCGTCCTTTAAATTACGCAAGCGCGATCAGACCTCGAGCCACTCCGCGCGTACATTCGGACTACTATTAAACTCGCTGACGCGGCCGTCGAACACGATGCGGCCGTGTCCCATCACGTTGATGCGGTCGCACAGATCGAGTGCGATGGTCAGCTTCTGTTCTACGAGCAAGACAGCGACGCCACGCCGTGCGATTTCTTTCAATAACTGCGCGACTTGCTCGACCATAGAGAGGCTGAGACCTTCGGTCGGTTCGTCGACCAGCAGAAGACGGGGCTGTGCCATCAGCGCGCGGCAGATCGTCAACATCTGCTGTTCGCCGCCGGACAGTACGCCTCCGGCTACGTTGATCCTGCGCTTGAGATTGGGGAACCGCTCAAGAAACTCCTCTTCGGTCCATGGTGCGTGGCCGCTCGCTACGCGATGGCCGCGACTGCGTTGCGGCAAGCCAACCGAGAGGTTTTCCCGTACCGTGAGATCGGGGAAGATGGCCCGGTTCTCTGGCACGTAGCCAATACCGGCTTGCGACATCTCGTGGGTCTTTGCCGTATCGAGCAGCTTGCCGTCCATTAGCAGCGTGCCTGAGGACGGCAACAACTTCATGATAGCTTTTAACAGTGTCGACCGGCCGACGCCGTTGCGTCCAAGCAGACCGATCGTTTCGCCGGCGTGCACGTGGACGCTCGCGCCGTGCAACACGCGGCTTTGGCCGTATCCCGCGACGATGTCCGTGGCGCTAAATATCGGTGAACGGGCGGTATTGTTACGGGCGCCGCCAGGGAAGATCTGTGTGTTCATGTTTTCAATGTGTCCGTTGTGCGGGAGTGCCGAGATAGGCTTCCTGCACGGCCGGATTGGCACGTACTTGCGCCGGCGCATCACAGGCGATGATTTCTCCATAGACGAGCACGGAGATCCTGTCAGCGAGTTCGAACACCACATCCATGTCGTGTTCAATGATGACCAAGGTGCGCCCGCTGTCGGCTGCGCGCACCCGTTGAAGCAGTTCGATGACCCGACGGGTTTCCTGTTTGTTCATGCCTGCGGTCGGCTCGTCGAAGAGCAGGACCTTCTGACCGCCGGCCAGCGCCAACGCTATCTCGAGAGCCCTCTGATCGGCGTAGGAGAGGAGCGCGGCCGGCTCATTGCGCTTGTCGAGCAGTCCTACTTCATCGAGTACTTCGAGCGCACGAATGTCCGTGGGGCCTCCCCGGGGCAATCCGCGCCAAAAGGACGGACCGTAGCCGAGCGCGCGCAGCGCGCCGATCCGGGTGTTCTCAAACGCGCTCATTCGGCCGAACAAGTTCGTGGTCTGGAAAGTCCTTCCTAACCCCGAGCGGCTGATTCGATTGGCGCCGTATCTGGTTACGTCGATACCGTTCAAATGGATCGTGCCCTCGGTGGCCAGATACCGGCCGCTGATCAGATGAAAGAGTGTGGACTTGCCGGCGCCGTTCGGTCCGATGAGCACATGGCTCTCGCCGCTCGGAATTGACCAGTCGACACCTCTGATGATCTCGGTCGGCCCGAACGCTTTTCTCAGCCCTGCGAGCGCGAGGGCTGCCGGCGGTTCGGTCGATCGTGTGTTCGTCACTGTCATTTTATGATCCTGAATCTTTCGCTAGCTACAGGGTTCGTTGGCCGCGCCAACTCGTTCGGGACAACCGGCGGACTCGGATGCTGGCGGACGCTCTGAATGCTTATCTACCTGATCTTAAACATTACAGCGTCAAGTTTATAGCGATGATAGGAGTCTGGCGATCGGCTGGCAAACAGTTTTCTGTTGGGGATTTCCCTTGGTTAAGCAACGTGTCCACTGCTGCATATTCCCGCGGCGTTACGAATTGGCGCTTCCTGACGGGGATCAGGTTGATCGGCGGAGTAAAATGTCGCCATCGACCCGCAGGAACGAGGCGGGGCATCCGAAAATTTTCAGTGAAAAGATTATGTCCAACCCTGTATCGACCGATATTGAGCCGACCAAGAAGGTTTCTTGGCATCACGGCAACCTGCGCGAAGAAATGCTGCAACGCGGCCTTGCGTTGCTGGAGCTACGCGGCGCGGCCGACCTCTCTTTACGTGAAGTTGCGCGTCTCGCGGGTGTTTCGCAGACTGCGCCGACCCATCACTTTGGCGACAAGGACGGTCTGCTCGCAGCGATTGCAACTGAGGGCTTCCATCAATTGATGGGTGAGCGTCTCGCCGCGCTGAAGGACGGCATGACCAAGGAGCGCCGTCTACGCGTGATCATGCGCGTATACGTCGAATTTGCATTGCAGCACCCGGAGCTGTTTCATTTGATGTTTGGTCCGCGCATCTCGGACAAGCAGAAGCATCGTGAACTGATGGAAGTGAGCGCGAGGTCATTTGAATTTCTCAACAATACGATTGCGGAATTCATGTCCGACCATAGCAAAGACGGACGTCCGCCGCGCTTTTCCGCCATTGCGGTATGGTCCGGCATGCACGGACTGGCTACGCTCTTGTCCGATCGCGATAGCGGCCTTTGCCAGGTGCCTGACACGATGATCGATGACGTATGCACGGGCGTCATCAACCTTCTGCTGGGCGGCCTCAAGTCGTCACACGTTGAAGCAGAAGCACCCGTGCGCCGAGACGGACGCAAGAAGTAACTCGCAGGCAGAACCCGCCTTTCTGGCATCGAGCCATTGACTTTGCGCGCAGTCCAATTTCGCGTTACCCCGTTTGTTGCCGGCTGTACCTATTGCAGGCGGCTGTTTCGTCCTCTCCCATCTTTATTGCGATTGCAGCGTCCAGACACGCGTGTCATGTGTGCCTGTCACGCCGAACGGTTGTGTTGACACTCAAACTTGACGCTGTCACAATCGATTGCATGAATGACCGGCGAACTGGTTTGCTGGTGGTCTATGCAGGCGGCCTGCGCGAAGCGGCTATGTCCGTAGCGCTGTTCGTATAAAAGGCGCTTCAGCAAGCGCAATCAAAAGGAGACGAGATGGTCATGGTGCCCCCATATGTGGTGACAGATGGCGTAGCCGTCATAGTTTTCGACAATCCACCCGTCAACAGCCTGTCCGCTGCGCAACGCAAGAAGCTGCACGATCAGCTCATCGATGCCGCGGCGCACGACGACGTCAGGGCCATTGTCATCACGGGGGGCGCCCAGCCTTTTTGTGGCGGCGCGGAGATACGCGAGTTCGATACACCGGCGCAGAAGTTGTCGCCAACCATGCCGGAACTGATTGAAAGTCTCGACAGACTAGACAGGCCACTGATCGCTGCGATCGGTGGCTTTGCGTTTGGCGCAGGGCTCGAGCTCGCAATGGCGATGCACTACCGGGTCGTCTCTGTGGACGCGCGCCTCGGCCTGCCAGAGGTGAAGTTCGGCTTCCTGCCGGGAGCCGGGGGCACGCAGCGGTTGCCGCGGCTGGTTCCAATGGAGCACGCCGCGCCGATGATGTTAAGCGGCTCGCCGATCAGCGCGTCCGTAGCGTATGAGTACGGACTCGTTGACCGGCTTTCGCTCGACAATCTTCTTGAGGACGCGCTGGACTTTGCACGCGAGCTTATCGCCAGCGGTGCGCCATTGCGCAGGACCCGTGAACGCGCGGCCCGTATGGACTCCGCGCCAGCCGGCCTCTTTGAGGTGTTGCGCGCCGACATCAGGAAACGCTCACCCGGCCACAAAGGCAAGCTGTATATCGTCGATTGTTGTGAGGTCGCGACTGAAGAGAGCTTTGAGGAAGGCATGAAGTTCGAGCGCGAGCGATTTCTGGAGTTGCTGGAGACGCCTGAATCCAAAGCGCTTCGCTATAACTTTTTTGCGGAACGGCAAGCCGCGAAGATCACGGGAGTTGCACCCGGTGTAGAGGCGCGCGCACTCAGACGGGCGGTGGTCGTTGGCGCGGGAACCATGGGCGCAGGTATTGCCGTGTGCTTTGCTAATGCTGGCATTCGGGTAGCGCTCGTGGATGCGACAAGCGAGGGTCTAGAGCGTGGCATGTCGATCATTCGAGGAATCTACGAGACCCATGTTGCAAAGGGCCGCATGGGTGACGACGCGCGCGAGCGCACATTGGAGCTCATCGGACCAACACTGGATCTCGCCGCGGCAGTGAGCGAGGCAGATATCGTGATTGAAGCTGTGTTCGAGCGCCTCGACCTCAAGCAACAGATTTTCCGCGATCTCGACAGGCTGGCACCGCCAAGCGCGATTCTAGCGACCAATACGTCGATGCTCGACGTCGATGAAATTGCCGCCGTCACACGCCGTCCGCAAGACGTGATCGGCATGCACTTCTTTTCACCGGCCCATGTCATGCGCTTGCTCGAAGTCGTGCGGTGCGCACAGACATCCGACGACGTCCTGGTCACGGTGATGCAATTGGCCCGCAAGCTGAACAAGACAGCGGTGCTGTCGCGCGTATGCGATGGCTTCATCGGCAATCGCATGCTGCAGCGCTATCTGCAACAGGCGCTGTTCCTACTCGATGAAGGATGTAGCGTGGAGCAAATCGATTCGGCGATGGAGCAGTTCGGCATGGCAATGGGTCCGCTGGCGGTAGGCGATCTCAGCGGCCTCGACATCGGCTGGTTGATCCGCAAGCGTCGCTATGTCGAGCGGCCCGACATGGTGTATTCGCGTATCGCCGACCGCGTCTGCGAAGCAGGGCGGCTAGGACAGAAGACCGGCAAGGGTTGGTACCGCTATGAAGCGGGGAGTCGGAAACGCCTCGCAGATCCGGAAGTGAATGAGATTCTCGTGGCGCACCGCAAGGAGATCGGCGTGCCGAAGCGCGAGATCGACGCTGCCGAGATTGTTGAGCGCCTGATGCTCGCCCTGATCAACGAGGGCTCGCTGATCCTGGAAGAGGGTGTTGCTCAACGCGCATCCGATATCGACGTCGTTTATGCAACCGGGTACGGGTTTCCCGTGACGCGTGGCGGCCCGATGCATTACGCGAACACGCTGGGCCTTGACTATGTGCTTGATAGGATAAAGCAGTATCAGCGGGGCTACCAAGGCAGCCAGTGGCAGCCGTGCGCGTTGCTGGTGGAGCTTGCACAGCAGGGCGCACGCTTCGAATAGCGGAGTGCCTACGCTGTTCAAAAGCCGCATCTACAGGAAACGACTCAAATGACCCGGCGATATCTGGAAGACCTGAAGATTGGCGAGGCATGGACAAGTGAGAAGGTGCTCATCGAGGTCGAAGAGGTTATCGAGTTCGGCCGCAAGTTCGACCCGCAGCCTTTCCATACCGACGAGGAGGCGGCTAAAGCCAGTCCATTTGGCGGTCTGATCGCAAGCGGCTGGCATCTTGCCGCGTTGGCGATGAGGCTGTGCGTGGGTGCACGCCTCTTCGGCGAAACGCCGATTGTCGGACTGGGCGCGGACGAGTTGCGTTGGCTGCAACCAGTGCGGCCCGGAGACACGGTGTTTGTCGAGCGCGAACTAGTCGGCATAGAGGCTATTCCCGACAAGCCGAAGCGCGGCATAGCGAGAGCGCGTATCGATCTGAAGAATCAGCGTGGCGAACTGGTGATGCGGCTCTATGGGCTAAGCAGTATTCCACGTCGCCCGGCTGGCATCTCCGACAATGCCCACAGCCGGCACTGAACAACGCTTCGAATCAAGTTACAGCTATATGCCAGCGGGTCCGCGCCCGGCTGGCACCAATTCAGGAGAAGAGCATGAACAATATTGTCGTAGCCGGATTTGCGCGCTCGCCATTTCATCTGTCACGCAAGGGTGCGCTTGCCTGCATCCGTCCAGACGACCTCGCGGCACAAGTGGTCGTGGGACTGCTGGAGCGCATGGATATCGACCCGGCGCTCATCGAAGATCTCATCCTCGGCTGTTCGTACCCAGAAGCGGAGCAGGGCTACAACATAGCGCGCATTGTTAGCTTTCGCGCCGGGATCGGTGACCATGTTCCCGGCGCCACAATCAACCGCTTCTGCGGTTCATCCATGTCGGCGATCCACTATGCGGCGGGCCAGATTGCACTCGGCTTCGGCGATGCGTTCATTTGCGGCGGCATTGAGTCCATGACACGGGTGCCCCAGGGTGGCCACAACAAGTCGTTCAATCCGACGCTCGAGCGTGACCAAAAGGAGGTCTACACATCGATGGGAATGACAGCGGAAAACGTCGCAACGCTCTATAAAGTCAGTCGGGAAGCGCAGGAAGCGCTCGCTGTCGTGTCGCACGCAAAGGCGGCCGCGGCGCGCGCGCAGGGCCGGCTCGCGGATGAGATCGTGCCGATCCAGACGCAGGATGGCCTCGTCTCCGAGGACGGCTGCATTCGTCCCGGCACAAATGCCGAGGCGCTCTCCGGGCTCAAGCCGGTGTTCAAGGAAGATGGCAGTGTCACGGCGGGCACTTCTTCTCCGCTGACGGACGGCGCATCCGCCACGTTGATCTGCACGGAGGAGTTCGCGCGCGCCCACGGACTCGTTCCGCTGGCGCGGCTGAAGTCCGCTGCGGTCGCATCGGTCAAGCCGGAGCTGATGGGTATTGGCCCGATTCCGGCTACGCGCAAGGCGCTGGCTCGCGCCGGCATCAAGACGAACGATCTTGACGTTATAGAAATCAACGAGGCGTTCGCCAGCCAGGCAGTGGCGTGCATCCGCGAACTCGATCTGGACGAAGCACGTGTCAATCTGGACGGCGGCGGACTGGCCATCGGGCATCCGCTGGGCGCAACGGGTGCACGGCTCGTCGGCAAGGCGGCGTCGTTGCTCAAGCGCCACGGCAGGCGCTATGCGCTGGCGACGCAATGCATCGGCGGAGGGCAAGGAATTGCCACGGTGCTGGAAGCGCTTTAGGCCGAGCGGTTTCATCAGAGTGGAAAGAGTCGTGGCACGGTTTACGAAAGACGTGCCAACCGCAACATATCAGAGGAACATATGACGTCAACGGTTGTGGACATCATGGATACGCCATTTCGCGAAGTTGGCTTTCGGACACCGTCGGTCGATATCGAGCGGCGGGCGGATGGCACACTCATCTTGAGAGCGGGGCAGCCCTTGCCGCCGATAAAATCGTGCACGACGGACTGGCTCGAACATTGGGCGAATTTACGGCCGACGAGCCCGATGCTGGCTCAACGAAACAAGACAGGCGAGTGGGTCTCGTGGAGCGTGAGCGAAGTATGGGGCGCGGTGCGCTCGATCGCCACGGCATTGCTCTGGAACGGCGCGGGCCCGTTTGCGCCGCTCGTCATCCTGTCGGAAAATTCGGTCGCACAGGCGTTGCTGACCTGGGGTGCACTGTATGCGGGCGTTCCCGTGGCGCCGGTTTCACCGGCCTATTCTTTGCTCGGGGGGACCTACGCGCGATTGAGAAGTGCTGTGTCTATCGTTGCGCCTCATCTGGTTTTTGTTGAGGACGCGCAGCGTTTTGCAGGTGCAATTGCCGCGCTCGACATACCGCCGGAGCGCGTAATCGCAGTCGATAATCTTGCACCCGGCATGCGTCAATTCGATGAACTGGTAAGGATGGCTATCGACCCGGACGTCGAGCTGCACCATCGCGAACTCCACGCGGATCTGCCAGCCAAATACATGTTCACTTCGGGATCGACTGGGTTGCCCAAAGCCGTGGTGCAAAGCCGGAGAAATCTGGCGGCGGCGCAAGAAATGACTGCACGCGTCTTCGAGAAGGACCCCGACGAAGCGCCAGTCTACCTGGAGTGGCTGCCGTGGCACCACGTGATGGGCGGCAACATTGTGCTGAACCGGATTCTGCGGTTCGGCGCGACGCTCTATATCGACGAAGGCCGTCCCTTGCCGGCACGCTTCGACGCGACGCTCAAGAACCTTTGCGAAGTCGCGCCGTCTCTTTACTTCAACGTCCCCGCGGGGCTTTCGATGCTGGTGGATGCGATGGAGCGCGACGAGAAATTCGCCGCGCATTTCTTTTCGCGGCTCGCCTATGTCTATTACGGAGGGGCCGTTCTGTCGCGCGCCATTTACGATCGCTTTCAGTCGATCGCGGTGCGCACTACCGGGCAAAGGATTGTGCTCACATCTGTGTTTGGCGCCACGGAAAGTTCGGGTCCGGCCGTCACGCAATACTGGGCCGTGGACGATGTCGGCTGCATTGGACTTCCGGTGTCGGATGTCGTATTGAAACTGATTGAAGATCCGGCTTTGCCGGGGCGCTACGAGATGCGCATCAAAGGGCCGAACATCATCAGGGAGTATCTGAACGCGCCCGAACAGACCGCCGCGGCCTTCGACGATGAAGGGTTTTACATCCTCGGCGACGCGGTGCGGTTCGTGGATCCGGAACGGCCTGTGGCGGGATTGCGCTTTGCCGGGCGGTTTGCGGAAGACTTCAAACTCTCGAACGGTACGTGGGTGCGAACGGCGGCACTGCGCACGCGGCTGATCGAGGCTTGCCATCCTCTCGTCAAGGAGGTCGTGATAGCACACGACGGCCAGGACACCGTCGGTGCTATGGCCTGGCTTGACGAGGCCGAATGTGCACTTGTATTGCCCGAGCTGAGTGGAGCGGCAGGTGACGATCTGCTCGCGCATCCGGTGCTGCTCGCAGAACTGGAGCGCAATCTCGCCGCGCTCAACGAGGGGCAAAGAGGCGCGTCGATGCGCATCGAGCGTCTCCTCGTGTTGGCGGAGCCGCCGTCCATGCAGCATTACGAGTTGACGGACAAAGGCAGTATCAATCAACGCGCGGTGATCGAGCGGCGCAAGGATGAGATCGACACATTGTTCGGCGTGCCTCGAGCACCGCATGTCGTAGCTTCGTCTTAGATGAGACTACGTCGTGCTGGCGCTAGTGCTAGCGCCAGCACGCATACGAGAACGGCACGACAACTCCTGATGGATCAGCCTTCCATCTCAAGCCTGAAAGTAGCGCTCGTTTTCCGTTGACTGTCTGGCTACGGCGCCGGATTGTAATCCGCTCCCAGTGCATCGAAGCGAGAGGCCCAAAATCCTCTACGTCTGAATAATCAAACCTCTTCAAACCGCCCGGGCAACGCGATCCTTGTCGTCCAACTCACGAACCGAATTACGCGCGTTCGCCCAGTCATCGTCGGCCCAGTCCTTGAAGTGATAGAAGTTACCGCCGGTAGCGAGCGAATTGGCGCCGTCTATTGTCAACGTCTGGCCGGTTAACCACTCGCATCCGTCTGCCATCAGGAAGGTTGCAAGATTCTGCAGTTCCGACATGTAGCCCGCGCGGCCCATTGGGCTGCTGCCATCAGACCGGCCGGCATCGTCGCGTCCCGGATACAAACGCTTGCTCATGCCCTCAGTCGGAAACACGCCTGGTGCAATCGCGTTCAGGCGAATCTGGTGACGTCCCCACTCGACGGCTAGCGACTTCGTCATCACATTCACGCCGGCCTTCGACATCGCGGAGGGCACCACGAACGGGCCACCATTCATCACCCATGTGACGAGGATCGAAAGCACGCTGCCGGGAAGCTCTTCAGCAATCCAGCGCTTGCCGACAGCTTGGGTCACGTAGAACGTGCCATGCAAGACAATGTTGGCGATTGCGTCGAATCCGCGGGATGAGAGATCTTCGGTGCGGCTCACGAAATTGCCCGCAGCGTTGTTCACGAGTCCGGTAAGGGCACCCTCCTTCCAGATTTCGCCGATCATCTGGTCGACGGCGTCGGCGTTGCGAATATCGACCGCGAGTCCCTTGACGGAGCCGCCGAAACGGCTCGTCAGTTCGGCGGCCGTCTCTTGCAGCACGATGTCGCGCCGCCCGCAGATGTACAAGTCTGCGCCCAGTTCCAAGTAACGCGCTGCAATTTCTTTGCCCAGGCCCGAACCACCGCCGGTAATGAGAATACGCTTGCCTTTCAACAGGTCGTTCTTGAACATGTGAGTTCCTTGATGGTCGAGTCGATGTCTGGATGGTGCCGGCTCAGGCCGGCGTGATTGTCGAAACGGTAGCAACTGCCGCGGTGGGTGCGGGCATATCGGGTGCGAAGGTGGCGCCTTCCGTGATGAGTCGTGCGACTTCGTCGCTGGAGTAGCCAATGGCCAGCAGGACCTCCGCGCTGTGCTGTCCGAGTGCCGGTGCCGGTTCGAGCGCTGGCAGCGGCGTGCCGGACCACACGGTGGGGTTGCCAAGTGTGCGCACCCGGCCCTCGGTCGGATGTGTTTCTTCGCCGATAAATCCAGTGGCGGTCAGATGGGGGTCGTTCAACAGATCCTCGATCGAATTGACGACTTGATAGGGAATGTCGGCTTGGTCGAGCAGGGTCTGCCATTGCGCAGTGGTGTGCGTGCGCATGGCCGAACCGACCCATGCGTAGACCTCGCGGATATTGCGCGACCGGTTTCGTTGAGTCGAAAAACGAGGATCCGAATAGAACTGTTCGGGTTTGCCGATCGCCTTGAAGAACTCGCGCCAGTGCTTGTCGTTGTAGATCAGCACACACAAGTAGCCGTCAGCGGTCTGGTAGGGACGGCGATCCGCAGAGAGAAGCCTGTCGTACCCAGCCTCACCCTCGGACGGTTCGAACGTCTTGCCAGCCATATGGTCCGCGAGCACAAAGTGCGCAACGCTCTCGAACATCGACACTTCGATCTCCTGCCCGTGGCCACTGCGTTCGCGGGCGAACAGCGCAGAGCTGACGGCGTAGACAACATGCAGGCCGGTTACACGGTCTGCCAACGAGACGGGCGCATAGACGGGCTCTGCCGTGCCGTACTGCTGCATCAACCATGGAATTCCGGCCGCGCCCTGGATCAGGTCATCGTAGGCGGGGCGGTCGGCATAGGGACCGCGTGTGCTATAGCCACACGCCGTCACATAGATGAGACGTGGGTTGACTGCCGCCATTGCCGCGTAGTCGAGACCTAGCCGCTTCATTGCGGCGGGGCGAACATTAGACAGGAACACGTCGGCATCCTTGACGAGACGCAGCAGCGCGTCGCGTGCCTGCGCTTTCTTGAGATCAAGCACGAGACTTTTCTTGCCGCGATTGTTGTGCATGAACACGTGACCCATCTTGACGTGTTCATTGCCTTGAGCGTCGTGCCGCATGGAGCCGGCTTCACGCACGTTGTCGCCGTCCGGCGCCTCGATCTTGATGACTTCGGCGCCAAGTCCCGCCAGCGTCAGTGTCGCGAGGGGGCCGAGTACGATACTCGTTAGATCGAGAATGCGAACTCCCGAGAGTGGACCACGGGTTGTGCTGTCAGGCATGTTTCAATTCCTTTGAGCTGCAATGAAGGAGGCTTACGGGCGACGTGTCAGAACTCCGCAGGAGCAAGCGTCATCAGCGAACGGGCGCCATGAATCACACCGTCGAAGCGCCATTCGGATTCGGGTAGGAGACGCCGGAAATAGAAGTCCGCCGTACCGATCTTGCCGTTATAGAACGGTGTAAGTTGGGGGTGTGTCTGACGACCCTTGCTGGCAGCTTCCGCCATGCGCAGCCATGCCGCACCGAGGGCGACAAGCCCGAACAGCCGCAGGTAGTCTGTCGCCGCACCGCAGGTATCGAGCTCGTTGCCTGCACCCCATTCACGAAGCGCGGCCGTTGCTTGGCGCAAGTGTCCGGTCGCCCTGCCTTGGGCTACCGCCATATGAGCGAGGTCTGTGGTGCACATTACCCTTTCGACTACTTTATCGATGGACGCAAGCCATGAATCGAGAACACGACCGTTGTCGAGTTCTACCTTTCGCATGACGAGATCCAGCGCCTGGATGCCGTTTGTGCCTTCGTACAACGGCACGACGCGCGCGTCCCTGTAAAGATGTTCCATGCCGTTCGCATGCACATAACCGTGTCCGCCATAAATCTGGATGCCGAGGTCGGTCACCTGTAGCGCGCTCTCGCTGATGAAGCTCTTAAGTACCGGCGTAAGCAGCGCAAGATGGTTCTCCGCGGCCTCACCTTCGGCAGATTGCGGCTGAGCTGCGCGCACATCGAGCAGCAGCGCAGCGTCGATGTAAAGCGCGCGAATGCCTTCGACCAAGGCCTTCATGGTGAGCAGTCCGCGGCGCACGTCCGGATGATCGATGATCGGTACAGGTGCGTCCGATCGTGACTCGGCGGCCTTTAGTGCGTGGCCTTGCAGACGGCCGTGCGCGTAGGCAAGTGCGTTCTGATAGCTGATTTCTGCAACGCCGACGCTTTGCACTGCAACGCCTACACGGGAGGAGTTCATCATCGTGAACATCGCGCGCAAGCCGCAATGCGGCTTGCCGACCAGCCAGCCACGCGCGCCGTCGAAGTTCAGCACCGCAGTTGCAGAAGCCCGAATGCCCATCTTGTGTTCGATGGAGCCGGTCGTGACGAAATTGGGCGACGACAGGGATATTTCGCCTGTCACTGCATCGGGAACGTGCTTCGGCACGACGAACAGGCTGAGTCCACGCGTGCCGGACGACGCGCCGGGCAAGCAGGCGAGCACGAGGTGAACGATATTTTCCGCGAGATCATGGTCGCCGCCGGAGATGAAGATTTTCGTGCCCGTTATGCGATAACTGCCGTCGGGCAGCGCCTCCGCATGTGTGCGCAGGCGCGACAGGTCGGACCCGCTTTCTGGTTCGGTAAGACACATGGTGCCGGTCCAGGATCCGTCGACTAGCCTGGAGAGGTAGGTCTTCCTCAACTCATCGGTGCCGTGGGCCAGAATGGCCCGGTAAGCGCCTTGCGACAGGCCTGAATACATACCGAAGGACATTGATCCGGAGGCGATGAATTCACGGACCATCAGTGCGACGGAGGGCGGCAACCCCTGGCCGCCCCAGGCCGGCGAGGCCGCGAGCGAAGGCCAACCGTTTTTGCAGTACAAGTCGTACGCTGTCTTGTAGCCCTTCGGCGTGCGCACTTTTCCGTCGCTGAAGTGACAGCCCTCTTCGTCGCCGGGAAGGTTGAGGGGAACGAGCACCTCCTGCGCGAAGGAGGCGGCACCGTCGAGCACGGCCATCACGAGATCGAGAGTCGCATCCTCGAATCCGGGCAGTGCGGCCGTTCTTTCCTCATACCCACAGACATCTTCGAGAAGAAAACGGATTTCGCGGATTGGTGCGTCGTAACCTGACATGGTTGACTCGCAAAGGTGGTTTTCACATAACAGCCCATCACCTGACGAGGTAGTCTTCCGGCTGCCGCACTTTTAATCTTGACACTGTTATGTTATCTCCCGATACTTGGCAGTGCAAGAGGAAATGGCACGTATGTTTGGTCGTTGCGTTGCCAATCAGAGGACAGACTCGGCCGAGATCGGTCACTATCCAAGGAGGAGTGTTATGCGTACCAAAGGAACCCATCTGTTCCCAACGATGGAGAGAGTCACGTTTGGTCGGCCGGCGGCAACCATGCTTGCATCCGAAGCCGAACGACTGAACGCGAAGCGGGTATTTTTAATCGTCAGCCGTACGCTGAACACCACGACATCCGAGATCAGCAAAATTGCCGACGCGCTTGGCGAGCGCTACGCCGGCCTGTTTGATGGCGTGGCGCAGCACACAACGCGTCAGGGTGCGATTGAGGCGACGCAAGCAGCGCTCTCCGCAAGCGCAGACTTGATTGTGGCGATCGGAGGGGGCTCCGTCGTCGATATCGCAAAGATTACGACACTGTGCATGGAGCACAACATTACCGATGAAGACGGCCTGGACGGCTTCGAAGTGCGAGTAGGCGAGCAGGGACGTCGTAAAATCCGCGATTTCAATGGCCCCTCTGTGCGCATGATTGCGGTACCGACCAGCCTCTCTGGCGGAGAATATAACGCCGGTTGCCTTGTCACCGACTCGCGCAGAAAACTCAAGCAGACATTTTTTCATCCGAAGCTGATGCCAGTTGCCATCATCCTTGATCCCCACCTATTGCCCTATGCGCCGGAGTCGTTGCTGTTGGGTTCGGGTACACGCGCGATGGACCATGCGATCGAGGCGCTGTGCTCGGCGCAAGGCAATCCGCTTGTCGACGCAACCGTATTGCGCGGCATCGAATTGATGAGCGAGTGGTTGCCACGCGCCCGAAAAGACCGGCACGACCTTGACGCAGCTAATCAGTGTCAAGTCGCGTCGTGGCTGTGTTCTTTCGGCTTGCAGGCACGGGTTCCGATGGGCGCGAGTCATGCCATCGGCCACGTGCTGGGTGGCACGTGCGATGTGCCGCACTTCCTGTGTACACCGGTCATGATGCCGGGAGTTCTGGAGTACAACGAACCGTTCACGGTCGATGCGCAGGTTGCGCTCGCGAAGGCGTTGGGCAAACCCGGGGTGTCGGCGTCCGAGGCATTCAAGACGTTCTGCCAATCGCTCGACTTACCGACCAGTTTGCGCGAAGTGAATGTCGGTCCGGACCAGTTCGAAATTGTTGCGAGGAACACGATGGCGGAGTTCTTTATCTTCAGCAATCCGCGTCCTGTAAGTACGCCGGCGGGCGTACTCGAGATTCTCAAGCTGGCGGCCTAAGAGTGCCGGGCGCGTTGCGGCATCGAGGCACGCAGCCGTCGTTTCTAAAGCTTAAATTTGGAAAAGGGAATTGAAATGTCTGATCAGAAACCCATTCTGGTTACCGGTGCTGCGGGCCGCGTCGGCGCAGTGGGCAGGACCGTCACGGAACTGCTGCGACAACAGGGCAGGGCTGTGCGTGCGATGGTGCGCAAGGAGGATGAACGTTCTGCGGCGCTGCGTGAAATGGGCGCCGAGGTCGTGATCGGTAATCTGCTTGACCTGGACGCGATGCATCTGGCCATCGAAGGCTGCGAGACCATGTATTTCGGCATGTCGGTATCGGATACTTATCTGGCGGCCACCATCAACGCGGCCGCGGTGGCGAAACATCATGGCGTGAAAGCGTTCGTAAATATGTCACAGATGACGCTGTCGCAGATGAGCATCACCGAGACGACTGCGAGCCCACAGCACAAGCTGCACTGGCTGGCGGAGCAAGCGCTGGACTGGTCGGGCCTCGGTGTGGTGCATGTGCGGCCGACCGTCTTTCTCGAGGGGTTCTTTCTTATGTTTTCATCGCAGTCGGTCAGGCAGGACGACCAGATCAGGCTGCCGTTTGGCGAAGGCAAGACATCGCCGGTCGCAGCGGAAGATGTGGCCCGCGTCGTGGCGGCAGTGCTGGGCAATCCCCAACCGCACATCGGGCATACCTACCATCTGACCGGTCCGCATTCGGAGAACATGAAGTTTTACGCACAGGAATACGCGATCGCGTTAGGACGACCGATTACGTACCAGGACGTTCCGATGACAGCCTGGCGGGAAAAACTAGTCGAACGTGGGTTGCCGCCCCATCTGGTCAATCACTTGTCGACGATGGCGGACCTGCATCGCGCGGGACGTTACGACAGAAAGTCCGACGATGTCCTGCAACTGACCGGACAGCCGCCGATCAGCGTCCAGGAATTCGTGAGAAAAAACGCGACTTCATTTGCCGCGTCCGATGTGCAAGGCTAAGTGAGCAATCCGCATTCGTTATCCGCCAGCTCCATTTCGCGCTAATGGCCTTACATCGACTTTAGCGGGCGGATCGCCCGCCCCAACGCAAAGGCGTGTGAAGGGCTAGTTGCCTCAGCAAGAGCGAACGTGCGCAGTTTCAACCGACGCAAGCGCATCTCGATCCTGTTGGGAGAGTTTCCGCATAACGCCTCGCACGATTGAGTCGCTAAATTAACTGTTGGCCGTGACGAAGTCGGAACGAGATAAGCGAATCCCGGATTTGGATTTGACGCCCCAAACGAGCACGCAAGCATGCTTTGCGTGCGCTGGTAACCAGCCGGCGCTACCGTTGCTTTCTATTCCTACGATCCGCAGCACGGGTGGGTGTGTCGGCGTCAGGCGTTGCGGTCTCGTCGAGACCGAGAATTTCCCGGTTTCGGTCAGCGATGACCTTCCGCACGTGACTGCTTGCGCTTGGTCTTGCCTCGAATCGGATGTCCCGGAACCCAAGGAGCGGGCCATTTTCGACTCGCGGTCCCATGACGGATATCTGCTTACCCGTCTTCTGCTCTACCAAGCCGATCGGCCCCCCCGTGCCTTCCCCGGTCCAACGATCGCCCCATTGCATCAGTGCCACCAGCACTGGGTAGAGCGCCTCACCCTTAGGAGTTAGTTGATAGTCGTAAAACCGATCGTTGCCATCTATTGGCACTTTCTTAACGATTTCCTGGGCCATCAACTGATTCAAGCGCGTTGTTAAAACGTTTCGGGCGATACCCAGTCGCTTTTGCAGTTCGTCGAATCGCGTCGTGCCCAGAGTGCACTCGCGAACGATCATCAGACTCCACCATTCACCGACCTCGTCGAGTGCGCGGGCTGTAGAGCAGTCTATGGCAGTAAGGTTTTTTCTATACATGTTCGAAGTTTACCACTCAAAAGTTTTGTCACGCAACTTCGATTGCGGTATAGTTTCGTCACGCAACTTCGATGTGTCACTGACATTGGAAAGATATATCGTTTATTTACCGACCTGAAGACACGGGTCACAGGAGGATGTTGGATGGATCGCCGTCTTTTAGTGCTGGCGCTTGGCATGTTTGCGATTGGCACCGATAGCTTTGTTGTTGCAGGAATATTGCCCATGGTCTCGCGATCGATGCACGTTTCTGTGGCGCTCGTGGGTCAGATGGTGACGCTATACGCCATCTCATACGCTCTTCTTTCGCCAGTAGTCGCAACCGTATTTGCGCACTGGTCGCGCAAGCGTCTGCTGGTAAGTGGTCTCGTGGTGTTCGTCGTGGGTAATGTCCTTACGGCGATCTCCTCTTCGCTGACTTTGATGTTCGCGAGTCGCCTCGTTTCGGGACTCGGCGCCGCAATGTTTAGCCCGACGGCAACGGCTGCTGGCGCGTCGCTGGTTGCGCCGGAGCTACGCGGGCGCGCATTGGCCGTTGTTATTGCAGGTTTAACCACTGCAACTGCCTTGGGTTCGCCAATCGGAACGGTGTTGGGCGGCATTTGGGACTGGCGTACCACAATGTGGTTTGTCGCGGCCCTGGGATTGACGTCCGGGGTCGGAGTCTTGATTCTGCTGCCTGACATGCCTTCGCCCCCGCCCGTCAGACTGAGGCAGCGTCTGGCGCCTCTGGCCGATCGTCGGGTGGCACTGACTTTATTGACAACGCTATTCACCTATTGCGGCGCATTTATTTCGTACACCTATATTGGCGTCATGTTGGACCGCGTAACGCATGGAGACGGTAGCACCCTCGCCGGATTGCTGGTTATATGGGGCGTCTCCGCGACGGTGGGGAACATTGTTTCCGGCAAATTGACCGATAGGGTTGGTAGCACTCGAATCATCAATACCTTTCTTATACTCGGATCGATCAATTTCGCGCTCATGCCGATCACCAGCGCGTTTCTGAGTACAACTGTCGTTGCGCTGGTTATATGGGGCATTTGCGGATGGGGGTTGCTGGTGCCTCAACAACATCGCTTGCTGGAGATTTTCCCGCAAACGGGGGCGTTGTTGATGAGCCTGAATTCGGGGGCGGTATATCTGGGAGTCTCCGCGTCCGGGGTGCTGGGGGCCTTCGGAATAACGTTTGCGGGCAAATACGACCTTGGCTGGATGAGCGCTTCTTTCCTTGTTGCTGCATTTGTCCTAGCGCAACTGGCGCATCGGCTGATTTTGCGAGGGGGAGTCAGCGCAGCAGGTGTGGTGCTAACTCCCGGGCCGGGACATTCGTGATCGAAATCAACAGCGAAATTTCAAGGCAGTTTCCAGGTGCATCGGCGGTACAAAAAAAAGTTTCTTGTACCTTCAATACATTTTGTTTTACTAAATTTACTACGCTCAACAGGACGTGTCATGACTATCGTTAAAGCTGCTGCAGTACAAATTAGTCCAGTTCTCTACAGTCGGGAAGGTACGGTCGACAAGGTAGTCAAAAAGATTCTCGAACTGGGTCGCCAGGGTGTGAAGTTCGCCACCTTCCCGGAAACCGTGGTGCCGTATTATCCGTACTTCTCGTTCGTCCAGTCGCCTTACGCGATGGGTGCTGAACAGATTCGTTTGCTTGAGCAGTCGGTAACGGTACCGTCGGCCACCACGTTGGACATTGGTAACGCGGCAAAAGAGGCCGGCATGGTTGTGTCTATCGGCGTGAACGAGCGCGACGGCGGTACGCTCTATAACACCCAGTTGTTGTTCGACGCCGACGGCACCTTGATTCAGCGTCGCCGAAAAATATCCCCGACTTACCATGAACAGATGGTCTGGGGCCAAGGCGACGGGTCGAGTCTAAGGGCGGTTGATAGCGCAGTCGGACGAATCGGTCAACTGGCTTGCTGGGAACACTACAATCCGCTCGCGCGTTACGCCCTGATGGCCGACGGAGAGCAAATTCACTCGGCAATGTACCCCGGCTCGTTTGCAGGCGACGCCTTCTCCGAGCAAATCCAGGTCAACATCCGCCAGCACGCACTGGAGTCCGGTGCGTTCGTGGTCAATGCCACCTCATGGCTTGACGCGGAACAGCAAGCCAGGATCATGGAAGATACGGGATGCCCGATCGGCCCGATCTCGAGTGGCTGCTTTACCGCGATTGTCTCGCCCGAAGGTGAATTGCTTGGCGAGCCGCTGCGTTCCGGCGAGGGCGAGGTGATTGCCGACCTCGACTTCCGCTTGATCGACAAGCGCAAACGCATGATGGATTCGCGTGGGCACTACAGCCGGCCGGGAATTCTGAGTCTGCTGATTGATCGCACCGAGACTTCACATGTGCATGAACGCACTGGCCCTTCGAAGACGGTTGTCGAAGAATCCATCGCCGTGCTCAAGTGAAAGTTTGATAAAACGATAACCGCCTTATGCCCGCGCATTAGAGACTCGCTGAACTTAAGCATCTAATGCGCTCCCGCATGATGTCAGGCCATGGTTGCGCAATGCGCGACAAAGCCGGATTCCGCTTCGTCGCCAGCACCCTGCGTACGCACGGGGTGCTGGGCACACACCAGATCGCGCTTGACACGCGCTACAGCACGGCGTCGGCAACGAGTTGCAGCGCCGGCGCCAGCTTCATATAAAGCTCTGGCCGCTCGAGTGCATAAGTCAGATTCCGTTGCGCGATCTGCACGTGTTCAGTCGCAAGCGCTTGAGCTCTTGCTCCTTCACCATGCTCCATCGCGTGTACGAGGCTATGGTGCTGCTGATGCGCCATGAAGAGCCATTGACGTCCTTCTTCGATGGCGGACTGCATGGGCAACATCGCGCTCGCCGCCGCGAACGGCAGGCGATTGTTCATTTCAATGGCGCGCATTAACGCGGCATTGCCAGAGCCGTCCACGATCAGCTTGTGGAGCCGGTTGTTCATGTCCGTATAGGCGGCGTAGTCATCGAGGTCCAGTTCGTGTTCGGCAAGTAGCCGGTCGCCGGTGCGAAGGCATTCGCCGAACGCATTGGACAATTGACGCGGGACGCCGTGCTCGGCGACGAGGCGCGCAGCCATTCCTTCCAGGTGTCCGCGGACCGCGATGGCGTCCGCAATTTCCGTTGCGGTAATGCGCCGCATCACGTAACCGCCACCCGGCGACGGTTCGACAAGTCCCTCCTGCTCAAGCGTGCTGAGTGCAAGCCGGACAGGCGTGCGCGATGCCTGCAGACGTTCCGCGAGCGCTACCTCGCCGAGGCGGGCACCCGGTGCAAATTCGCCCTTAAGTATCAGGTCGCGCAAGTAGACCAACACGCGCTCTTGCTGGGACTCCATTCCTTTCTCCGATAGTCGTGCCGGTTTTGGCTCGTTCGTATGCCTGTCCTGATTGTAGGCCATGCAAGGGGTCGGTGCATTCAGGAAAGACTCAGGACACGACAGAGTGTTCTTGAATGTATGCACTGAGAACGAAATAGCGTCGGCGTGGCTTTGTTGTTACGCATCGGTATGAACTATGATTCCTATAATTATCGTTATAAAACATATATATAAGTAAATAAATTGATTAGTAAGGCCTTATTGACCGCATCGCGTCGCAGTGAATATGCATGCAGCTACTGTACATTTGAATGCGTTGGTGTATTCTTCGTTTTCAGAAGAAGCATTTTGCGTGTATCTTTAGATCGTTGCATTCAGTCAACAGGAGACGAACAATGTTGAGTTCCCAGCAAAACGACACCATTACCCGCGTAGGCAAGGGCACGCCGGCGGGCCAGCTTTTACGTAATTACTGGCAGCCGGTGTCGCTGGTCGAAGAGCTGCCCGCTGAGCGCCCGGTCAGGGCAGTGCGGCTGATGGGGCAGGACTTCGTGGTATTCAAGGATGAGCAGGGCCGTTATGGCATGCTGGATCGGGACTGCCCGCATCGCGGCGCCGATCTCGCCGCTGGTCGTCTTGAAGGCGGTGGTTTGCGTTGTGCATTTCACGGCTGGCTTTTCGATGCCGAAGGCCGCTGTCTCTCGACACCGGGCGAACCTGTCGGCAGTACGCTTTGCAACAAGGTTCGTCAAAGTGCTTATCCAATCGTCGAGCGCAGCGGGATTCTGTTCGCCTATATCGGCAAGGGCGAACCGCCGGCGTTCCCGAACTTCGACTGCTTCGTCGCCCCCGGCGAGTACACGTTTGCCTTCAAGGGGTTGTTCGAATGCAACTGGCTGCAGGCGCTCGAAGTGGGCATTGATCCGGCTCACGCTTCGTTCCTGCATCGCTTCTTCGAAGACGAAGACGTAAGCGAGAGCTACGGCAAACAGTTTCGTGGTGCATCGGCGGATTCGGATATGCCGATCACGAAGGTGCTGCGCGATTACGAATCCCCCGAAATCCTTGTTAGCCCCGCCGACTACGGTCTCTGTCTGATCGCGAAACGCCCGCTCAATGAAACCCAGACGCACGTGCGTGTGACCAACCTCGTGTTTCCCCAGGCGTTCGTGATTCCGATGAGCGCGGAGATGACCATCACGCAGTGGCACGTTCCCGTGGACGATGAAAACTGCTACTGGTATGCGATTTTCACGAGCTTTGGCGAGCCCACCAACAAAGAACAGATGCGTGCGCAACGCCTCGAGCTTTACGAGTTGCCCAACTACACGTCACGCAAGAACAAGAGCAACAACTACGGCTTCGACTTGCAGGAGCAACTGAGCGAGACGTACACCGGCATGGGTTTCGATATCAACGTTCACGACCAGTGGGCGGTCGAATCGCTGGGTGCGATCCAGGATCGCACGCGCGAACACCTGGGCACGACCGACAAGGGAATCATCGCGTACCGGCGGCTGCTGGTCGACGCGATCGAGAAAGCACAGGCAGGGGAGAAGACGCTGATGGTGCTCGACGAACAGGAGGCGGCTCGTCTTACGGGGCCGGCGTCAATTGATGGTATTGGGCCGGCGGACCGCTGGGACGAGTACTGGAAGGAGTCGGACGTCAAGCGACGCACCGCCGCTCCGTGGCCGGCCCCCACGGCTTGAAGCACTCATCCAGCAACCCGAATGGAGCGTGCGGCCGTTAATTCGCCGCGCGAATCGAACATGTCTTTCGTTGAAACCCATGGTCTGTGGAGCGACGCGCAACAAGGCGCGTGTTCAGACCTGATCGAGCGTCTGAAGAAGAGCGATGTCAAAGTCGTCCGCTTTTCATTTCCCGACCAGCATGGATTGTTACGCGGCAAGACGCTCGTCGTCGATGAAGCCATCAAGGCGCTCAAGAGCGGCGTGACGCTCACGACCACGCTGTTTGCCAAGGACACATCGCACCGCACGGTTTTCCCCGTGTTCACCGCGGGCGGCGGTTTCGACATGCCCGAGATGCAGGGCGCATGCGACACCTTGATGGTCGCCGATCCCGAAACCTTCCGCATCCTGCCCTGGGCGCCGCATACAGGCTGGGTGCTGTGCGACGTTTATTTCACCAACGGCAAGCCGGTGCCGTTCGCCACCCGCCATCTCTACCGTCGCGCGCTGGACCAGTTGAGCGACCACGGTTTTGATTTCGTATCCGGCCTTGAAGTCGAGTTTCATGTCTTCAAGGTAACCAATCAGAACATGCAACTAGAGCATTCCGGCCAACCGGGTTTGCCGCCCGAAGTCGAATTGCTCTCGCATGGTTATCAGTACCTGACGGAGGTACGCTACGACGCGGTCGACGAAGTGATGGAACTGCTTCGCCGCAATATCGACGCGCTTGATTTGCCCATACGCTCGCTCGAGGTCGAGTATGGCCCGAGCCAGTTCGAATTCACCTTCGCGCCAACGAAGGGCATGCGCAGCGCCGACAACATGATTCTGTTGCGCAGCGCGGTCAAGCAGATATGCCATCGCAATGGTTATCACGCGACCTTTATGTGTCGTCCCCGTATACCGAATGTGGTATCGAGCGGATGGCATCTGCATCAGTCGCTTGTGCATGTTGCCGACGGAACGAACGCGTTCATGCCGGTGGATCCGTCGGCAGCGATGTCCGCGACTGGAGAAAAATATCTCGCCGGCTTGCTTGCACACGCGCAAGGCGCCGCGGCATTTTCGACGCCGACGATCAATGGTTATCGGCGCTATCGGCCGTACGCGAATGCGCCGGACCGTGCGAACTGGGGACGCGATAACCGCGGCGTGATGTTGCGCGTGCTGGGTGGCGCGGGTGACGCTGCGACTCGTATCGAGAACCGGGTGGGCGAACCGGCGGCCAATCCGTACCTGTACTTCGGTTCGCAGGTGCTCTCTGGGCTGGACGGTTTGAGGCGAGGCCTCGCGCTGCCGGCGTCAGCGGATACGCCCTACGAGACACACGCGCCAGCGCTGCCTCGCACACTGAACGATGCAATCGACGCGCTGCGCGCCGACGAATGTCTGCGCGAAGGCTTCGGCAGTGCTTTCGTCGATTACTTCTGCAAGCTCAAGCAGGCCGAGATCGATCGCTTCAACCTGGAAGTCACCGAGTGGGAACACCGGGAGTATTTCGAATCGTTTTGATGGTGCTTCCATCGCCAAGGAGAGATGTCATGCCTGTCGTTACCTATATTCTGCGCGACGGTAGCCGCAAGGAAATCGACGTGCCCATCGGCACGAGCGTCATGGAAGCAGCCATTCACAACAACGTGCGCGGCATTGACGGCGAATGCGGCGGATGCCTGTCCTGCGCGACATGTCACGTCTATATCGATGCATCGTCTACAGCGTCGCTCGCTTCAGCCGATGAATCCGAACTGGAGCTGCTCGACGGAGTGGCAGCCGAACGCCGCCCCGAAAGCCGCCTGAGCTGCCAACTGGTCGTCACGCCCGCGATGAGTGGACTCGTCGTCGCGATTCCTTTACGTCAGGGGTGACATGATGAAACGCACACTTGTGATTGTCGGCGCTTCCTATGCGGGTACCCAGATCGCCGCGTCGGCAAGAGAGCTCGGCTTTGATGGACATATCGTGCTGATAGGCGACGAACCGGACGCGCCTTATCAACGTCCGCCGCTGTCGAAGGGATTTCTCTCGGGCGCGTTCGCAGAAGATCGTCTGCCCCTGCGTTCGAAGGCATTCTTCAGCGAGGAACGGATCCAGTGGATGCCGTCGACGCGCGTTACGTACATCGACCGTGCCCGAAAAGAGGTTGAGATGCACGACGGCACGCGCATCGCCTACGATCATCTTGCGCTGACGACAGGCGCGCGCGTGCGCAAGCTCGACTGCCCCGGCGCCACGCTCGACGCTGTGCACTACCTTCGCGATCTGAGCGATGCGCGGCGCCTGGCTAAATCGATGCGTACAGCGCGACGAGCAATTATTGTCGGCGGTGGCTACATTGGTCTGGAGGCGGCTGCTTCGTTGCGTCAGCAAGGTGCTGAGGTCACCGTCGTTGAGACGGAGTCACGCCTTCTCGCGCGGGTCGCATCCCCGTGGATGTCGGATTTCATGCTGCGGGTCCATACCGATCGCAACGTCTCCTTCGCATTGGGACGCAAGGTCGTGGCGCTCCATGACACCCACGGCGATGTCTCGGTCGAACTTGACGATGGGACACGGTTGTCAAGCGACCTGGTCGTGGTGGGCATCGGCGTGATTCCCAACATAGAACTGGCCGCGGACTGCGGGCTGAAGGTGCCAGGCGGAATTGCGGTGGACGCGTTTGCACGCACGAGCGATCCTGAGATCGTCGCGGCCGGCGATTGCGCTTCGTTCATCCCGCACTGGGCGCCCGCCGGCGCGTTGGCATGTCGCATAGAGTCGGTGCAGAACGCCAACGATATGGCCAAGATCGCGGCGGCGTCGATTCTGGGTGCGCCTGAACCGTATCGCGCGGTGCCGTGGTTCTGGTCGGATCAGTACGATCTGAAACTGCAGATGGCAGGCGTGAATATCGGTTTCACTAACCACGCGGTGCGGGGCTCTGTTGAAGACCGGAAGTTCTCGGTGTTCTACTTTCGCGACCATTCGTTGATTGCGATCGACAGCATCAACCGGCCGCAGGATCACATGCTGGCGCGCAAGCTGTTGGCCATGGGCGCGCCGATTTCGCCGCGCGAGGCCAGTGACCCGGCAATCGATCTGAAAGCACTGACATCGGTCACAGGCCGCAACCCGCAGGAGGTCGCATGACGGGCGCCGCCAGCGACGCCCGGCCGTTGGTCGGCCTGGTATGCGACCGCTTTTTCGTCGCGGAACACGATCTGCATAGCGCCAAGGACAGTTATATCCGTGCGTTGATGTCCTGCTCGCAGGTGAGTCCCGTGCTCATTCCGGCGACACAGGAGATCGACACGTGCGACAGCTATCTCGATGGTCTGAACGGCTTGCTGTTTCCGGGCGGTGCATCGAATGTCGAGCCGCAACGTTATGGCGGACCAGACGATACCGCGATACATGTCGACCCCGCGCGCGATCATGTCGCGCTGGCACTGATGCGAGGCGCGGCGGCGCGCGGCATGCCCTTCCTCGGAATCTGCCGCGGCTTCCAGGAAATGAACGTCGCGTTTGGCGGGACTCTGCTAACGGACATCCACGCCTCGGGGCATTCTGCCGATCACCTTGAAGACCTCGACGAGGACCTTCAGGCGCGCTATCGATACAAGCACGAGATCGAACTCACTGCAGACGGCACGCTATCCGCACTTGCAGGAGCACCGCGGGGGCGCGTGAATTCGCTGCATCGGCAGGGCATTGCGATGTTGGCGCCGGCGCTGGCTGTGGAGGCCTGTGCGCCGGATGGACTGATCGAGGCGGTCAGCCTAAACGATCATGATTTTGCACTCGGTGTGCAATGGCATCCCGAAGTCATGGTGGCTAACGACGCGCTGTCCCGCTCGCTCTTCGAAGCCTTCGGTGCAAGTTGCCGGCGTTACGCGGCGCGGCGCGCAGCCGGCGATGCAAGCAAGCGACGATGACGACCACGAGACCATAACGCGTCGCTGTGAACGCGCAGCACGAGGAATCGTCAGGCAGCAAATGAAGCGGGCGAGGGCGTTTTTTTCTTCGCCGTCCTTTTTCCTTGGCGCTTCAATCAAGGGACCGCCAAGTCTTTTTGCAAGACGGTTTCTATCATCAAAAAATCAATGCTCCGAAGAAGTGGAGCGGTATTCCCACGCCTTGTCGGCGTGCATCTAAATTCCTAGAACATGAGGTAATTCAATGTCTTCTGACCGTTCCGAATTTTCGGCACAGCTTAGCAGTCTGATCAACCTTCAACGAGCCGCCTTCATTGCCGATGGCTTTCCGTCGGCCAAGATCAGAATCGATCGCCTTCACCGCGCGAAGCACCTTCTGGTCGAGAACCGCGACAAGATTGCCGATGCGCTCTCCGCGGACTTCGGTAACCGCAGCAAGGAGCAGACGATCATCGGTGATATTTTTTCTTCGGCCGCGTCGCTCGCTCATGCCGCTGCCAATGTCGAGGCCTGGATGCGGGCCGAAAAACACGAGGCGCTGGCGCCGGACGCCGAGGCACGAATCGAATATAAGCCTCTTGGCGTCGTCGGCGTGATAGGGCCGTGGAATTTCCCATACAACCTCGTCTTTGCGCCGCTGGCCGGTATTTTCGCTGCCGGCAACCGTGCGATCCTGAAGCCAAGCGAATTTACGCCCGCGGCATCGGAATTAATGGGAAAGCTCATTTCGGACTACTTTTCACATGATGAGGTAGCCGTGGTCCTTGGAGGGGCTATAGAGGGTGCAGAATTTGCCGCGGCTGCCTTCGATCATCTGCTGTTCACAGGCTCGACTGGCGTGGCGCGTCACGTGATGCGAGCGGCCGCGGAAAACCTGACGCCCGTGACGCTCGAACTTGGCGGCAAGTCGCCCGTGATCGTGACCGATCAATTCGATCTCGACGAAGCCGCCGCCCGGATCATGGCGGTCAAGACTTTCAACGCGGGCCAGATTTGCCTCGCGCCCGACTACGCCTATGTACCCGCCAGCAGCGCCTCGTCTTTTACAGACGCATGCGTCTCGGCCGTGCGGACACTCTTTCCTGATGGCATGGCATCGCAGGCCTACACCACGATTATCACGGAGCGTCATTATGAGCGACTGATGGGGCTTGTCGAAGACGCGAGAGCGAAAGGGGCGCAGGTCATCCAGGCGTTTCCTGAAGACGAAAACCGCAGCGCTCGCCGCTTTCCACCGACGCTGATCGTCAATCCGCCGGAAGACGCGAAGGTGATGCAGGAGGAAATCTTCGGGCCAATCCTTCCCATCCTGACATACAGCGATCTCGGGGAAGTGGTGCAGGATATTCGCGCGCGTCCTCATCCTCTTGCGCTCTACTATTTCGGCAAGGACGATGCTCACGCGCGTCGCGTACTTGACGGCACGACCTCCGGTGGCGTCACGATCAACGACGTCATGGCGCACGTCTATGCCGAGGGCCTGCCATTTGGCGGCGTCGGACCTTCGGGGATGGGTTCGTATCATGGCAAGGCCGGCTTCCTGACGTTCAGTCACGCACGATCTGTCTACCGGCAAAGCGCTGCCCAAGAAGCTGTGATGCTCATACGGCCGCCGTACACGGATGTGACCCGTCAATTCCTCGATCAGGCCTTCGGCACAACGCCGGCGGTTGAATAAGACGCTTTTTAATCGGCGTGCGCGGTCAGCTCAGTGGATCTGGCCGCAATAGTCAAGAGTTGAAAAAAAATGGCGAATCGATTTGTCAAGTTATAGACAATTTAATTCGTTATACATACTAATATAAAAGGAGATATCTTGAACTTGCCTCGTTGTGGTCTTCCAAAAACTCTGGCTGCCGTCGTATGCGCGGGCCTGACAACCGTTGCCAGCGCGCAGTCCACGGTGACGTTGTACGGGATCGTTGATGCTGGCCTCCTGTTCACCAGTAAATCGGTTAATCCCGCTACCGGGGAAAATGCCGGCCGTCAGTTCTCTCTCGTCAGCGGCAACCAAACTCCATCACTCTTTGGCATGAAAGGGACGGAGGATTTAGGAGGAGGCCTGCATGCCATTTTCGCGCTCGAGAGCGGAATCAATATCAGCAACGGCGGAGTGACCGATTCGAACGGCAATTTCTTCGGACGTCAAGCTTGGGTCGGACTGACGGGGAATTTCGGGCAGGTTCAACTTGGAGTTCAGTTCTCGCCTTTTTTGTTATCGCTGATCTCGACAGATCCGCGCAATATTTCCTTCTTTGGAAGCGAGGTCCCGATCTATGTCGGCCGTCTTTTTGCGACGGGCGCATACAACCCGAACGCGATGTCCTATACGAGTCCGACGATCGGCGGTTTCCAGGGCGCCGTGATGCTCGCCATGGGCGGCACACCGGGAGACTTCCAGGCGGGGAGACAGTATTCGGCCAGTCTGTCATATACGCACGGACCATTTTTTGTCAGTGCGGCAATGTACGACGGCAACAGCGGAGGAACGGCTGCATCAACACCGAGCCCGACCACGGTGCCGTTCACCGGTCGTACGATCGGCGCGGGCTATCACATTGGCGACTTGACCATTGATGCGGTGTTCGTCAATTACAAGCTGGCGGGATCGTTCGACAGCCGGGTATTCGGTGGCGGATTCAACTATCAGATAACGTCTTTCCTCGATACCAATGTGGGAGTCTGGTACATCAGCGATGGCAACGACACCAACAATCATTCGCTGATGTTAGCGAGTGGGGTGACGTATTCCATGTCAAAGGCGACGGCTTTGTATTGCCAGTTGGGTTTAGTGAATAATCACGGCAAGCTCAACACGGGTCTGTCGACGAATGGCGCGCTCTATGCACCGGCGGGATCGACTATTGGTGCGACCATCGGCATGCGTCACATGTTCTGAGCTAACGGCCAACGGGTATCACCATACGGCCCGGCGCCCTTCAAATGTGGCGCTGGGCCGGTTGGACCATTGATGACAATGCTAACCCTCGGTGCAGTGCAAAGATCCCATCATGCGGTTTCCTTGTCATGGACGACTTCACCATCAATAACGACCCGGCGAATTCCGATGCCGCGAATCTCGTCGGGCGGACATTCGAAGAGGTCACGGTCGAGCTCTACCCAGTCCGCGAGCTTGGCCGGCTCCAGCGATCCTCGCTCCCGATCCGAGAACGACAGCCACGCCGCGTTGGTCGTATAGAGCGCCAGCGCCCGCTTAATGCTGATCGCCTGATCTTCACCTAACGCTGGTTCGCCATCCTCATCGATCCGTCGCGTGGTCGCTTGCCATATCCCGAGAAGCGGATCATACGGTGTGGCGGGTGAGTCCGATCCACCGGCCACGACGACACCGCCGTCGAGCCAGTTGCGAATGGGCGTCGCGACAGAAATGGCCGGCCGTCCGAAGCGCCGCGTCAGGTTGGAGGCGAACTTGAACTGCATCGACGCCTGGGTGGCCACGGCTACGCCGAGTCGCGCGCACGTGGCAATGTTCTCCTGCGTAGGCCACAGATACGCATGGATGAGGCTAAAGCGGAGAGGGCGGATATCGTGTTCCTGCGAAACCCGCTCGAATGCCGCGAGTGCGAGGTCAATTGCCCGGCCGCCCACCGTGTGAATGCCGAGCGACCAGCCTTCACTGGCGCAGAACTTGACGATGGCTTCCAGCGTTTCAGTGTCCGTTACTTGCACACCGCAGTTGCAATCGCCTCCGGGATACGGTTCGCGCAGCAGTGCGGTGCCGAGCGATGCGCCGCCATCGAGGAAGACCTTGATGCCTCCCAGTTTCAACCGGGCGTTGCCGAATCCCGTTCGCACGCTCCAGGCCTTCAGCCGCTCGATTACCGCTTCCTGACCGCGTTCCGTCTGGGCAAGCGGCATGAGTACGGTGCGGACTTTCAACTCTTCGGTCGCTGCCAGTTCTTCATAGACGCGCATGTCCTGCGCAAGCAAGCCAGGCTCCACCACGCCGCAGATACCCACCGCGAGATAGTCGCGCTGGACCGCGCGCAAAGCTGCCTTCTTCTCATCTGCGGAAGGCTGCGGCAGCATGGCCTCGATCGGACCGAATGCCGGAGCCTCATGGAGCACGCCGGTCGGGATGCCCTGATCGTCACGCACGATGCGGCCTCCCGGGGGATCTTCTGTCGCTGTGTCGAGACCCGCTAGCCGCAGGGCGAGCGTGTTCACGGCGGCGGCATGGTAGATGCGCGGCAGGTAGACAGGCCGGTCAGCGACAGCGCTATCCAGCTCTTGGCGCGTGGGATAGCGCTTCTCCTTCAGCGCGTCGATGTGCCAGCCCTGGCCGCCCACGATCCACTGCTTTTCCGGATTATTTTGGGCGTAGTCGTGTACGGCTGTCAGCACGTCATCGATGGACCGGCACGCCGACAGATCCACCAGTCGCCGCTGCATGCCGGTCGCCAGCATGTGGTTGTGGCTGTCGATCAGCCCGGGCACGATGCACGCTCCGGTCATTGTAGCAACCGGTGTCAACGCACCCACGACCCGCATCACTTCATCCTCGGTCCCGATGGCGATGATCCTCCCGCCTGCGTATGCCATCGCCTGAGCAAGGGGACGCGCCGGATCCATCGTATGGATGCGGCCTCGAATGACGCGCAGCGTTTGCATGTCGGCCTCCTGTTTATTGGGCGTCATCGGGGCGCGGTGTAGGGTCGCGTCGGCGCAGCATGTCGGCGATATCCGACCAGACTTCCTTGCGCTCAACGCGCTTCTCATGAATCGTGAAGCGCTCCATGCAGCGGACATCGTCGAAACGCGTGCCGTCGAGCAACTCTCCTGAAATTGTCCCCTTGGCGTACACGATAAAGCGCTCCGCCTGCGCGACTACATCCCACGCCTGATACGTGTACTCGGCGCGGTGATAACGTGTTTGCGCCCACTTCAGGAAATCCGCGACACGCTCGAAGGTGGTGCCGCCCGGGAACTCCAGCGTACCGCCAGGCGAAAGCAAAGCCTGGGCCGCATCCGCATCGCGCTGGTTGATCGCAGACAGGAATGCCTGAGCGACGGCCTGGGCTTCATTTCCAGAAATGGTCATGATCTCGCTTCCTTTGATATTGAATCAGGGTTGTTAAAGGCAGATGCAGCTAGACGCGCCTGAGCGCTGGCAGTTGCTGTTGAGATAGTGCTGATGTCCGCCAATGCGGGTCACGACAATAGGTCGTCCCGGTCTACTGCCCGACAGAGCGGAGTGGCATTACAGGTCCAGCACGAGTTCGACTGACCGTGCGCGGGAACAGCAGGCGAGCATCATCTTGTTGCCATTCTTTTCCTCATCCGTGAGGTAGAGGTCGCGATGATCCGGCTCACCTGCGAGCACCGTCACCAGACAGGTCCCGCAGACGCCTTGCTCACACGAAGTGGGGATCTCGCAACCCTCTCGCCTGCAAGCCGTCACGACGCTCTCGTCGGCGCCCACGATGAGTTCACGGCCGGTCTTCGCCAGCACGACCTTGAACGATGCTCCCGTCTGAACCGGCATGTCGGCCGAGAAACACTCCCGGTGCAAACGGTGTGCGGGCCAGCCGAGTCCTTGGGCCGCGTCCAGGATCTCTTTCATGAAGGCTGCCGGTCCGCAGGTATAAAGCCGGGACTCGCGTGGCAACGGTCGTAGCGCGGAAGCTACGTCAATCCGTCCGTCGCGCGCGGAGAAGTGGAGATGCACGTTGGACGCGTAGAGCGGCAGGCGAAGCAAATCGAGGTAGGGCGCATGTTCCTCGTCGCGCACCGAATAGAAGAGCGTGTAAGGCTTCTCTGCCGCAGCGAGACTCTTGACCATGCTGACGATGGGCGTGATGCCGATGCCAGCGGCAAACAGAATGGTGTGCGTGGCAGCCTCGAGCGCGAACGCGTTTCTTGGGAACTCCACGAGCACGGAGTCGCCTACGGCGAGCCGGTGCATTGCAGCCGATCCGCCGCGGCCATTGGCCTCGTGCTTGACGGCGATACGCAACTCGTCGCGTTCGGTCGGGCCGTTGCAGAGCGAATACTGTCGCGATAATTCCGGCGAAAGATGCACAAGCAGGTGAGCGCCCGGACTGACTTCGGGCAGCGATGCGCTCTCCGGATGCGCGAAACTGATCTCCACGACATCCCGTGCAATGACGGTGCGTTGCGCGACCAGGAGCCGAATCGGATTCGAATGGGAGACGCTCATTTCGGTGGGTCTGTGTCTAGCAACGCAAGGTTGGATCTCACGCGATCCAGCAACGAAATAAGCGTGCGGCGGTCCGTGCTGCTGAGACCCGTGAGCAGCAGGCGCTCCCGTGCCAGTGCGATCTCAAGGACTGCGTCGTGCACTCGCCAGCCTTCTTCGGTCAACTGGATAAGAAAGCTCCGACCGTCGTTCGGATTTGCCGACAACTCCACCAGTCCGAGGCTCTCGAGGTGACCGACGCTTCGATTCGCGGCCGCTTTGTCGATGCCCAGGATGGAACAGGTTCGCTGCGCCGTGGTCCCGGGCTCGATCGCAAAGAGGGTCATGACGCGCCACTCGTTGATGCCGACCCCGAAGTCGGCCAGATAGATCCTCGACGCGCTCCTCGCCCACTTGTTGTTGATCTGACTGAGGTATGCGGGGAGGTATCCGTCAAGGTCGAGGACGCGACGCGTTTTCTTCGTCATTCCGTGCCCCCGCGAGTCTTGCACATCATGGTCAGTCCTTGCTGGTTTGGATATTCGATACCTAATGGTAGAAATATATAGTTGACATGTCAACCGGAATATGAGGAAATTCTTTTCAAGCCGCCGCGGATCGCGCAGCGGGCGTGTCGAATAAAAGGAGACTGACATGTTTGCAAAGGACTGCTGGTATGTGGCTGCATTCAGCGCCGAGATCACCGCCAAGCCACTTGGGAGGCGATTGCTGGATGAGCCTGTTGTAATGTTTCGTACTACAGATGGGCGCGTCGCGGCGCTCGAGGATCGGTGTTGCCATCGCGGATTGCCGCTTTCGATGGGCGAGCTTGTCGGCGACGACCTTCGCTGCAACTATCACGGCCTGGTGTTTGATTGCAGCGGACAATGTGTTCGCATTCCCGGACAGACGGCGATTCCGCCAAGCGCGAAGGTTAATAGCTATCCGCTGATCGAGAAGGGCGGCACGATTTGGATCTGGATGGGCGACCCCGCTAAAGCTGATGCGGCGCTGCTGCCGCCATTTCAGTGGCGTGAGGATCCGGAATGGGTATGGCGGGAAGGCTTGTTCCATTTCAAGTGCAACTATGAGTTACTGCACGACAATCTGCTCGACCTGTCTCACTTGGCGTACGTGCACCGGTACACCATTGGCGGCGACCCTGACCTTCACTTCGAGACCGAAACGAAGGTGGGACGAACCGAGCGTGGATTGACGCTGAAACGCTGGATGCCCGCATCGGCGGCGCCTCCCACGTACGCGAAGCTCGTGCCTTTCGACGGGCTTGTCGACCGTTGGCAGGAAGTCGAGTTTTCCCCGGGACTGATCAACTTGTATTCGGGCGCTATATCGACGGGACGCAATGCGCTTGAGGGGGAGCGCATCGGAGGATTTCAGCTCAGGTTATTCGACGCAGTCACGCCCGAGACAGAAACGACCACGCATAACTTCTTCGCATCTGGTCACAATTTCCGAATCGATGAGTCGGATATCTCCGACACGTTGTTTGCCGAACTGAAGCGCACCGTGCTCGAAGACATCGAGGTCCTGGATGCCCAGCAACTTAGGGTTCGCGAGGGAAACCGCAAACTGGTGGACATCAAGCTCGACGTCGCGGGGCTGCAGGCCCGGAGGCTCATACAAACGCTCAAGGCCGCCAGTGAGGTGCCGAGCGGGACATAACCGATAAGGAACTGTGGGGCGCTCGCGAGTGGGCGCTGACCAAGACAAGGGCCGATTCGGAGATGTCGCTAAGACAAGTGGGGACTAGATGCCATTCGTCAAAAAGAGTCAGCTCTCGGGCAGCGGACCCGGCTATAGCGGGATCCCATATAGGAGTCGAATCGGTTTGAGGGTCGATATATCATCGCTCCCATCCCTTGGGCTGACACGTATAAAAGTTATCCAAGCTTCATATAGAAGGGAAACGTACCTGCATGGAGTCTATATAGTCCTGATCGTCCAGCTTGCTCGCGCATTGAGAAAGCCACGCGCGACAATGCGGATTAGGAGGTGGGGGATCAATGCCATCAGGAAGCTGTCTATCGGGGGCCGGGTCTTTTTTTAGTTATTTGAAGCGCTGCGTGTCAAGATCAGACGCTGCGCACTCGCGAATCACATCAATGAACGCGCGCAATCCCGCCGGCACATGCCGCCGTCCGGGGTAGTACAAACAAAGCCCGGGTGCGCGTGCGGCCCAGTCGTCGAGCACGCTGATGACTCGGCCGGCCGCAATGTGCTCGGCCACCGCCCACTCGCTCATCCAGGCAAGACCAACGCCGTGAAACACGGCGTCGAGTATTAGATGCGGGCTGTCGAGTGTCAGTACGCCTGGCACGTCGATTTCGACGTGCTTGCCTGCCCGCTCGAACGTCCATTTGTAAGGTGCGCCCCCCGGAAGGCGAGCGCGAATGCATGTTTGCGCGCGTAAGTCTTCGGGCGTGGCCGGCTTCGCATGATCGGTAAAATACGCTGGCGTGCCCACCACAAGGAAGCGTACCGCCGCACTGCAAGGCACGGCAATCATGTCTTGCGGCACGTGGCCGATCTGCCGCACGCCGGCATCGAAACCTTCCTCGACAATGTCGATCATCCGCGCGTTCGTCACAACATCGAGTTTCATATCGGGATAACGTTGCAGGAATTCGTAGCCGACCGGGTTCATCAACCGCAGCGCTGCACCCTCCGACGCATTGATGCGCAAGGCATTGTCAACTTGCGGAGGGTAAGACGGCACGACGGCAGGTGCGACGAGTGGTCAGAAGACAGTCGACGTATTTTGGGCGAGTTCGGTGAATTCGCGCCATGCAACGAACCGGTCTGCGAGTTGTTTGCGATAGAGTGAAGCGCGCAGCAGATGCCGCTTGAGCGCGAAATGTTGCCGGATCGGCCCGAAGCACGAGAGGAATTTTTGTGTGCGTTTCGGGTCGCGAAAGCCGCGCATGCGACGCTCACGTTCGCGCGTCGGTTGGTGGCTGTTCTCTGCCCGGTTGTTCAGTCGAGCGGCCGCTTTGACGAACACGTGCTTCACGCTCACCAACTCCGGGATTTCGGCCTTTGCGGCGGGATAGCTGCGCAGTTGATCGGTGACAATCTTGCGCGGTACTGGGCTAGAGCGCAGCACACGCTTGAAGAAGCGTTTGGCGGCGGCTTTGTCGCGCCGCTTTTGCACCAGGACGTCGAGTTCGGCGCCATGCTCGTCCACCGCACGCCACAGCAGATAAGGTTCGCCGCGCAGGGTGACAAACATCTCGTCGAGGTGCCATGTGCTACCCGGCTTGCGTCGCGCCGCTTTAACCCGGCGGGCAAAACCCTTGCCAAACTTCTCACACCAGCATCGGATCGTCTCGTAAGTCACGATCACACCGCGCTCAAAGAGCAGCTCCTCAATGTCGCGCAAGCTCAACTGGAAACGGAAGTACCACCGCACGGCGCAACTGATAACGCCAGCTGGGAAGCGGTGACCGTGATAGAGAGATTTCGAGTTCTTCATCGCGCCATCTTACCCGGCCCGCCTAATAACCTGACAATGCCCTTCCAAGACATCAAGTGCAGGTGCGATCGTCGGATTGGCCAACCACGTGAGCTTTTGCGCATCCACCAGCGCACATGCGTCAGGCCGCCAGTATCGTGATCGACGCGAATTCCGTTAATGGCGTAGATGAACATCGCTGACTCCGTCGCGCGTCTCAAGAAATCCTAGCACGATCGATTCACGGGGTGATTTAGTTAGAGTGCCATCCCTTCGAAGTGCGCAAAGAGGATGTCGCATTCTTCATAGCTTAGGCGATCGGTCAGTTGCAGTTCCTCAGTTTCAATGAAACGCCGCTCCAGAGCGAGCAGTTCCTGGGGCGTGCCGATACCGACGAAGCCTGAGCAACTGACGGCATCGTCATCAGATATCCGCGACTGTCTTTTCGTCGGTAACGATCGTGTCTTCAATCATGGCGATCTCGTGTTGGGCTCTCCGGCCGGCACCGCACGTGACCTCGGGGCCGTTTCCCGGCCGTGCCGGTTAGATTAATCCTTCAAGAGGTAGTCCTTGATAATGGCGATTCGCGCGTCATCCATCAGTGCTGGTGCGTGGCCGCAGTCGGGAAATTCGAAGGTGGTAACCTTGCCGGCCCTGGACGCCAGGCCGCGCTTGAGCATGGCGTCCAGACTGCTCCGTGTCAGCAGGTCGGAGTCTTCTCCCCGCAAAATCAGCACCGGACAGTCTATTTTGTCCCAGATGTGCCACAGAACCACGTCCAGCCAGATGGGTATTGCGAACCGCAGGCCGATGCCTGGATCGAAGTGGAACCGAAAGCCACCCGCGTCGTCCGGCACTGCGCTGTGATGAGCAAGATGACGCCATTGGTCGTCGCTGAGCTTGCCAAACGGCGCGTGAACGTCGCGCAGATGCGCTTCGACCTCGTCGATCGAGGCGAACCGCCAGGAGCGAGTCAAATAACCGCCGATCCGGCGCAGTGCCGCGGCCGAGATGCGCGCACCGAAGTCATTGAGTACAAGCCGGCGCACCGGCGTCGCGTACTCTGACGCTATGAGCATGCCGATATGACCGCCAAGTGAAGTGCCTACCCAATCCACTTGATCGACATCGAGCCGGGCAATCAACGTCGACATCGCGCTGGTATATGCGCGGTCGGTGTAGTGTGCAGGCGATTCGAGCCATTCGCTGCGTCCGCACCCGGGAAGGTCAGGCACGATGACGCGCGCCTGCTGCCGCGAGCGCAGCTGCCAGCATGTCGAAGTCATGTCCTGTGCGAGAAACCCCGTGCACACAGACTATCATTCGGTCAGCCCTCGGCGGTCCTCATTCGGCATAGGCAAGCCTGCGAAAGCCACCGTGGCCGAGCACGGACAGGTGCTTCAGTTGAGGTTGCATCGCGTCGCGTCCTGGTCAAGAGGGCACATCGTCAGTGCTTGCGGCGCCAGTCGGCGATACCCTCGCCGAGCACATCCTGAGACTTGGCACTGGCGAAAGCCTCGACATGGACGTCCCGGCTGATCTCCCGGTAGTCGGCGTTGCTGATCTGGGAACTGCCTCATTCGAATACCACCACCTGGCGAATCGCTTTTCCTTCGTGCAGCAAGTCAAAGCCATGATTGATCTCATCGAGTTTCAATCGGCCTGTGAGCAGCTTGTGCACCGGTAGGCGCCCCTGCAAGTACAAGTCAATGTAGCGCGGGATGTCGCGCGAAGGCACGCACGTACCGATATAGCTGCCCTTGAGGGTGCGTTCCTCTGCCACAAGGCTGACCGCTGGAAGCGGCCAAAGCGCGGTTGACGGCGGCAGCCCGGCCGTGACGGTCGAACCGCCGCGACGCGTAATTCGGTAAGCCAGATCCAGCGCATTGACCGAACCTGCGAACTCAAAGGCGAACTCGACACCGCCCGAGCTGAGCGCGCGGATGTGCTCGATTGCATCGGCACGACCGGCGTTGACCGTGTGGGTGGCGCCCAGTGCTCGCGCCTGCTCGAGCTTGGCATCGGACAAGTCGATGGCGATAATCTGCCGTGCGCCAGCCGCCTGCGCGCCGATAAGGGCAGCCAGCCCAACACCGCCGAGGCCGACCACCGCCACGGATGCGCCGACTCTGACCTGCGCCGTGTTGACCACCGCGCCGACACCCGTCAGCACGGCGCACCCGAACAGCGCGGCTTCATCCAGCGGAACTGCGGGATCTATCTTGACGACAGAGCGGCGCGACACGGTCGCGTACTCGGCAAACACGGAACACCCCAGATGATGGTTCAAGGCCTCACCACCGCGCGTGAGACGGCGTGCACCGGAGAGCAACGTGCCTGCACCGTTGGCCGCGGCGCCCGGCTCACAGAGGGCCGGGCGGCCTTCGGCACAGGGCGCACAGTGGCCACAGCTCGGCACGAACACCACGACGACGTGGTCGCCAACCTTGAGGTCGGTCACGCCTGCCCCCAGTTCCTCGACAACACCGGCGGCCTCGTGGCCAAGCGCCATTGGCATCGGACGTGGCCGGTCGCCGTTGATCACGGACAGGTCGGAGTGACACAGGCCGGCGGCGGCGATTTTGATCAGCACTTCATCGGCGCCTGGTGGCGCCAGGTCGATCTCTTCAATATGCAAAGGGCGGGAGACGGCGTAGGGCGGTGTTGCGCCCATCGCCTGCAGGACTGCTGCCTTGATCTTCATTGTGCGACCTCCATGACCCGGTTCTTGAGTTCCTCGACGAGTACGCGGGTGTTCTCCGAGTAGTCGACCGGAACGATGACCAACTGCACGCCGCCTTCGCGGAATGCCGCTTCCAGTGTCGGCGCCAGCGCTTCGGCCGACTCAACGCGCCGTCCTTTAGCGCCATAGGCATCCGCATACTTGACGAAGTCGGGGTTGCCGAAAGTGAGACCCCAGTCCGCGAAGTTGTCGACGGCCTGTTTCCATCGGATCATTCCGTAGGCATCGTCCTGGATGATCAATACGACGAGGTTCAGATTCAGCCGGACGGCGGTCTCGAGTTCCTGCGAGTTCATCATGAAGCCACCGTCCCCGCACACCGCCATCACGCGCCGGGCAGGGTAGAGCAGTGCCGCCATCATGGCCGACGGCAAGCCCGCCCCCATTGTCGCCAATGCGTTGTCGAGCAGCAGCGTGTTGGCACTGCGTGTCCGGTAACATCGCGCGAACCAGATCTTGTACATGCCGTTATCGAGCGCGACGATGCCGTCGGCCGGCATCACCTCGCGCACGTCGTGGACGATGCGTTGCGGCGTCAGCGGGAAGCGCGATTCCTGCGCCCGGTCCAGCGTGCGTCTCAAGATACCTTCGCGCAGCGGCGCCAGTGCAGCCGCGTTTGGAAGCTTGCCTTGAACGTGATCGGCAAGCCGCGCCAGACTCAGGCCGAGGTCGCCCACCACTTCGGCATGCGGGAAGAACACCTGTTCGACGTGTGCCGGCGTATAACCCACGTGAATGACCTTGGGTCCCTTCGGCCCCATGATGAACGGTGGTTTTTCGACCGTGTCATGCCCGATTGCGAGGATCAGGTCGGCGCGATCGATCGCCTCGTGCAAGTAGTCGCGCGCGCTGAGTGCGGCTGTTCCCATCCAGAGTTCGGATGCCTCATCATGGCCGACGGCGGCAACGGTGCCTTTGCCCATCTGGGTGTTGAAGAACGGGATACCTGTGCGCCGGATGAACTCGGTCAATTGACCCGCGAGCCGCGGCCGGTTGCTGGCGGCGCCGAACATGACCAACGGACGCTCGGCTTTCATCAGCAAAGCTGCGGCCCGTTCGATGGCAGCCTCTTGCGCCACCGGGAGCTCGACAGGATGCAGTGGAACGAGCGCCACGTCATCGCTTACTTCAACGGCGGCCACGTCTTCAGGCAACTCGAGATGGACCGGCCCAGGCCGCTCGTCCGCGGCCAGCCGGAACGCTTCGCGCACGACCGTCGGGATACTGGTCCCGCTGACTATTTGCCGGGACGCCTTGGTCAGTGGTTTCATCGTGGCGACAATGTCTACTATCTGGAACCGCGCCTGTTGCGCCGTCATGATGGGTTTCTGCCCGGTAATGAGGACCATCGGCATGGCGCCGAGATGCGCGTAAGCGGCACCAGTGACCAGATTCAGCGCGCCGGGGCCGAGCGTCGCCATACAGACGCCGGGCCTTCCCGTCAGGCGCCCGTGGGTCGCTGCCATGAAGGCCGCAGACTGTTCATGGCGGGTCACAATCAACTGGATGCTGGAGCGCCGCAGCGACTCGACGACGTCGAGATTTTCTTCGCCCGGCACGGCGAAGATTCGCTCGACGCCTTCATTCTCCAGCGCCTTGACGAACAAGTCGGATGCTTTCATAGGGAGTCACCTTGCTGGTTTAGATCACAGCTAATCGTGGGTTGAATTGATGGTTGTGTCCGCGTGCTATTGAGGCGTGAATCAGCGGGTCTTACTTGCGCGCGCCGGGCTCGCCGAACTGCTTGCGGCCGATATCCTCGTGTGCGCGTGTTGCATGCGCTGCTGCTTGCGCATGTGTTTCGCAAACGTGGGATGCAGAATCGAGCTCGCTAAATGCAGCGTCAAGCTTCATGCGCATGAATGCGCTGGTAGTAAAACGAGTAGCCGAGCTGTAGTACTTGAGTTGCAACTGCCTGACCATCTCGAAATACGCATCGGCCTCCGATTCGTTCAGCCGGAATCCGTCGTAGTTGACCATCAGCGAAACCTTGTGGCCGATGCGATCGCAGAACGCCTCGAGCACACGCCGAACACTTTCGATATCACCGTTCGAGCGGATCGCCATGCCTTCGAAGTTTGCGAACATCACGTTGCGCCCGGCGTCGTAGCTGAGCCGGTCGCTCACCTGCAGATCGAGCAGCACGGTTGCCAGTCCCATGATCTGTGGCCAGAAAATTCGAGGGTCCATCAATCGCACGTCTCGCACAACGGGTGTGAAGTCCATGTGGGCGAGAATGTCGCGGTCGATATCGATGCCGGGCGCAGTCTCCGTCAACTCGAGTCCTTCAGGCACGCGACGAAAGACGCATCGTTCAGTCACGTACATCACTGACTGACCGCGTTGCGCAGCGAGCGATCCATTGAATGTAATCTGCTCGACAGCCTCGACGAGTTTCTTCTTCGACCCTTCCGAAATAATACGTAGGCGTCCATCCTCGACCACCACTTCCAGGCCGCCGGCTGTGAACGTTCCGGCGAATACCACGCGACGGGCGTTCTGGCTGATGTTGATAAACCCGCCGGCACCGGCTAGTCGCGGCCCGAAGCGGCTGACGTTGACGTTGCCGCATCGATCGATCTCCGCCATGCCGAGACACGCAAGGTCCAGCCCTCCACCATCGTAGAAGTCGAACTGCTGATTCTGATGAAGCAGGGCATCAATGTTGATGGCGGCGCCGAAGTTCAAGCCGCCCTGCGGGGTGCCACCGATCAGGCCGGGTTCGGCGGTCAACGTGAGATGGCTTAGCAGCCGCTCTTCCGCTGCCACGGCTGCAACGACTTCTGGAACGCCAATGCCGAGATTAATCACGCCACCGAGCGGCAGCTCGAACGCGCATCGGCGTGCGATCACTTTGCGCTCGTCGAGCACCGGGCTTTCCATCGTCCCCAACGGGACTTTCATTTCGCCGGAGAACGCAGGGTTGTACGCGGTGCCGTAGGTCTGGGCGTGCGTGTCAGGGCGGGCGACAACAACGCGGTCAACAAAGATTCCCGGTACGACCACTGCGCGCGGATCGAGCGTGCCGCTCGCGGCGATCCGTTCCACCTGGACGATCACCAATCCGTTTGAATTATGGGCGGCCATGGCGGCCTCCATGGCATCGAGCACGAGCGCCTCGCGTTCCATCGTCACGTTGCCTTCGGGGTCGGCCGTGGTGCCCCGAATCAGGGTCACGTTAATTGGAAAAACCTTGTAGAAGAGCCAGGTCTTGCCGTCGATGTCGATTGTGCTCACCAGGTCTTCTGTCGTGCTGGCGTTGATCTTTCCGCCTCCGTGACGCGGATCGACAAAGGTGCCCAATCCAACCTGCGTCAGCGTGCCCGGCCTATGCGCCGCGATGTCCCGATACAGATGCGACATCGTCCCTAAAGGAAGGTTGTACGCCTCGATCAGGTTATCGGTCGCCATGCGGGCGAGCTTCGGCAACAGCGCCCAATGTCCGCCGATAGCACGTTTGACCAGCCCCGGCAGTGCCAGGCGATTGAGCCCCCGATCCCGGCCGTCACCGGGCGCGGCGGCGAACACAAGGGTCAGATTGCGTGGCTCAGCCGTGCCGGCGAATCGTCGCTCCAGCGCCATGATCAATTCGTCTGGTGTACCGATGCCGACAAAGCCGGAGCAGCAGACGCTGTCGCCGTCGCGAATCAGCGCGACCGCTTCGTCAGCGGTGACAATCTTGTCTTTCATGACGCAGCTCGAAGAAGAGGTGAATGTGCGGTCGCGGTTGGTTCCAAGCAGAAGGAAAGACGTTCTCCCGCTGGAAACCAGTGTCCCACCTGCAAACGGCTAACAGCTTGCTGAACGCTGAGCGGAATATTGTCGAGCCGTCAGGTCGTTCGCTTACACAGCAGCAGGCGCAACAAACAGACCTGTCTTCGGTGGGCAAAGCGATCTGATCCGGTAGCGCGGCCGTGTTGAACAATCTATCGTCGTGCTCAGCCGAAGTCAGTCGCCCCGGTGTCCTTGTACGTCACAATACGTCCCGCAAATACGATTCAACTGCGCACAGTTCTGCCGAGCGTAGCCCGACCACTCCATCCCCATCATCACCAATGGTAGGGCAAATTTCTTAACGCGCACGGTGCGCTAAAAGCCTCCAATTAAATGATTGCTTGGTCGGCGGAATTTATGGGTGGTTTCGTAGT
This sequence comes from Caballeronia eucalypticola, assembly GCF_047608185.1. Classification (NCBI taxonomy): domain Bacteria; kingdom Pseudomonadati; phylum Pseudomonadota; class Betaproteobacteria; order Burkholderiales; family Burkholderiaceae; genus Caballeronia; species Caballeronia eucalypticola. The sequence goes on from NZ_JBLKRU010000037.1 coordinate 84,479, forward strand.
TCAGGTATGGTTTTTTGAACGATGTTATGCGCAGGTGCAGGCTTATCCACCGAGCTTGCCTGTGGACAAGCCGAGG
>NZ_JBLKRU010000037.1:84564-84918 GCF_047608185.1 Caballeronia eucalypticola
TGCCTTTCACTGGCACACAAGGCGGCTTGTCCACAGGTGCGAAGCACTCGGTGGGTAAGCCGTGGCAGCACGCTACCCTTTAGCTGCCGGTTTTTCCCGGGCTTCGAGAAACCTGTATAGCCTGCGACAGGTGGCATCCAGGGAGTCTTGATCAGTCTGGCTGATGCGTGGCCAGATCAGAGGGCCGCCGTCTGGTTCTATCAACTCGGCGATGGCCTCTTGCGCGGGCAGTTTCTTGAGCCTGGTGTCCTCGTAACGCCTGCGGATCAATTCACCTCCCAGCAGCCAGAGATTGTCGCGATGGCGTCGCAGTGTCTTGGGCGTGAGTTCGCGGCTCAGCAGGTCAAGCAGGAA
>NZ_JBLKRU010000038.1:0-889 GCF_047608185.1 Caballeronia eucalypticola
CGGCGAAACGCGAGGATAGATCCGTGTTGGTACCTTCGCGCCAGGTGAGCGCACTATAGGCCTCCCGCGGCAATGCCATGGCCAGTGCCTTGACCGACACCGGCTCGTGACCCGGCTCGCGGCGCAGCTTCGTCGGCCGTATGCCGCGACCGCTCCAGGGCCTCGGTGGCAGGGGTGCGGCGCCCGGTGCCCATACCGTGGTTCCCGGCCTGATACCGACGGCATACAGCATGCCCAGTTCAGTAATGCCATCGCGAAAGGCGGTTTCATCGCCATACCCAGCATCGGCCAGCACCACGCCCATGGGCACGCCCGAGGCGAGCGCCTCATGCATTTGCGCCAACGCGATTTCCGGCTTGGTCGCGAAGCTCACCTCGTCGGGCACCCCGGCTTTCTTGCGGCGCACAGGGTCAGCCGCCCAGTCCTTGGGCAGATACAGTTGATAGCCAACAGGAACGCTGCCCCGAACGCTGGCCAGCGACAAACTGACCGCCACCTGGCAGTTGTCCTGTTTGCCCAGTTGACCGCAGTATTGGCGCGCGACGCCAACTGAATGCGTGCCCTTCTTCGGGAATCCCGTGTCATCAACGATCCAGTAGCAGCCACTGTCCAGACCAAGGTCTGGCACAACCCAGTCGCGGATGCGCGTCATCACCGCGCGGTCGGACCATCCGGCCTTCGCCACGAAGTGATGCAGTGACTGATGCTTGGCTGCAACGTGCAGCGGATCGGTATGCGCTGCCAGAGGCTCAACGCTCTTGCGATGGATCGGCAGCATCAGCCCGCGACAATAGTCCTGCAATCCGGCGTTCCGATCCTCATGCCCTAACGCTGCGCACAGGTGCTCGATGTAGCGATCGAACTTCTCCAGATTTTCCATTGCAGTCCG
>NZ_JBLKRU010000038.1:899-74739 GCF_047608185.1 Caballeronia eucalypticola
CTGGTAAATAAGGATTCCTTATTATAGAATGAAACATAAAAGAAACTGTCGTTTTTTATGACACAGTGAGACTAAGCGAGCGCGTTGGTATCATCGTCAGGCTGAATTCTAAAACTGCATCCATCGCCGTCAATGACAGCGAGGGTCACTGGCGTGTTTCCTACGCTTTGCTGCGAAAAATCGTCGACATCTAGCGACTCGCACAAGGAGACGGGAGTTCAGCTGGAGCCGCCATTGGGATGATGACGTCGGTGAGGCGGCTGCAGATTGCTTTCTGCCGGCGCACGCCATGGAAGCGCGAGAGTTGGGCCTCATTGCCTGCGAATGCGTGCTCCCGACCCAAAGCGGTCTGCCGTTGCACAAAAGGGAACGTCCGCTTACCGCGCCGACGCGGTCGCACCGAGCCAGCTTTTACCGACATTTCACGCAGGCGATCGATGCGCTTGTTGAAACGAACGATTTGTTGTTTCGTTTATCATCATTTAAATAAATTATTTTCATAAGCTGGTATCTATGGGTAGTCACATATGTTATCAACGATAGATTTTAAATGCTATCGTCGTTGCGGCTACACGTCGGACGGGGTGGCTCGGCAGCTCTGAATTCGGCGCACTCCTATAACGCCAAGACTTCATTGCACATTCATATCTGTAGCTTAGAGATCGAGTTTCTGGGCGTTTTGTGGGGATGCTTTGGGCTGAAGACCTCAAACCGGCGCGCGCCTCAAGGGCGAGTTATAGCAGTGGGGCCGCTCGAATGCGCCAGATAACCGCCGTCGACCGCAAGGGTATGACCGGTTACAAAGCTAGCGCGGTCCGAGGCAAGAAACCGAATCGCATGTGCGATCTCTGAAGGGGTGCCAGTTCGCCAACCGCTGGTAGGCGACATTCTTTGCGCGTGGACCCATTGGGGCTGTGCGGCCCGTGCTTTCTGACACAAGCGTTCCCGAAGAGAATCGCTTTATCGACTGGCTTACTGGCTCAGTCAGTCTAAAACCCGCCCATCACTCGTCAAAATTATAAGAATTGACAAATGGTCTTGCTCGATCTCTAACGAAATGGATAGCAGTCGGCGAGGCAGATTTAATCTACGAGGCGTGGAGAATTTTACATGTCGTCTTTTCAAGACAACCGGTCGTTGACCGGTGGCCTTGAAAGAAAAGCTTTGCCGTGGAAGAAACGTTTCTGCAGAAACTTGGACATGGCGATAACGACCGTCACTCGGACAAACTAATAATGTCTTTGTTTACACACCCCGACAACTACAGACGCTTCAATGCATCCGCAGGAAGACTGAATCGATATGACTCAGTTATCGAGCCGTGTTTTCGAAGTTCGTTGCGCTGCGCTCTAACAAGTACCCGCTTCTCTTCAGTCACATTCACGTTTAATTCTGCTTGCCGAGGGTTGAAGTCGGTGTCGCGCTCTTTGGCCAACGCGCCAGATGTGTTCAACGAAGCTATGCTCTGCTGTGACAGTTCTTTCGCTTGCAGGCATTTTTCAACCTCTCGCTCGGTGCGACGGTCGTTGCTCTTGATTGTGAATTCCGCGTCTCCGACACGACCGGACGGGTTATACATGATCGAGCTTACCAGTCCGTCGAGCGCACAGTCCTCTTCCTTCCGGCGATGTTGAATGTCGCGTATTGGTCGTTCTGGTATGGCGAGGCGAGTAATACCCCGATCATTTATCGCGGCCAAGATTTCTGTGTGGTCATTTGAAACTTTAACTTCGCGACGCGCCGGCCAAAAATCCATGTTCCCTAGTGCACCCCACCAATCGCCAACGTGGATCGCGAAGATTTCAGGGTAAATCTTTCGCTCAGTTCGTCGCATCGGCTTGACGTCATAGAAGCACGTGCATGCCAGTTGAATCAGGTGTGTCGCGCCGATAGCTCCAAGCGGTTCATAAACGATAATCGCGAAGCGGTCGTGCTCGTTCCAAGCTGGAAAAACGTCAGACCTGGAAGCTTGCTTTCCGCCAAAATCGACCTCGTAAAAGTCGGAACTCAGCGCTTCGATCACATGCATGGTATCTCCTACACTCAGTTTGATTCCGGTGCCCGGCACTGGACCTCGTTGCACTCGACACGAACTTCGTAAGTCTTGAGCCCGCATTCCGCAGGACCGTCAATGACTGCACCTGTTTCGATGTCGAATCGCGCGCCGTGAAGTGGGCACTCAATCTCCTTGCCCTCGAGCCATCCATCGGAAAGCAAGGCATACGCGTGAGGACACACGTTATCAGTCGCAAAATAGCGGTCGTCTACAAAGTAGACGGCGATGGGTTTGCCGTCCACCTCGGCCGCGAGCACGGTATCGGGCTTCAGACTGCTTACATCACAGATGCTAGTCCAAACTTCGTTCATTGAAATTCATTCCCTTTGTTTTAAAACAAGTCGAAGCAAACCATTCGCCGGTCTTCTATGCCTACGCGACGGCCCGCGGTGCTGTGTATTGCGACGGTAATGGCGTTCCTCGCTTGATCGCGCGTCTGATCGCAGAGACGTCTTTCCCACGATTAACGGCAATCGCATTGACCAAACGGTCGTCTGCGTCCCAGCCCAAGAGAACCCAGTTGTCCGCGCCGCAATCGCCGACGGTAGAATGCTTCGCTGCCAACTGAGGAACGCCGAGGCACTGAATGTTGCTGTTGAACTGATCAGACCAGAGCCATGGCATTTCACCATACTCCGCAGCTGTGTCTCCGGCTGCTGCGCGCCCAGCGACACCGCCCTGATCGCTTGCAGCCATCCAAGACTCCGACCGTACCCGCGTTCCGAGATGCGTAATGGGATAGTTGGTAACCTCTCCAGCTGCGAAAACGTTGGGGTCCAGTGTCGCGCATCGGCTATCGACCACAATCCCGTTATCAACGCGCAATCCGCAATCTCGAGCCAATTCATCGTTCGGCAACACGCCAATGCCGATTACCACTACATCGGCGACAACTAAGCCTGCTGACGTGTCCAGCACAATCTTGCCAGCGGATGTGTGCGAAATATGCCTGACGTTCGCGTTTAGGTGAATCGTGACGCCCTGCGAGACGTGAAGTCCATGCATCCATTGGCTAAGGACCGGTGATCCGGTCCGTGCTAGCAGCGTCGCCTGCGCCTCGAGAACGGTCACTTTGCAGTTGCGCTTGCGGGCGGCCGCCGCCACTTCAAGTCCAATGAAACCTCCTCCGACGACGACCACATCGGCACCATCAACTAGCCGGTTCCGAATTGCCGTCGCATCGTCTAGCGTGCGCAAATAATGCACCGGTGCCTGTACGACGTCATCGCCTAACTTGCGCACCCTTGACCCGGTCGCAACGATAAGCTTGTCGTACGCAATGGTGCGCCCGCTTATGAGTAAAACATGGGAATCTCGTCGGTTAATTTCTACCACCGAACTTCCGAACATGGTGGTCACCCTCGTATTACTTTCGTTCCAAGATACTGGGAGATACGAGGGTTCCACATCGGACGCCGCAAGGAACGCCTTCGACAGGTGCGGTCGATCGTAAGCAGGCTGTTCCTCGGCCCCCACAATGGTCACGTAAGCGTCGGCACTCATCTCGAAGATGCTCCTGGCCGCTTGATGCGCGGCAAGTCCACCGCCTACGACCACAAAACGCTTCATTTTTTTGCTCCCGGTGTGCTTACCCGTACTTTAGAGGGCTCAATCTTGTACTGCAATGCACACATTTCTATCATTTGATGTAGTACAGATCGGTGAGATTATGAACGCTCCCGGCAGGTTGCCGATCTAGCCCAGAAGCGCATGGATTTAGATTTGATCAAGCCCGGCGAAAAGCTCCCATCTCTTCAACCGCTCGCGGCGAAAACAGTATTCAGCGTCGTCACTCAGTATCAGGCCTACGAGGTGCTCGAGTCGCAAGGCATCTGCGGAACCGATCGCACTTTCACGCCCAAGGTGCCGCAGAAGGTACTTAAGCTGCGGTCGCACCCCATGCCGGTTAAGTCGCCGGACGATCTCTTCGCATCGCGAGCGCCCATTAACGCAACCGCGCCTGCAATAATGTTCTCGGCATGCGGAGATACGGAGGAAGATGCCTTTTTGGGCGCTGACTCATTGGCGGACTGTGCTTAATCTCGCCGAGATAAACTCAGGCGGCTAGGGGATACGATGTTCGTAACCAGGCACACCGACAAGTCTGCTGCCTACTCCCAAATCCGACGATCCAAGAGAACCTCTGGGAGGTCCGAAGCAAATTGTGACATTACGGAGGTGCCGCAAAGCTGCTAACAACCACGCGACGTTACGGCTTCGGCAGGCTTAAACGGCCCTATGCAGACAATCTTACGAAGCTCGCGCCACACATTTCTGGGACATTGCGCCCAGTGACGCGGCCGGCCCTAGACATATCTAAGTGCCTTACGTGCATCCCGCTACTCCGTAGCTGTCACGGCGATGACACATCCCACTAATGTATATCGCCAGCGGCAGCTTACGTAAGGCCCTTGCCCTTCGTCTCCTGCGCGAACCATTTTGACGATCCAGGCAAAGATCAAAAAACGTTTTATCGAATAGGCATACAACCGTCTTCTGATTACGCTCTGTCCTCCTTACTATCTTTCACCTACAAACTTATTTCACGAGGGACCAGTCCACTTCGATTCCAAGACCGGGGACGTCGGGCACTGATGCGCACCCGTCTTTGATCGTTACGCCACCTGAGAACCAGTTACAGTTCAAAGCAATCATCGACTGATGTCCTTCATCAACGGGGAAGACATGCCGGCAACTGATCGCCGTGTGGAAAACTGCAGTATCACCGAGCACAGTGTAAGGAGCGGTGTCCAAGCTGACGCCAATCGCCGCAGCTTCGCATATCGCGATAATCTTGCGAGCTTCGAACATGCCTCCGACACGCGCTAGTTTCAAAACGATCCGGTCGCAAGCTTTAGCTTGCACAATACGAATCATGGCCTCGGCCGACCAGACGGATTCGTCGAGAATTTGCGGAACGCCGCTTGCCGCGCGGACGTGGGCCGACCCATTTACGTTGTCGTATGATAATGGCTGCTCCATCGACAGGTTGCGATGGTGCGCGAGTGAACGGAGAACCGAGATAGTTGAGCCTTCATTCCACCATGCTTGATTCGCATCCGCGTCGACCATGATGTGACCCGGGATACACTTTAGCGTAGCTGCGAGCTTGTCCGCTTCGAGTGTTAGGTCTTGAAAATTCCATCCGTTTGCGATCAAACGGTCGCCGACTTTGATCTTAAGCGCCTTAAAACCTCGAGCGATAGCGGCGCGGCAATCGGCGATCGCTTTGTCAGCAGTGTTCTGGTACGTGCAAAACATCAGGGGTATTTGACATGCATTCGCGGCGCCACCCATCAGCTTGTATGACGGAACTTCCCACAATCTTCCGACGACATCGAACAAAGCCATGTCAACACCCGATCGAGCGCCTCTCGCTCCAGGTATGCCGCTGCCGTAGCAGTTCAACATCAGCGAATGGCAAAGTGCGAGATTCGTCGGGTCAGCTAACTTGAGCACACGATCGTAAGCAGCAATGATACTCAATATTTGCTCAGGTGTCTCATTCAAGTACCACAGTTGGGTCGAGATCTCGCCGACGCCATACATCCCAGATTGAAGTGTGACCCTAACAAGAAAATTGATCGGCGACGTTGGCCAGGGGGAGTCTTCTGAATCCCATGTTTCCTTGATTGAGCTTGTGGGCATGCGCCACGCTTCGATGCTTGCGATTTGATCAGCACGTACCATCACGTCCCTTGTTAGTTGTCAGGCAACGTATAAAAAAGCCGGTCCGTAGCCGACAAGCATTGTTCGAAAAACGTGTTTTGTATTGGCTGTCACGTCCAGCCTCATATAGGTTTTAAAGATCGTCGACTGCCCATAGCCCGTACAAAAGCCTGATCGCAGCAAAGCGGCTGTGCAGAGTAAGCGATAACACATCGCTCATGCCTCCACGCACTGAGCGTGGCGTAGGTGAGACGATAGGCAATCGACGTGCTAACTCCTGCTTAGCGCGCGAATCGGCATGGTCTGTGAAACAGCGCAAATTCAGCGGCCCGGTTCTTTGATTGTTAGTGCATTCTTCACCGTTGTTATGCCCGGAACGCCCTTCGCTATCGAGCCAGCAGTATCGGACTGAGACGCATCGGGGACGTGTCCTACAAGGGTTATTGCACGGCCTTTGGCAAGTACATTGATGCCCGGGGTGTCGACGCCGCCTTTCGAGAGTGCTCGAAGCACCTTCTTGCTGAGCGCCCGATTCGCCTTTCTAGTCGCAGAGCGAGATGATCCTTGTGTTGTGGCCGAAGTGGCAGAATCTGCGGGTGTGCGCGATGGCTCGCTGCTTTGTGACCAAGCATTCAAGGATGCAGCAAGGATCAACCCAGCACCAATCAGTTTGAGTGCGTTGTTAGCGTTCATTATTTCTCCATTGTTGACGTCTTAGGGGCAAAGCTTTTCGAATCCCGTTATGCCGTAATTATTCCAGTCGTCGTCCTCGATCGAACGGACCCGTTCGTCGAAGGTTTCACCGAATCGATATCCGGTAAAGCGGCCAAGCCAGAATAACATTCAGACTGCAGTGCGGTCCGAAGCGCATTCCTCATTGCGCCGATCTAAGCTTTGCCATTCGACCGCCGTCGATTGCCCATGCCTGACTATAAACAAAAGACGACTCCCTCGAGGCAAGCCGAGCCACACTATTGGCGATCTCTTGTGGCTTTCCCGGCGCCCAACCGGATGCATACCAGCGATTTCTTGCATTGGCTTCGCTATTCGGCAAATCTTTGATGATGCCCGTGTTCAGATCAGTTTCGGCCAACCCTGACACGACCGCGTTGCAACCGCTGCATTCACCGCCGTGACCGATCGCAACCGTGCGGGTAAAGCCGTAAAGGCGTGCCTTCGGTTCTCTGCGACCCTAAAGGCTGAGCACTCCCGCCCTTTTAATCGATTGGACTCCTAAACATCAGCGCATTGACGGCGGACTTAGTCTGCTTCATCGACTACTGCAATCGACGTAAGATCGCTCCAAATCTTGCTGCTATTAATCCCTAGCCGGTTCACTCGCGGGACGTTTTCGGCCGGAGGTTTGAGCAAGCCGAATGGCGCGATCCGTGCCGGCCAAGCCGGCTTGTTGAAAATCCTTTACGCGATGTCGCCCTCAAGGATGAGGAATTCTCGCGTCGATGCTTTGAGTGCATGCGTTTTAGCCTCTACGTATGCGGGGTCTGCGTAGCAGGCCTTCGCCTGCTCATAGGACGGAAATTCCACAGCCACAATTCTAGTCGTCGATTTGCACTCAACCAAGACCGTACCGAAGTCTATAGACTTCAGCTTTGCGCGGTACCTCTCCGCTATGGGAGCCCAAAGCTTGACGTACTCCGACTGCTCTTCCTGATCGTCGATCTCTGAGCCGAGCACAATCCAATAGCCTTTCATTGTTTAACCTCTGATTAGTTATTCTTGGCCACTTGGAATGCAAGCCATTAGTTTGGGTATTAAGGGGTTCCATTGAAACTCTGAATCCAACACAGCGTGAACGATCGCTGTTTGTCCAGAGTGGAGCTCCGTCCTATTCAATTTCGAACATCGCGACACAATTTTTCCTTATGGCTAAAGTATTTGTATTTCATACCTCAGCCACAAGAAGCGAGGTTGTCGTCTAGCGCAATGTCTATAAAGAAGCCTTGACTTTCGCAGCAACGTCCGACGGTACCCACTTAGTCCATACTTCCGGCTTCTCCTTGAGAAAGCGCTTTGCTCCGTCATCGCCGGTTGCTTGGTTATCTGTCATCCAAACCATCACCTGCTCAACGTCCGCCACAGTGAACGTCCGAGTTTTCAGGTATTTGAGAACATCCGAAGGTGCTGCGTCCACAAAGGACTTAGACATGACCACATAGACGCCCATCACCGGCCATCCGGTCGGCTTTGGGTCAGGACAGTCTGCAACCGTCGTGCATCTTTTCCATTCATTTTCGTCGACCGGCTCGTCAACGCCGAGTCGCACCATTTTGTATTTCCCGAGGAGTGAGCTCGGTTCCCAATACACCCCCAACCAACCTTTTTTTCGCTCGTAGGCTTTTGCAACGGAACCGTCTAAGCCTGCAGCCGAACCGGAATCGATAAGTCTGAAACCTGCTCGATCCGCTTTGTACGCCTTAAAGATCTGCGCGGTGTTTACCGTCGCGCCCCAACCTTGCGGGCCATTATAAACAGCGCCCTTTCCCGGGTTTTCGGGATCCGGAAAGAGTTCAGGATGCTTCAAAGCATCAGCAATCGTCTTGATGTCGGGATGCGCATCAGCGATGTATTTCGGGATGTACCATCCTATAGTAGTGCCTTCCTTAATTGTCTTCGCGCCCACAGAGATTTTGCCGGATTCCATCCCTTTCTTCAAGATTGTAGGTAGCTCGTCAATGTTTCCCTCAGAAACAAGGTCCGGTTTTCCCTTATCGACCATTGCGGTTAAGGTTGGAACTGTGTCTCCAACTGTTGTGCTTACTTGGCAGCCAAAGCCCACGCCGAGGATGAGCTTGTCGATGCTCGCTTCGAGTTCTGCGCTCTGCCAATTCATGCTCGCGATCGTCACATTTCCGCACGCAGCGTTGGCGGAGGACATACAGCAGAGTATTCCAGATGCGATAAGCATCCCAAAATGTTTTCGCATGACGTCAAGTTTCCTTATAAAGTCGCCGGCTTCCCGGTGTACACATTGGATTTAACTACTTATTGCAGGACATGGCGACACATTGAGGCGCCAATATATTAACTGCGCATTTGGGCTAGAAGACTTACGGTACCGTCCTCTTCTATAATTTGATCAGCTGTCTGAATCGTATCTCGGGCGGATGGCCTATTCCACGTCGTCAACGCGCGCGCCAGCTGGCGGAGGGTGACGGTTCCCACAGCCTGATTACCATTGAAAACGGTTAAGGTTTCTATGTCCCCGCTCAGTGACAGTACCGACATTGCGTCCTCAATGGTCGTGTTGACGTTGACGCTTCCCGTAATCGACGACACGCCAGGCCGCAAGGGAGACATTACCGACTCGACCGTCACTACTCGCCCGCGGTTTACTTGCCGAACGAAGTTCATTACATATTCGTCAGCCGGACGTAAAACGATGTCCTGCTTCGTTCCCTGCTGGACGATGCACCCATCTCGGAGGATGGCGATTTGATCACCGAGGCGGAGAGCCTCATCGAGGTCATGGGTGATAAAAATGATGGTCTTGCGGATCTCTTTCTGCAGGTCGAGTAATACGGTTTGCATATCCATGCGGATAAGCGGGTCCAACGCCGAATACGCTTCATCCATAAGAAGAACTGGTGCGTCCATCGCCAATGCACGTGCGAGCCCTACTCGCTGCTGCATCCCGCCCGATAGCTGATTCGGGTACCGCTGCTCATAACCCGTAAGACCCACGCGATCGATCCAACGCATGGCAGTTTCAGCAGACTCCTTGCGCGATACCCCACAGACTTCAAGACCATATAGGACGTTATCCAAAATATTTCGATGAGGGAGTAGAGCGAACTTCTGAAAGACCATCGCGGTTTGCCTTCGACGAAATTCACGCAAGTCTCGGAACTTCATCTTGCAAACATCGACCCCACCAATGAGCACTTCTCCGGCAGTAGGATCGATCAGCCGATTGATGTGCCGAATAAGTGTTGATTTACCCGACCCAGAGAGGCCCATAATGACCTGGATGGATCCGGACGGAACGTCTAAATTGATGTCTTGCAAACCAAGCACGTGTCCGGTTTTCTTCAAAAGTTCGGCCTTTGACAAACCGCTCTTGACTGACTGAACATGAGACTCAGCTTTTGGCCCGAAGATTTTATACAGATTTCTAACTTGGATCCCAGCCGATCGCATATCTGCTTTTTCAGCCATGGACAACCTCCCGATACTTCTGCAGTCGTTTGCCATACGCTTGGCTGACTCGGTCGAAAATGACTGCGATCCCCACGATAGCCAGTCCATTGAAAATGCCAAGCGTGAAGTATTGATTAGCAATGGCCTTCAGGACAGGCTGTCCAAGTCCTTGCACACCGATCATTGCGGCTACAACGACCATCGCCAAGGCCATCATTATGGTCTGGTTCACCCCCGCCATGATGGTCGGAAGCGCAAGAGGCAACTGAACCTTCACTAACCGTTGCCATTGAGATGACCCAAAAGCATCGGCCGCCTCAAGGATGTCGCGATCGACGAGGCGGATCCCAAGGTTGGTCAAGCGGATCATCGGCGGTATAGCATAAATAACAACGGCGATTAGGCCAGGGACGCGGCCGATTCCTAGTAGCATCACGACCGGAATGAGATACACGAAGCTAGGCATCGTTTGCATCACATCGAGGATAGGGTCAACCACCCTGCGGACTCGGTCAGACTTCGCCATGACGATACCAATCGGCAAGCCAAATGCAATTGACAGCACAGTGCATACGAAAATCATTGAGACCGTTCTCATTGTGTCCAGCCACATGTCCAGATAGCCGATAATCGCGAGTGTCACGAGGCACCCAACGACAATCTTCCAACTTCTGCTAGCAACCCAAGCGATGGCTAAAATCATCAGCATGACGAGCGGCCATGGCGTTTGCGTCATGAAGCGCTCAACCCCTAGCATAAATTGTTGCAATGGTCGAAAGGCTTCGTCGATTGAGTCTCCGTACGCGCCGGTGAATCCTCTGAATCCATCGTCGATTGAACGCTTAAGGAGAACAAGCGTGTCATCCTGCATGTGTGGAAATTTATTTATCCAGTCCATCGTTCCTCCTTAACTCCTTCTCGTTGAAACACACGCGAATAAAGCACGGGCACCTCTCTGCTGCGATCCCCAAGGTTTATCTTTTAGGGCGCACGGGACTCGCGAATAACATTCGCTGGTGCACCGACCCAAGGATGTAGTGCGCGGCACTCCATGCCGGAGCAGAAGTGCCGCCCTGCTAGCTTCGCATGGGAGTTCAGTCCATTCCATTCCTCCATCGTGGGCAAGGTGTATCGACCAGCCCGAACTGAACTTGAAAACATATCTTCGCGAACTCACGACAATGTTGCATGGCTGCCAACTGCTACTTGAGGGAGCTTGGCTCTACTCGACGGTGCGACTTAGATGCGTGGCGTCCTTGACAGATTGTTCACCACGCAAACGCCGTTGCAACCGCTCCCAACTCATCACACCGGTCCCCATTAAACGTTTTGATATTCATCCCCCTAACCAAAGGTCGGTTCGCAATGAAACCACGCAAGGTCAGCAAGGGGAGCTTGCAGCCTACAAAAAACTTGCCCAATGGCGCCAAAGCCGGGGCGCATAATTTTGTGAGCCAACTATATGATTGCCAATAAATTTCTGCAATAAAAATTTTCCATACCTTTTTTTTCTGTAAAAATGGTATCTAGTCGATAGTTGAGGCGTTGGAGTTGGGAGCGCGGCTGGTCTGTTCGAGGCCCGCATCTTAGCTGACAGCTCGCGCCACGCATGCTTTGAGCGTCCGGCTGACCGAATCGGCAGGAATGTGCCAGCGGCATAAGCCCGGAAGGTGATAGCTTCACGTTGTCTGCCAACTTTCTGAGCAAACCGGCTGCTTCGCATTTTTTCACAAGCACGGAGTTCGTTTCCACAGCTGGGAGCAGCACCGTTGCCAGATGGGTTCACCCCGCTGTGTTTACCAGTCCATGACAATCGGCGGATAGCCGACAGCCAAGCGCCTAACAAACACAGAAGAGCCCGACTATGAAGTTGAACAATCAGGGGCTCAAAGGTAAAGAATCTGACGTTGCAGTCCGTTTCGGGAGACGGAAAGTAGCCCGACGGCACATTGCATAAGCCTTTTTTCGAGGAAGTGTTGATTGCATCAAATTTTGACCCACTTGACGCGGTAATCGAGCGAGCTGCGGGGACTCGACCAGGCAAGGTTCAGAAAGTGATACGCTTGTCGGGCCTTGACTGAGGGGAAAATCATGGCAGCAAGACGTTCTGATCGGCGTCACAGCGATGAGTGAAATCTCGCACTTTTGCGCGGAAATCCGCGCCGGCAAGATTGGTCGTCGTGACGCCAGCCGAACTCATGGACTTTCGGCCAATCTTGTACAACTATGATTGACACAGTATGACCGCGGCGATCTGAACGACGAAGAGGCTGCAGCCAGTTTGGTAGCTGAATACGAAGCGAAGGTCGCCGCGCTTGAACGCGAGGTTGGCCAGCCCAGGATGGAACTCGATCTGCTTGAAAAGGTCCGAGGTTGCGTCTCGTGAGCGACAGCGCATCATCATCAATTTTTGCGCGGCCCGCATCCCCACTCGATCAGACAAGGATGCAAAACGATCGACCTCGCACGTAGTACCTTCTACTAACGCTCCACCGCGCACGAAGCGTCGTTATCAGATAACGGGCTAGTTGATCTGATCGGCAAGATCCATAACGAGTTTCCCGAATATAACTACCGGCGTGTGACTCTTGAGCTACGTCATCGCGGCTACCGGGTGAACCATTAAAGGGTACTTTTTAAGTCGTACATCTGTACGGCGAAGGATTTCAACCTAAAGTTATCTTAATTGCATCCTCTCGAGTCAGTGCTGGAAAATGATAGGTTAATCCTTGACGTCGTGACGGGCGCGCATGCGTTCGCCGAGTGCACGTAGCCGCGCTTTCTGACCCGAGGTCCATTCGGCTGAAAAGTTTAACGCCACGAAGTTGCGAAATGCCCCTGCGGGTGAAAAGTATGGACCGGGCATAAAGTCGAAAGTGTCTAGTTCAGCGGTCATTGCCAGTCGCATAGAGTCGAGGTGTCGTGGGCCTCGAACCCAGCACATGAAGCCTCCTGTAGGCACCGAGACCAGTGTCTGAGCTGGAAAACCTGTCCGGACGAGATCGATCCCTTCATGCATGCGTTCCTCCAAGGTCTGCCGAATGTGTCGCAGCTGCCGTTCCGCAAGGCGGCTATTTAAATACTGCGCCAAAGCCATTTGGAGCGCGCGGTGAGGCATGTTCACCCCGCTGAGTTGCCGAGTAGCCAATAGCTTTGCCGCGTGTTTTTCTGCCCCCACAACCCACCCGATTTCAAAGTCCGAAGATAAATAGGATGTCGTTCCCCCGAACTGAACTACTGTGTCGTTCCTATCGATCCCGGCAAGTGTCGGTGAGCCGAGTGAGCTGTAGCCCAGGTCGCCGGTCACCCCATTCTCGATAATTACGGCGCCGTGTCGCTCTGCTGCTTCCACTAACCGCTTCAGAGTATCCCGGTCATAAGTTTTGCCAGTCGGCACGCGGTTCGTACCCGCCATCACGCACAACCTGACGCCCGTGGTCTCCAGGATATGTTCAAACTGACTCGGATCAACGCCGAACTCGGGATGCGAATAGATTTCGATCGCTTTGATCCGTCGATGGCGAAGACTTTCCAAAACCGAATATGAGGACGGGCTTTCGACCAGCACCGGCCGATCGCCTTCCGTGAAGCTGTCAAGACAGAGGTTGAAGCCCTCGATCGCAGACCGCGTGACTACAACCTGGTCCTGCGACGCTTGAATGCCCCGTTGTGCCGCCCTCTTGGCGATTGCAACCCGCAGGGCCTCATCTTCTCGATTCGAGCCGTTACCGTGCGGGTATGTGTGAAGCAGCGCGCGGCGAAAGCCCCGCGCAAGTGTGGTGTCAGCCACGTTTCCAAAGGCCGGGAGCATCATGTCCGGCGCCGTTCCATGGAATTGAGCTCGCGATGCAAATGCATCAGCAAGTGAGCGCACGTCGTCCGGCGGCATTACTGAAAGGGAGTGTGATCGCCGCGGAACGGTTTTCTGTGGTCCTGTTAGCGCATAAAAACCTGAGCGATCTCGGGAACTGCAAACACCCTGCGTCTCGAGCAACTCGTACGCTTTATACACGGTGACCACGCTGAATCCAGTTTCTCCAGCGAGTCGGCGCAGCGAGGGAAGCTTGTCGCCCGGTCTAATCAGTCCCGAATCGATGCGCGTCTGAACAAGCTCGGCAACCTGTCTGAAGCGTTCCATTTAATCTCCGATCTGTACTACATCAATCGTTTAATTTTGTGTATTGTAGTACAGGAGCGCATTCTCTAACGTCGGAGATACGGACTACGTGAGCGTGCAAATATGCAAAAACTTGTGCTTGTTGGCGGCGGCCCTGCTGCGCAGCGGACGGCTAAAAGCATCCACAACTTCAATCTCGTTGTTCACACTTGGATCGTAAGCGCCGAACGCCAATTAGCATACGATCGATCTGATTTGTCAAAGGCCTTTCTGGCGGCCAACAACCCCGCGCCAATTTATTTCGCAGACTCAGAATTTATGCTGATCCGTAGGTCACGACGATGGCTGCGACCTTGGTTGTGAAGATTGACAGACGCAGGACGCGTATCGTGTCGAAACAGGAATTGAGTTGTTGTACGACAAACTTATTGTCGCGACTGGATCAAAAGTGCGAAACGGCGAGGTTATACAGGCGCCGGTGCACTATCTGAGGACGCTTCAAGATTCTTTATCGCTTCGCCCCCTGCTCCGCGAAGGCGCCGGTGTGGCAATTGTCGGCGGCAGCTTCATCGGTCTCGAGATTGCCGCCGTAGCGCGTTCCCCGAACCGCAACGTAACTGTGCGGGAGGCGCAGGCAAATCTGTTGGCACAATCGAGTTCCCGAGCGCTAAGCGATTGGATGTGTAGGCTTCACGTCGCGCAAAACGTGAAGGTGCCTTCGAACACAAAAGCTAATCGCATTACACGCGCCTCGTCCGGCAGGCCAACTTCGGATACTTCCGCGGGCACGGTGATAGCCGATGTTGTTGTCGTTGGGATCGGCGTAATGCCGAATGATGAACTGGCTTGAGACTGTGGCTTGCCTGAACGACCGAAGCGAGCCATTCAACATCGTCAAAAGGAATAAGATTGTGCGGTTGACGGCTTAGTAACTGCGGTCGTGTCCATCGGGGCCGAGCGTGTCGCAGACCCGGAGTTTTCGGTCAGGAGCAATGACAGGCGCAGCGAGCGGGACGTCCAGAGAAGCGTCAGGCCACGAGAACTTTCGCAGCAAAGCATTGCACGGCTTAGCACCTTTGGGAGAGCAGTAGAAGAAGGCGACATTGACTTCATTCCTCGACAGGCAGAGTTAAACGTCAACGTCACAGTTTATGCGCCCGAACCCACGTGCCGAATCCCGGACGAGCACCAAGACGCAACGTGGGTTTACGCAGATACTCTTGCATTTTCCGGTAGAATGAGCCGCCCAAGCGGGCGCCGTGGATACAAAATCGCCCGGCCTCCCACAAGATTTCTTCACCCTCGAGTTAGGCCACGGAAACCAAGTCTATCCATCGTTTGGGCTATCGGAATTGCGCCACAGGGGCGCCGATCATGCTGCGATCTACTGTTATGCCTAAGCCAGGACCGGCAGGAGCGGCACCGCGACCGTTTTGAACCCGCGGCTGATAGCCTGCAATGTGCCCATCGGTCCAATCATTGAAGAACGATGTATGGAGAAGATTTCCGGGTTGCGCGCTCGCCGCTACATGGGACACTGCTGCCGCGCATACGTCGCCTCCCCAGATGTCTTCGATACAGAAGTGCAGGCCGAGGTTCTGAGCCGCGTTCCGGAGATTTACAGCCTGAGTAATACCACCGACACGCCCGATCTTAATGTTGATCGCTCCGGCGGTCACCTCGTACTTCGCTCGGTGCAGGTCGGCAAAAGTCACGACACCTTCATCCATAATCATCGGTAGCGAGCTCACTGTGCGTAACCTTGCGCAATCTGCAAAGTCCAGACATGGCTGCTCTACGTAAAGGTTGGTGTCCTCGAGAGCGCGCATTGCTACGGACGCTTCAAGAAACGTCCAGCCAGCGTTCGCGTCGATAAAGAAAAAGATATCGTCGTCGGCGGCTTCCAGGATCGCGCGAGTACGAGCCGCGTCGGCAAGAGGATCATCTCCGACCTTGATCTGATAGCGTCGAATGCCGGCAGCGCTGCGCTTTTTCACGTAATCAATATTTTCTTCCGTAGATGCTAGCGGGATAGCCTCGAAGATTGGAAGGTCCGTACTAAGTACGCCACCCAAAAGAGCCGAAACAGGTAATTCAACCGACCGAGCGAAGACATCCCAGCAGGCAATGTCAAATGCGCTCTTTGCATTGTTCTGTCCTGTCAGGATGCTGTTCATGATCATTTGAATTCGAGAACTGCTCCGGGGATCTTGGCCGATCAAATGCGGAGCAAGCTCTCTCAGCGCAGCACGGGTCCCACCTGCGAAGAGAGGCAAGTAGTTGCCAGAAAGAATGGCAGCCTCTCCCCAACCTTCAAATCCGTTGTCAGTCAGAACTCGGACAAGATTCGACGGTTGCTGCGTCGCCGCGCGACCTTTCGACATGACATAGGAGCCGTGAAGATAATTGAGGTTGTATTCGTAAAGTTCGATTGCGCTGATCTTCATTTGCTTCTCTTTCGCGGTACGGTGAGAGGGAGATAAGTGCTACTGCTTCGAACGATAGTACTTCGTTGAAGCCCTATCCACAGAGCGACTTTTCTGAAATACTAGGCCTAGAAGAAATCGGGCTAGATATGTGGATCGATCCACCCATTAAGCACTCGCTCCATTTGAATGCGCTTCGAGCCTTCGAAGCCGCAGCACGCCTTGGCGGGTTTGTACAAGCTGCCAGCGAACTGCATGTCACACCGGGCGCAATTGCTTCACAAATTAAATCGCTTGAGGGCCAATATGGAGCTCCGTTATTCGAGCGTCACGCAAACGGCGTCGCGCTTTCGGCCCTCGGCGAAAGCGTGCGGATGGAGTTCACAGTGGCGTTTGACGCCATTGAAGCGGCAGCGCGGAATCTACGGCGCCTCTCCGCTCCTCAACGTGTGCACATCGTGACCTCACCCGCACTGGCCGAGCTTTGGCTCGGACCGAGGCTGCCGCGTCTCACAGAGCTGCTAGATCCTATCGATATCTCGATCACCGCTGTCGATGAACCACCCAATCTCAAGCGAAGCCCATACGACGTGTGTCTCTTTTATACGGAGAAACTGAGTAGAGGGCAGAGGAAAGTTCTGTCCGAGGAGGTGCTGCCCGTATGTACCCCGAGGATCGCCGGTAGGCTCCGAGATCCTGCAGACCTCGAGAACATTCGATGTATCGCGGACGTCGGTTGGGATGACTGGGCTGTTTGGGCAGGCGCCGTCATGCCGCATCGATCATTCACTGCCCGGGGGCCTGGCTTTTCGCTTTATGCGATCGCGGTGCAGCAGGCCCTGCTCGGAGCGGGCGTTCTCATCGGCCGTCGTAGCCTTGTGCAACGTTATCTGGATAGCGGCGCGCTTGTTGCTCCTTTTGATGTTTCTGTCCCTTTGGGCCTTACTATCTCGGCGTGGACGCATGCCGAGAGCAAAGGTGATGCCGCGATCGGCGCTGTAACCGACAGCCTGATTGATCTAGGGTGATCGATAAAACATTGCACTGCCCATAGCTACGCCGTCCAGCGCAGAAGAACTCTGTTTGCTTGGGGAAGCAATGTCGAAAATAACTATGTGCTTTCGAGCGCGTTTTCCCAGTGCTTGACAGACAAAATGCGAGTGACGATCGGCAAGTCTGCCACGCAGGTATCGCAGCTAACGCACACGCAGAGCGCTCGGCAAAGTTCGAGGCAAGCAGTTACACAGCCACCTTTATTAGCAACCGCTCGATCTCTCGCAGATGGACTGGCAAGTCGGTCCGCAGGACGTTTCGTTTTTGGTCGAGCGCAACGGCCCTACCTATTGGTTCGTAGCGAGCGTACAAAATCCCATAGCTCGGGTACATCAGAGGTTGCCGCATTGAATCTGAACCACTCGCTTTTCGGCTCACCAGCTCGAAAATACGACCCGGGCGCCAACCAGATACCTCGGGCTAACGCCTTGGTTGAAACAGCGAGACTGTCTTCTGAAGTCGTACGAAGCTTGGCCCACAGAAACAAACCAGCGTCCGGTCTGTGAAAGATATCCATGCCTGAATCGCTCATCGACTGTGCGACACTTCGACGCGCTTTTAGCAGGCGCTCACGAATGTACGTGACATGCCTGTCGTAGTGCCCGTCGATGAGTACGTTAGCGACGGTTCTTTCTGTAACTTCCGACGAGGTCAACCCAACCGCCATTTTAGTGAGCGCTAGCTGAGCAAGTAATGCGCGGTCGGCGGCAATATAGCCTACCCGTACAGCAGGCGTAATGGTTTTTGAAAATCCGGACAGGTAGATCACGTTCTTCAATCCCTCCATCGCAGCGAGGCAGGGCGCTCCAGATGGGGCGAGTTCACGGGAGATATCGTCCTCGACGATCCACAGACCATGTCGGTCCGCTAACTGCAAAAGGCGAAACGCCGAAGGCAAGTTCAACGAAGCCCCGGAAGGATTTTGCAGCACCGTGTTAATAAAGACAGCTTTGGGATTTCGCTCTCTTACAACACATTCTAATTTCTCGAGATCAATTCCTTCGGACGTGCGGGGGACACTAACTATATTCACATTGGCCAACTTGAGAATTTGAAGAAGATTGCAATAGCAGGGATCTTCGACAACCACAGTGTCGCCTGGACGCAGCAGCGTACGCACCACAAGATCAAGCGCCTGGGTAACGCCTTGAGTTAAAAGAATGTTCGATGCATCCACCGACAACGAGTACCGACGAAGCGAGGCGCTTATATATTCGCGTAGCGATGCTAGTCCATAGGGATGGCCGTAGCCACCAAGGCGAGAACTTGGCACTCTGCTCAAACTACGCAAGGCGTGCTGCATGCCGCTTTCGTCAATCCAATCGTTGGGAATCCATCCGCATCCCGCCTTGATCGGAACTGACCGATCTGCGAACACGTCCGAGAGCAGCCAACCCGCATTGAGGCTGGGGGTGTTCCAAACCGGCGCCGAAGGCAAATCCGCAGATCGCGTTGCCACCTGATAGTCAGCACCTGCACGCGAAATGATTAGCCCGCGGGAAACGAGCCTCTGATAAGCCTCCGCGACGGTAAAAGTGCTCAGCTTGTGCAGTTTGGCTAAATTTCTCACTGACGGCAGCGCCGTGCCAGCCGGATGCCTCCCTTGTTCAAGCTGGCGTGCGATAGACGAGACAAGCTGATCGACAAGCGTGCCTTCGGTCTTTCGTGATCGCGACAAATTCAGTATGAACATTTCAGTACAGTCGCGCGTATTAAAACAGTACGGCTTGGACGAATTGATTTTGCTGTGTAGTGATTGTAGCGTGGATAGTAGCTACATTTAAAGCTATCAACATGGAGACTTTTAATGAGCACTACAAATAGTGATCTGGACCTGTCAAAGTTTTGGATGCCGTTCACGGCGAACCGGCAGTTCAAAGCGGCGCCTCGATTGTTTAAGGCTGCCAAGGGCATGTATTACACGACCGACGATGACCGAGCGGTTCTCGACGCGACGGCCGGCTTATGGTGCGTAAACGCTGGTCACGGGCGGGCGGATGGGTATTCCGGAGCATCGTGACCGACGATTCCGGACGAACGTGACCGGCCATTCTGGTTCATCGTGACCGCCCATTCCGGGCGAACGTGACCGATTTCGGAGGACTTCCGGAATCACTGGTCACGATGCCGGAATCATCGGTCACGATGCCGGAACGACGTTGTACGGCGCAGGAATGATGTTACGCATATGAGCAACTGAGTGGGTACGCTTCCAGCTTTTTCGTCTGGAGACAGCGTGCCCGCACCAAGGATCAATATGCGTAAGATAAGAGACGTATTGCGTTTGAAGCGTAAGCGTCAGCGGATCCCGTCTTGAATCGGGGCATTCCGAATGTGAAGGTGGTGCTTTCGTGAGAACGAAGGCAATGCGATGGAAGACGAGAACATTAAGGCTGCAACGGCGATGGGTACACGTCGCCCACGGCAAGGGGAAGTGTTCTGGGGCGAAATGGTTACCACCTGGAAGGCGAGTGGTGTCGGCGCTCGGCGATTTTGCCGGGAACAGGGTTTGGCGGTAAGCACCTTCAGCCTGTGGCGCAAGAAGCTTTCGACCCACATCAAAGAGATTAAGCAGCCGCTCGCGGTTACTGCGGATGCGGCATTCATCGTTTCCAATCTGGATGGTGAACTGGCTCCCTCAAGGCCGGCTGTTGCACCGCAAGCGGCTGATGTGTCGCCGTCGCGTGACGGGGTGACGCTATCGCTCGCTGGCGTTCGTATCGAACTGAGCGGCGTTCACGCCGAGCGCATCGTGCGATTTGTGCTTGGACAGCTCGGAGGTGGCCGGTGCTGATTGCCTCGGACGTTCGCGCTTACATTTGTCGCGACCCGGTAGACATGCGCAAGGCGATTGATGGGCTGTCCTATCTCGTCGAGCCGTTACTTGCTCAGAAGCCTGCATCGGGCAACCTGTTCGTCTTCGTGGCGCGCGACCGCTCCAAAGTGAAGATTCTTTATTGGGACCGGACCGGCTTCGCGCTTTGGTATAAGCGTCTCGAAAGAGGCCGTTTCCCGTCACCCTCATTACTCGCTCAGCGCGGCTTCACGCTCGCGGAGCTCAACGCATGGCTCGAAGGCATCGAGATCCCGGCGCGAGAGCCGCACCGCACCGTGGCAGTGACGCGCGTGACGTGAGGTGCTCCAGCGCAGCCCCGAGCTTGTAAACGTGGCTTGAGTTAGGCATCATGGAGCACATGCCACCCAACGCCGTCACTGTCGCGGATCTTCCCGTCGAGCCCGATGCGCTGCAAGCGTTCGCGCTCGAACAGAACCGGCTTGCACGGGTGTTGTGGGAGCAGTTGGAAATCCTCCAGCATCAGATTGCGCAGTTGAACCGTGCGCGCTTTGGCGTGAGCTCCGAGCGCCTGGCGGGCCAAGCCGAGCTGTTCGACGCCGCAACAGATATCCCGGCACCGCCAGCAGTCGACGCCGTTCCTGTAGAGAGTCACACCCGTAAAGGGCGTCCTGCACTGCCCAAGGACCTGCCACGCACACGCATCGAATACGATCTGAGCGACGAACAGAAGATGGCGTTCGATACGCTTGAACGGATCGGCGAAGAGCGCAGCGAGACGCTGCATTACGAGCCGTCCAAGCTCACCGTCATTGAGCACATCCGCTTCAAATACGTGGCGAAGAAGGACGGCGAATCGACCATCGTGACCGCAAGCGCTCAGCCCTCGCCGTTGCCCAAGAGCAATGCGAGCGCCAGCCTGCTCGCCAATGTCCTGGTCAACACCTATGTCGATCATTTGCCGTTGAATCGTCAGGAAATGCGCTACGCGCGCCGGGGCGTGTATTTGCCGCGAGCAACGCTGTGCGAATGGAAACTGGCATCGGCTGAGCTACTCTCGGCACTGCTGCCTAGCTTGCGCGCTCACCAGTTGAAGGCGCCGCGCATGCATGTGGATGACACGACGCTACCTCTGCTTGAGCGAGGGCACCCATCAACGCGCACAGCACGATTATGGGGCTATCTTGGCGCGGGACAGCGCAACGAGAGCGGCGTCTGGGTCGACCACCCGCCAGCGGTCGTGTTCGAGTTCGCCGAGTCGCGTGCGGGAGCACATCCGCTGCTGTACCTAAACGAATACAAAGGGTATCTGCAGGCCGACGCGTATAGCGGCCATGGTGCGCTATACGCGCGAGGCGATATTATCGAGGTTGGATGTTGGGCGCATTGCCGTCGACGGTTCTTCGAAATTGCTAAGGATCAGAAGGAGCCGGGGCTCGCGGCGCAAGCCCTTCAGTGGATCGCCAAACTATATGCGATTGAATCGCGGGTCAAAGACCAGGCACCAGACATCAAGCTGGCGGCACGGCAAACCGAAGCCTTGCCGGTGCTTGCACAGTTTCTTCAGTGGCTCGAGGCGAACAGCATCGGTTTGCTCCCACGAGCGCCGCTTGCCAAGGCATTTGGTTATGCGTTACGGCATTGGGAGGCGCTGATCCGGTACACGGAGAACGGCGTCCTATTGCCAGACAACAATGCTCTAGAACGCCAGATCAGGCCTATTGCCGTCGGAAGATCGAACTGGTTGTTCGCGGGTTCTCCACGAGGCGCCCGGGCGGCGGCAACGATGTATTCCCTCATCGGAACTGCTCGCCTTAACGGTATCGAACCCTATGCGTGGCTCGAACGAACGCTTGAGAAACTGCCGTCGTATCCCGTCAATCGCGTGCACGAGCTCTTGCCGCTCGCCCGTTAAAACACCTCCAAACCATGGACATTCTCGACTCGCTTCGGCAGGCGCCTAGCGCCGAGCTCTATCGCCTCTATCTTGCTATCGGAAAAATGCTTGATGACCCCCGACGTATTCTCGAAATACGTCAACGCCTGCACCTGGGGATGGCCGTCAACTACATCGGCGACAACCCGCTTGGACCGCCGGCGCGCGGCACCATAGTTGAACTTCGCCAGACACAGGCCGTGGTTCAAGACAGCGAACTCGACGCCGTTGGGGCGTGCTCTACGCAGCGATCATCCCAGAAACTTCAAGTGCTCAGCCTCACGTCGAACCGACACCGCCGCCGAGAACGCAGCGTGAAGAATTCTTCATCGGTGACACAGTTAGCTTCACTGACAAGCACCTAAGCGAGCGCGTCGGAGTCGTCGTGAGGCTCAATGCCAAGACCGCGTCGGTCGCCGTTAATGACACCGATGGCCACTGGCGCGTTTCGTACTCTCTTCTGCGAAAGATCGTCGACATTTAGCCGCGCAAAACCGCCCTAACGGGTTCCGCTGACGGATACATTGAAACTGGACGGCTTGGCGACGGGCCTGGAAGAACAACGGACCCAGCCCGGCATGGCTGCGATGAGCTTCGAGGAACGCGTGGCGTTGCTAGTTGACCGCGAAGTACATTGCCGCAACGACCGCAAGTTGCTGCGTCTGCTGAAGAACGCGCATCTGAAATATGCGCAGGCGGCCATCGAGGACATCGACGCTCGCTCGGGCCGCGGGATCGACCGGCGCGAGGTAATGAGCCTGGCATTGGGAGACTGGGTTAGTGCCGGCCACAGTGTCTTGGTCACCGGTCCGACTGGCGCCGGAAAATCCTGGCTCGCTTGCGCATTGGCGCAACACGCTTGTCGTCGAGGGTACTCCGCCGTCTATCAGCGTGTACCCCGCCTGCAGGAAGAACTACGCATTCGGCACGGTAGCGGGGCCTTCGGCAAATGGCTACTCCAGTTGGCCAAAACTGATGTGCTGGTCCTGGACGACTGGGGCATGGGCGCAATCGACAGCACGACCCGATCCGATCTCCTGGAAGTCATTGACGATCGCGCTGCCAACAAAGCCACGATCATTACGAGTCAATTACCAGTTGAGCATTGGCATGCCTGGATCGGCGACGCCACCATTGCCGACGCCATTCTCGACCGGATCATGCAGCGCCATCATCGCTTTACGCTGACCGGCGACTCGCTGCGAACGAAACGACCAACAACCAGCAAAAAGGAGCAAACTATCGACCCATCGTGACCGCAGATATTACGATCTAATCGCGTAACACCATCTTGTGCGCAGCGGTCACGTTCAGCCGGAATGAGTGGTCACGATCACCGGAATACGCAGGCGGAGATTGCGGATGCCGTATCCAAGCAGCTGAGCACAATGGACTATGCGCCAACATTTCAGATGGGCCATCCGATCGCGTTTGAGGCCGCCGCTAAGATCGCAGAGTTTATGCCGAGTGGGCTTGACCGGATATTCTTCACCAATTCGGGATCGGAGTCGGTTGATACGGCTTTGAAGATGGCGTTGGCATATCATAGGGCACGTGGAGAAGGCCAACGCACGCGTTTTATCGGCCGCGAGCGTGGGTATCACGGCGTTGGTTTTGGTGGCATCTCGGTCGGGGGCATACTCGCTAACCGGAAGGCGTTCTCCGGAGCCTTACTGCCGTACGTAGACCACCTTCCCCACACGCTCAACATTGCCGAAGCTGCGTTTACGCGTGGTCAACCTGCATGGGGGGCGCACCTTGCCGACGATCTCGAGCGCCCGGTTACGCTGCACGATCCATCAACGATTGCAGCAGTAATCGTTGAGCCACTTTCCGGGTCCGCGGGTGTGCTCGTTCCCCCACAAGGCTATTTGCAACGCTTGCGGGAAATATGTACGAAGCACGGCATTCTGCTCATTTTTGATGAAGTCATCACGGGTTTCGGACGTCTGGGGACGCCCACGGCGAGTGAATACTTCGGCGTCGTACCCGACTTGATTACGATGGCTAAAGCGATTAACAACGCAGCAATCCCGATGGGCGCAGTGGCAGCATCTCGTCCGGTACATGACGCGGTCGTGAACGCAGGCACCGAGAACGGAATCGAGTTCGCACATGGCTACACCTATTCAGCTCATCCTGCTGCAGCCGCTGCCGCGATCGCGACACTCGACATCTACAGGCAAGATGGACTGTTTGAGCGTGCGCGCGAGTTGTCAGGCGTATTTGAGGATGCAGTTCATGAGTTGCGTGGATCACCTCACGTTAAGGACATCCGCAATCTTGGGTTGGTCGCTGGGGTTGAGCTCGAGTCGCGGCCTGGCGCGGTCGGTGCACGCGGTTATGAAGTATTTTTAAAATGTTTCCATGCGGGCGTACTTATTCGCTATACCGGTGACATTCTCGCATTCTCGCCGCCGCTTATCATTGATGCGAAGCAGATCGATCAGATCTTCGCGACCGTTGGGAGCGCATTGCGCGAAGTCGCTTAATTCATCTTGGTTCAGTAATTATCAAAGGTAATCGCGGGGGTATTAGTATCAATGCGGCGAGTGAAATCGATGCGCGAACTTCCACAAAGCACTCACGATAACTGACGAAAAAGAGGCGAGATGTCAGGGCCTTACTTGACTTCGGCTGCTGCAACTTCGCGCCCGTCTGCTGGCGCGACGTTACAGTTGACAAGGTCGTCCTAAAGTAGAAGGCCGCTAGGCGATCAGAATATTTGCGCAAGTCTTTTCGCCCGGCCACTCCTTGACCTTAAAATTCCCGGCATTACCTGGCGAGACCATGGCGATTACAAACGATGCCCTCAGCAATGGCATTTTTTTAGCGCCTGGATCTTATTTTCAACCAGGCGGTCAGACCTCCCGATGGTTTTCTTCAATGCGGGCAACAGCTGACTCCCCGGAGCTGTGGACTTTCCTAAAGAAGCTGAAGCCCTGAAATGACACAAACAAACTTGGCATTTGTCAATCGCTCTCGACCGTTTCGCAAGTCTTACATATTCGAATAGTTTGGCCCCCCTCCTCCCTGAGGGGTGACCCAGACTATATTCTGAGTCGGATCCTTAATGTCGCATGATTTGCAATGTACGCAATTTTGTGCGTTGATTTGCAGCCTCGCCTCGCCTTGGTCTTTGAAGAACTCATATACTCCCGCAGGGCAGAAGCGTGCTTCCGGGCCGTCGAATTTGAGCAAATTGATTTGCACCGGCACATTCGGGTCCTTGAGCGTCAGATGAGCAGGCTGGTTCTCCTCGTGGTTCGTGTTCGACAAAAACACCGAAGACAGTCTATCGAAGCTCAACTTTCCGTCAGGTTTTGGATAGAGGACGGGCTTGCAATCCGCAGTGGGCTTTAGCTTTTCATGATCCGAATATTGATGATGCAACGTCCACGGTACCTTCCCGCCGAGAAACTTCTGCTCGATGCCAACCATTAAAGTGCCCAAGTACAAGCCTTTGCTCATCCACTGTTTGAAATTCCGCGCACGATACAGCTCCTCGTAGAGCCATGAATCTTTGAAAGCGTTGGGATATGCGGTTAATACGTCAGCCTCGCGCCCGGCCTGAATCGCATCGAAAGCAGCGTCAGCAGCAAGCATCCCAGTCTTGATTGCTGCATGAGAACCCTTGATTCGCGAAGCGTTAAGGAATCCCGCATCGTCGCCGACGAGCGCGCCTCCTGGGAAAACAAGATTTGGTAGTGAAAGCAGGCCGCCAGCGGTAATTGCTCGCGCACCGTAGGAGAGCCGCTTTCCTCCTTCAAGGAAGGCACGAATCGCAGAATGCGTCTTATAGCGCTGGAACTCTTCGAAGGGAGCAAGGTAGGGGTTCGTATAGCCCAGACCAACGACGAAGCCAACCATCACCTGATTATTGCCGAAGTGATAGAGGAATGATCCGCCATAGGTTTCTGACTCCAGCGGCCATCCGGCGGTGTGGATAACGAGCCCCTCCTGATGCTTGGCAGGATCGATCTCCCATAACTCCTTGATTCCAAGCCCATAGACCTGTGGATCGACGCCTCCACGCAGCTGGAAGCGCTCCTGCAACTGACGTCCGAGATGCCCGCGCGCGCCTTCACAAAATAGCGTGTACTTCGCGAGGAGCTCCATGCCTAGCTGGAAATTCTCGGTAGGCTGTCCATCTTTGCCGATACCCATATTGCCGGTGACGACGCCTCTTACTGAGCCATCGTCACGGTAGAGGACCTCGGCGGCGGGAAAGCCGGGGAATATCTCGACGCCCAAGGCTTCCGCTTGTAAGGCAAGCCAGCGCGTCACGTTCCCGAGACTGATGACGAAATTCCCGTGATTCTTGAAGTTAGCCGGCAGCGCCCAGTTCGGGATCTTCCGTGCGTTCGTCTCTGAAAGAAAGAGGAAGCGGTCCTCCGTTACCGCCACATCCAGCGGGGCGCCGCGCTCCTTCCAATTCGGAATCAGCTCTGTCAACGCTCGCGGGTCCATCACGGCGCCAGAAAGGATGTGTGCACCAATTTCCGAGCCTTTCTCTAAGACGCAAACGCTCAGATCAACACCATCCTCACCAGCCCGTTGTTTCAGCCTTATCGCAGCAGATATCCCTGCCGGGCCGCCACCCACGATGACAACGTCGTATTCCATCGACTCGCGCGGACCGTATTGCTCAAGAAGCGTCATGTTTGAAGTGTAAATAGAGTACGAAAGATTGGGGGCAAGGGGAATTCGCACCGTGTTCCCGCTGCAAAAAATTACACGCCCAATATTTTTATAGCAAGAAATAGTTGAGATATTATTCTTGTAACCGTTGCCTGGCGGCTTTTGTGGCCGAGGTCGTTCAGCGATGGGTACTAGCGCCACGGCGACATGCGACCGTCTTATGCCCAGGTCGGCACGGTGCGTGAATATTTATATGCAAAGAAGAGCAACAAACGGCGAGCAGACAGTGACATACATCAATCAAGCGATGAATCGGAAGAGCAGCCGTGAGGAATTGGGCGATGAAAATGCCTATCGTAAGCTGTTCCTTCGTGGATACCGCGCGCCCTGCCTACCGGCCGGGGTATCGATCAACGTCGACTTACTGGTCGACCTTCGGGCCTCCGACTCAAGTCGAGATGAGTTAGAGGACGTCATCGACTACAACATCATGAGAGACGCCCTGATCTCGGTAGGCCCCCAATTGACGGTTGATGGTGCCACCAAAGCGGCAGAAGCATTGGTCGCCATACCAGGAGTCCAGGCAGCGGTTGTCGCGATCTGCGACGCTAATGGCCAAGTTTCGACTTCGCGCCGACGCGCCCGTGAATCCGCGAGTGCGCATGCTTCGCACCCCACTCATCATCGAGGGCATCCCCGCGATACGACAGAATCGTCGTAGTGAGACATCCCATCCACGGTGGCAGCGATGACTCAAGCAACCGACAAGTGCGAAAGCCTCTCCGAACGGTGGCTGTCATAATAGTCGTGACAGTCGGAGATTGCCGAACTCGGAACTGGCCGCGAAAATTGGCATCTTGGAGGACGCGGCGGTGCCCTTGTAAAGATTCGGCTTGGGAGCTTAGAGGCAACTCAGCGATTTCAATTTCAGGCTGCTCCGAATCTTCAAGGCGGTCGTGAAATCCGGAGGCTCTACTACAGCTGAGGTCCAGCTGAATATGTCACGATCTGCCAAAAACTGCATCAAACCATCAAACTTGCTTCCGACCGGAAGCAAACAACGATTGATGGAAAGATGTCTCGTGCCTTTTATCACATTCGATGCAACTAAGAGCATCTCAGAATATTCCTTCGCGTTCGATTTATTCTTCGATTCGTAAACTTATGACCCGCCCCCGGTTAGGCTACAGTACCTCCCGCATCGAGAACGACGGACGCTCCGTTCATGTGCGATGATTTCTCAGAGAGCAAGAAGTCCACGGTGTCCGCAACATCGTCGGGCATTGCATAGGGTGTTTGAGTTGCGCGTACGATGGGGCTTCCGCGTTTCGATGCCAACTCGTTCAACGAGTCGATCAATGGTGTTTGAACTGGTCCAGGCAGGACAGCATTGACCCGAGCCCCAGTGCCTATGCATTCAAGCGCGGCGCTTCTGACCAGACCTAACACCGCATGTTTGCTTGCCACATAAGCACTGAGGTTGGCCCTGCCGCGAATTGCAGAGGTCGATGCGGTCGCAACGAAACTGCCTGCCCCGCTGATTCGGAGCGCTGGCAGCGAATGCTTCAAGGCTAGAAACGTTGCCCGAACGTTGACTGCCACGACTCGATCAAAGACGTCGTCAGGATAGGTTGTTACAGGCTCCAAGTGCCCCGCCATCCCAGCGTTGCTTACGAATCCATCAAGCCTACCGAAATGAGACGAGGCGAAATCGACCAAGGCGCTTATGTATTGGGCCTCTGTCACGTCCCCAGCGAATATCTCTGCGTCTGTGCCAATCGCGCGACAGGTCTCGCGTACGTTTAACGCTACCTCCTCCGTCCTAGCAGCAAGGACAATACGCCAACCGTTTTGAGCCATCCGGAGGCAAATTGCTGCCCCGATACCGCCTGCCGCCCCTGTGACGATCACCACCCGACGATCTGGTGCTACGTTCTTCGAACCCACACGAGATGTGATTTCAGAACTCATAAAGTCCCTCCTTCGGACGGCGGTCCTAGGAGGTCGGTATTGAGAATCCCGGCGAGGCCGTCCTGCGGTGTGAAAGGATCTTCGAAGTCCACAACAAGCTGGGTTTTCGCAATGACATAGCCTGACCCTTGAACGGTCGCGCGAATGCCGGCGTAGGTCTCATAGTAGGTTCCAACCTCGTTCACCATAACATCTAGTTCACTATCAAAAACTGATATGGTTCGAAGTGAGTCGCCATTGCCTAAAATTCCTTTGCCGACCAGTTGCGCCGCGATCGCGGTTGAAGGAACCCCTGCGGGTGCACGGCAAACGTAGTCCGACGGATGAACATAGCAGCTGGTGCGAACAGCTTTTCCAACATATGGTTCATCAATCGGGTCGCCTGCAAACATAACGAACGACAAGGGACCTTCGTCTCCGAATTCGGGGTGAATCGGCCTGGCCTGCTCACGAGCAACCGATAGGAATGCTTGTGAAAACGACACGAGCCTCTTTTCTTCGTTTTTCGTTAATGCGAAACCAAGCGCGCGCGCGTTGACAATCGGGTAAAAGGCTCCGGTCCAGACCAGGTCGTATTCTACGGAACCCCACCCTGGGACTTCAACAATGTTTCCGCTTGAATACACGAATGAAGGCGAACTGGCTTGATAGCGAACACGTTTAACGCGTCCTCCCTCGCAGTCGGCAACGATTTTGATCAGCCCACCAGGCGCTTCCAACGAGATCTGATTAACTCCATCCACCATCGGAACACGTCCAGATTCAAATAGCGCGATTGCCGTGCTCATCGTGTTCGTGCCAGAGATCATTGGATAACCCATGACCTCCATGATGATGAAGCCGGCGACCGCGTCGGGGTCGGTCGGCGCCACTACCAGATCGGCATAAAGCGACGGATGACCCCCACGCGGCTCCAAAAGAAGCAACTGCCGCAGACCGTCAGCGCTGGTCTTCAGGTACTGCATCTTTTCGAACACAGTCGCACCGGGCAACTCTCGAACTCCGCCAAGGACAATTCGATGGACATCTCCGCCGACATGTACATCGACAATCTCGATTACTTTCCTTTCCGTTTTATTTGCGCTCACAAGTTCTCCGACCTAGCTAACTACGACGTGATATGTATTTTGGTAATGCGCTTTGCGCATTGCTTAAGTCTGAGCCGTAAAGTAGATTCAACAAATGTACCAAATGGTTCTAAGCTCTAGCTGTTACGTAAGCCTAGACCATTCCGTCTAGCGCGTCGAAACCTACATTGGCTCCGACATTTCTCATGTCCCGGCCAACCGCTCAGATGCTTAATGGGATCACTGTCATTCACTTGATATACCAACCCCAGGGGTCTTCACTCACATACGACGTCACCTGCTTGATCTCGAGATAATTCTCGAAGCCCCATTTACCAAGTTCTCTACCGATTCCCGATTGCTTGTACCCGCCCCACGGCGCTTCCGTGAAGGTCGGTTGAGAGCAATTGATCCAGACAATACCAGCGCGCAGCGCGCTAGCGACCCGGTCTGCCCGCACGGCATCCTTAGTCATAACAGCTGCTGCAAGCCCGAAACGGGTATCGTTGGCAAGCGAGATCGCCTCTTCTTCCGAAGAGAAAGAGCGGACACAAACGACCGGCCCGAAGATTTCTTCTTTCCACGCCTGACTTTCAAGGGGAACATTGACTAGCACGGTGGGCTCAACAAAGAAACCTTCGGAAAGATGAGCGGGTCGCCCGCCTCCAGTGAGGACCGTGGCACCGTCTGCGCGCGCTTTTTCGATGGCGCTCAAAACCCGATCCAGCTGAACGTTCGAAACGAGTGGCCCAAGCAGTACGCCATCGGCGAGGCCGTCGCCGATCGTGATCTTCTTCGCTTCCTCGACCAATCGAGCAACAAACTTGTCGTAGATGCCTTCTTGAACTAGAACACGCGACGTGGCGGAGCACACCTGGCCTTGGTTCCAAAAAATCCCGAACATCACCCATTCGACGGCTTTGTCGATATCCGAGTCTTCAAAAACCAAGAATGGCGACTTCCCGCCTAGTTCCAAACTCACGCGCTTGATCGACTTTGCTGCTACCGCCATCAACTTGGAGCCAATTGCGCCAGAACCGGTAAAAGCGATTTTGTCGACATCAGCATGTTCCACTAAGGGTTGCCCCGCATCAGGACCGATGCCAGTGACTACGTTCAACACGCCTGCAGGAAGTCCGATCTCCTCAGCGATCGCTGCCAGCTCAAGCGCAGTTAGCGAAGTCGCCTCTGCCGGCTTCAACACCACCGTGCAACCTGCAGCGAGAGCGGGCGCGACCTTCCACGCTGCCATCAGAAGCGGATAGTTCCAAGGGATGATTGCACCCACTACACCTAGCGGTTCGTGCACCACTTTCGACACGAACCGTTGGTCTGGCAGCGTGAGCGCTTCGTAACGATTCTCGTCGTGTTCCTCTGCGAGCCCTGCATAAAAGTCGAAGCAACCCGCAGCGTCGCCAACGTCCCATTTTGCTTCCGGAAGAGGCTTGCCGTTGTCCAACACTTCAAGCTCGGAGATCTCATCCAGACGGGTGCGAATCGCCGACGCGATTTGGCGAAGGTACTGCGCACGTTGAGCGCCGGTCATCTTTGGCCATTCGCCATGAAAAGCACGGCGAGCGGCAGCGACGGCCAGATCGACGTCTTCGGCGGTAGCCGCAGAAATTTCATGGAAAGCTCTTCCGCTCGCTGGGTTGACAACTTCAAGCTTGCGACCAAGAGTCGGGGATACCCACTTACCATCAATGAACAAACCAGTTCGCATTTCGTTCCCAATTCTCGAAGGTGGACGTCACGCCGCGAATCGTAACTCTGCAAGCAGCAGTGACCACGCGGCGTGGTCTGTTAGAGAGGATTACTTATCAAGCATGCTCTCACGCGTGCGTCAGATATTTCCGAGGAATCGCACCCCGGAACACGCGATCAAGCACAATTGCCAAAGCCACTATCGCGACACTGGCTCGCATTCCAAGGCCAAACTCCATACGCGAAAGGCCACGCGTAACTTCAGCGCCAAGACCACCCGCGCCTACGAGTCCAGCCAGCACAACCATGCCTAGCGAGAAAAGCACACACTGGTTTATGCCAACCAACAGGGTCGGCATCGCAGACGGCAACTCAATCTTCCAGAAAATCTCCCGCTTGCTCGCCCCTATTGCATTGCCAAGTTCAACACGGCTTTCAGGAATCTGGCTCATCGCCAGAATGGTGAGCCGGATCATCGGTGGGATACCGTACACAATCGTCGACAGGAGCGCAGGGACAACACCGAGGCCAAACAAAATAACTGCAGGCACAAGATAGACCCAAGGTGGGAGTGTCTGCATTACGTCGAGGACCGGACGAATGGCCGTCTGCAACCTTTGGCTTCGGGAAAGCAATACGCCGATCGGGATCCCGGCCAGAACGGAGAAGGTTACGGCCAAAACAATAACAGCGATCGTTTGAATCGTTGCATCCCACATGCTTAGCCCCAGGCACAGGCCGAGACCGGCTGCGCACAACACCGCGCCGCGCCAGCCGGCAACAAACAGAGAGATCAATGTGAGCGCACCAATCACGACCGCCGCAGGTCCCAGCGAAAGCAATTGCACAATGGCCGAGATGAGGCCATTGAGGAAAGTCGCAATCGCGACAAAACCGTCGTGATGGTTGACGTTCAGGTATGAAAGGATGGGAGCGACAACCGATCCTGGTGAGACTTGAAAGTTTTCCATCAGATGCGCTCCTTATCTCTTCCCTAGACGTTGCGAAAAGCGGTCGAGCACGATGGTCACGACAACAACCGCGATCCCGGCGTTCACGGCTTTCGCAATTTCAAGCGTGCGTACCGCGTCATAAATAGACTGACCCAAACCACCCGAGCCTGCAATCCCTGCGATGACGACCATGCCAAAGCTCAACATCAGGCTCTGATTGATACCCGCGAAGATCGACGTAAGTGCAAAGGGCACGCGGATCTTGAAAAGGTGATCAAACAGATTCATCCCGACCGCTGTTCCGAGCTCGCGGTACTGTATCGGCGTCATCCGTACGCCGTGTGCCGTAAGCCGAAGCGCTGGGGGAATAGTCACAATCCAGGTAGCCCACATTGCGGTTGCTGGCCCGTAACCAAGCAGCGCGATTCCGGGCAACAGGTAAATATACGGCGGCATCGTCTGGATGAAGTCGAGAACGACCTCTACTCCTTTAATCGTACGCGAAGTCAGTCCGAGGAGAATGCCGGCCGGGATTGCAATCACCAGCGCGAGCAATGTCGAACTGAATACTAAGGTGAGCGTGCTCATCGTTTCAGACCACAGCCCCATCGCCTGACAGAGCCACAAGCCCACCGCCGCAGTGACCGCGAAAGTGCGACTGATAAACCGCCACCCGCAAACGGCTGCGATCAAAACCAGCAAGCACCAAGGCACAAACATCAATCCTGCATTAATTCCCTTGAAAGTCCCGTTGAGGACGAAGCTCACGCCATTGAAGATCCCCGAGGCATTGTCTGTCAGCCAACCGAGGCTGTTATCCACCGCCCCATCGAAAACTCTCGTCATGGTTGTCATCGCATCCACCCTTAGTCAATTGGTTGCAAGGGCGCTCAGGCGCTCGGTTCTTACGTCGATACCACGGACAGCCTTCAAGATCGCTTCTCGTGTCACGGTTCCAATGACGCTGCCATGCTCGGTGATTGCAACCGATTCTGTGCCATTGGCAAGCGACAGGTCGATCATTTGCTCGAGATCTGCATTGATGTCAATACTCGCCAGACCTGTCGCGTCAGAAGCCGAACCCGCGCTTAGCGGCTGCATCACTGAATGCGCCTTCACCAATTTGAGTCGAGAAATCCCCTCCATAAAACTGGCAACATAGTCGTCAACGGGACTGAGCGCGATCTCTTCCGGCGTGCCGATCTGTACGATTTTTCCTTCGTGCATGATCGCGATGCGGTCGCCAATGCGGATCGCCTCTTCGATGTCGTGCGTGATAAAGATGGTTGTTTTATTCAGCTTCGTAGATAGCTGTTTGAATTCGATCTGCAACTGCTTGCGAGTCAGAGGGTCGAGCGCACTAAAGGGCTCGTCCATGAGAAGAAGATCAGGGTTTGCTGCGAGTGCCCTGGCAATGCCAACTCGTTGTTGCATGCCACCCGACAGCTCACGCGGATAGCGCTCTTCCCAACTGCCCAGCCCCACAGTGTCGAGTGCAGCTTGACTTTTTTGGCGACAATCTGCCGCCGACAATCCTTGGACTTCGAGTGGAAGCATGACGTTCTGGAGCACGGTCCGGTATGGCAACAGCGCAACCTGCTGAAAAACCATGCCGATGCTGCTAGAGCGTAGCTTTCTCAGCTCAGCGTAACCAAGCTTGCAGATATTTTTCCCGCGAACGATGACTTCACCACTCGTTGGCTCGATCAATCGGTTGAAGTGGCGAATCAACGTTGATTTTCCGCTTCCTGAAAGACCGATGATGCAGAACGTCTCTCCCTCGCCGACGGAGAAAGATGCGTTACTGACAGCCGCGACACAGCCGAATTTCTTCAACAGTGCTTCTTTGTCGTATTTCCCGCTTTTCGCAGCATCAAGAGCTGCGGCATTGGGACTTCCAAATACTTTCCAGACCTCGCGACATTCAACAACAGCGGTCCGATTGACGTGGGGGAGCTCGTTCATCATGTTCATACTTCCATCCGACAGTGAGAGGATGCAGACGAGAAGGGCCAGGCTTACGAGGCGATCACCTCGGTCGCCCAGCCCCTTCTGTCACTTGCTCGACAGCGTCGTCCATTTATCCACGAGTACGGAGTTCTGCTTGACCCAGTCATCCGCTGCTTGTTCCATCGTCTTGCCGTCTTTCACCGCCCCATTGATCTTGGTAATGTCATCAATCGGGATGTATTCGCTCGCCAAGATCTCTCTCACTCGCGGGTTAGCCACCGAGAATCCTTTTTTCGCGATGAAGTAGTAGGTCTGCGGAGGCGCAAAAACGTGCTTGGGGTCGTTCAGGTACTTGACCTTGAACTTCTGATCCATCCACGAGGGGGTCCAGAGCATAGTGACCAGCGGTTGCTTACGCTCAATCGACGATTGCAATTGCGCGACCATCGCTGCTGTACTCCCATCGACAAGCGTGTACTCGAGGCCGTATTGCTTGATGGCCTCTGCCGTCTCGCGCATCAACCCCGAGCCCGGTTCGATGCCAACGATTTTTCCACCTACTTGATCTTTAATAGAGTTGAGTTGGTCAAGCGAGTCAATAGGCATGTAGGCTGGGACCACAATGCCTTGGCGAAGGCCATGAGAAACTACTGAGATCTTTTCGAGCCGTTCTTTATTTTTTGTCCAGTAGTCCGACGCCGTATAGTTGATTTGAGAAATCAGGATATCAACATCCCCTCGGACGAGAGCGCTGTACGCGATTCCCCACTCTGAAAAGCTGGTGACCTGGACTTGATAACCTTCCTTCTCCAGTACTCGTTTAGTGATGAGCGACATCGGCATGAGATCCTCCCAGCCCATGGTACCAAGCTTGACGACCGTTTTTTCGGCGGCTCCAGCCGAGCACGCGAAACACAGTGCAACGACAAGCGATGCAAATCTCCAAAACTTACGCATGATGCTTACTCCTCATATAGAAAGCGTGTTTGTGATTCTTATTGCTTACTCGAACAGCGGAGCGAGGACTTCCTGCAGCGCCTTGTCAGTTTCGTTGCTCAAACCTTGAACAGGCCTTCGTACGCGACCAGTCCCGAATCCGCGCAGTTGCGATGCACGTAAGACCGAAGCGATGTAGGGATTCGTCCAGACGAACAGTAGCGAGGGCAGCATCTTCTGCCAAAGCGTAAATGCTTCGGCGTAGTTTTTTGCTTGAATGTGGTTGTAAAGCGCTACTGCCTCTTTAGGCATGTAATTCGCTGCGCCCCAGATCGCCCCTTTCGTCCCTGCCATGAAGGCATAGAGCGCGATCGTGTCGGCTCCATTGAGCACGTCGACAGAAGTCTGAATGTACTGCTGGT
This sequence comes from Caballeronia eucalypticola, assembly GCF_047608185.1. Classification (NCBI taxonomy): domain Bacteria; kingdom Pseudomonadati; phylum Pseudomonadota; class Betaproteobacteria; order Burkholderiales; family Burkholderiaceae; genus Caballeronia; species Caballeronia eucalypticola. The sequence goes on from NZ_JBLKRU010000038.1 coordinate 36,753, forward strand.
GGGTCGTCATATCGCCACCACTGTCCTTGATGTACGCGAAGTGCGGGAGCTCACCCAACCTCTTCAGCAACGAAACAGACACAGAGAAACCCGTTGCTTGGGGGATGTTATAGCCCACAATGTCAACATTCACCGATGCGTCGATTTCCTTGTAGAACTCGAACATGCCGTCGTCATCAGTCGGCCCTTCTAAATACGGCGGAAGAACCATGATCGCGTCCGCGCCGATTGATTCCGCGTGGCGCGATCGACGAATCACTTCGTCTACATTCAGTGCCGACGTTTGGCAAATTACGTTGCACCGGCCGTTGACTCGCTTGGCGCCGAGCTCATAAAGCTGGTTGCACTCCGCCTCGGTGAGATAGGGATGCTGCCCCGTACCCGCGCCGAAGACCAGGCCATGAACGCCTGCGTCGATGTACTTATCGACGAGCTCTTCAAACATGTTGAAGGCGATTGAACCGTCTTCGTTAAACGGGGTCTGCATTGCCAGGTTGATACCAGCCAGCTTAGACATTCTCGAACTCTCCTAAAAAATTCCGTGCTTAGACTTCAATCCCTGCTTCCTTGAAACGCTTCCCCGTTACATAGTTAACGCCTAACGAGGTGATGATCCTGGGGTACGCGCGCGACGGAGGCGTCTTGGTCTTCAAGATGTCGATCGATTTCGAGTTCAGCCCTGCCGCGAGCTCCGCGATCGCCTTGCCAAACGCAGTACCTCGAGAAACACCTGTTCCGTTGCAGAAGGCTGCGCCATATACGTTTTGTGCAAGCTCGGCCCAGACCATGCCGCCGTTTTGCGCGAGCGTGAGTAACCCTCCCCAACTCGCCTCGAACCCCATCGCCGAGAGGTCCGGCCAACGACGATCGAATGCGACTTGCTGCTGAATTCTCGCTTTCATGACGTCGTCGACCGTCGTCTTGAAGTGATTTGCGTACGAATAGACGTTGCGCAGAAAGATCCGGTTATCCGTGGTCCGGCGAACCGTTGTACCAAAACTATCAGCGGGAATCAGACCAAAAACCTTCGGCCCGCCAATCCGCTTGAGCTCAGCCTCGGTAAGCGGACGCGTCATGCTCGCGAACGTGTACACCGGAATGGCCGTGTTCTGATAGAAGCCGAAGTTCGTCAGATAGCCAGACGCGCAGATAATCACCTTCGCGGCTTTGATAACACCACTCGCCGTCTCGAAGACATGTTGCGAAGCGCCGAACTGTGCTGCAGAAATCGCCAAGTTCTCGTAAACCGAAACGTTCTTCGGAAGCGCTCGGGCCGCGTTCTTGAGGTATTTAGCCGGCTGAAGAAGGATAGTGCCCGGGTGGTGCAAGGCCTTGACGTAATGCTCGCTGCCGGTCAATTCACGCATCTCGTCGCGTTCGACCCAACGGTATTTCTGCCCCATCTTGTCCAACGCTTTGGAAAACTCGACAAGGTCGACAACGCCATGGTCGGTCGCAGCGCCATGGTATTTGCCTTGGGGATCCCAGTCACAGTCGACCCCCAGCTCTTCCACCGCCTTCTGCAAATAAGCATTGCCTTCGCGGTTCACATAGAGTTCGTCGCGGTTACCCTTCTCGTCTTCGACGAAGTCGTGCTTGCGTGGGTTATGCGCGAGGTCGATCGCAAAGCCCATGCAACGTCCAGATGCGTTGTTGCCGATACGGCCAGCGTCGACCAGGACGACCTTCGAATTAGGGCGCACCTCGGCGTAACGACGTGCAGCATGCAACCCCATCCAGCCTGCTCCAATAACCAGACAGTCGCATGTAACGTCACCAGGCAGTTGATTGACTGGCAGTTCTGGGCCGGACGCGAGATACCACCCCGATACAGTGGGCTCCGCTTGCGGCGGAGCAATCTCGACGCGCGTATGCAAGACTTTCGCGACCAACTTTCATCTCCTGAATGACGCTTTTGATTACCCCGACGAGCGTCCTGAAGCCCTTTGGCTTTATTGGGCGGTCGGTGCGCCACTGAAAACTGAGGCTAGGGAGGCACCGCGTGACCTCAACCTGTTTTTTGCCGGTGCGGACTTCCTTGCCCGACGCCAACGTATAGCGACTATAGAATTACCAAAAAATTGTTTCAATAAAAAATTTCACGTATTTTTTTGCATGAGTCAAAAGATTTGGGTAACTTTCAGCATGCTTGCAGATCGACCCGGCTCGTTTTGCTCACCTTCCGCCGCAGCGAACGCGTTCATAGCGAATCATCGAGGCTGGTTAAGGAGCCAAACAGCTATTCGCGGAACCGGTGGAAGCTTGCACAGCGCATAAGAGGAGCCACAAACAAGTGGCTCCGGTAAGACCGCTCGCCGACGGGTTAGAACTTATGCATGATCGCGGCGCGCACGAGCACCTGATTGCTGCTCGATGAAACATCCGCCGCACCTGGCACGTAGGCGAAGTCAAGCACCGAGCCGTTCTTGTCGCCGCCTGCATGCTGGTACGCCGCCTGCAAATAAACGTCTGTACGCTTGGACAGGAAGTAATCAAGCATTAGACCGCCTTGGTGATACACCGGATGTGACTTCGACGCCGTTGTGTCAAAGTTCGCGCGCGTGTAGGTGTACATCGCGCCGAGCGAGAATGACGGCGTGAAGTTGTACTTTCCGTTCACTTCGAAGTTCTGGAAGCGCAGTGACGTCAGCGTACCGACAGTTGGCGTAATTGCGCCAACGTAGCCCGAGCTGAGCGGCTGACCAACATAGGTATTGGTGTATGCCAATCCGAGGGTTGCAGCACCGACCGTGTAGTTCACGCCAGCGGCAATGATACGGAGCCGCTGAGCAACGAAATTCTCATCACCTCCATTATTGATTGCGCCAGTTGCCGTTGCAGATGGGTTATTCGCTTGCAGGTAGGCCGCAGTCACCAAAAGGCCGCCGAGTGTATATTGGGCGCCGATGCTGTACTGGCGGTTGTTCGCGAAGTTGGTGTCGTTACTGAAGCTGTACGTGCCCCCAAACTTCAGCCCAGCGATCGTTGGACTGGTGTATTTCACAGTATTGTTGACGCGAAACGTGTTTGTTGCGTTGTCGTTGTCATACGGGTGCGCAAAGATATATCCGCCCCAGTTGCCCGTGGCCGTGGTCTGCGCAAAGTAGTCGACCAGGGAGTCATATTGGCGACCGAGCGTCACGCTGCCGAAGTTGTCATTGACAATCCCGACATAAGCCTGGCGTCCAAAGCCAAGCCCCCCCTGCCCAAGCCTGCCCGTATTCACGTCGAAGCCGTTTTCAAGCTGGAAGGTGGCCTTGTACCCACCGCCGAGATCCTCCGTGCCCTTAATGCCCCATCTGCTACCGGCTAGGTATCCGCTCTCCAATTGGTAGGCCTTTTGACCCTTCGCGTTGTTCGTGTAATCGATACCCTCATCGATCAAACCGTACAACGTCACAGAACTCTGAGCCAGCGCAGGGACCGCGAACATCAACAGAACCGACGCGGCAATACAATTCTTTTTCATCGACTTTCTCCAATTCACCGTTGTTGGTCTTGTCTGCTAGCTCGTGCCTGTGCGCCTAAGACTGAGCGATCCCTCAAAGCCAGGGCCGTATAGCGCGTCCGCAGAGCACTCGGTACTGCAGCATGCAGACCTTAGTACAACTACACACTTGCTCCACTTTGTCGGTCGTGAAGACGTAGATCTCATCCACACATTCGTCTGACGTCATCCAATGAGCGGAAAATCAGTCCTTGTACGAGTCAGTAGCGTCACTATATGAATGTCAAAAAATACCTGCAATAAAAATTAACCCTATGTTTTTTTCTAAGTAAATATGTTGTCAGGATTTTTTGGATGTGCAGATAACCGAAGATTGATTTTTGTCGGTTCGACGCAAAGAGGTTTTGGCAGTCGGAAGTGGAGACGACAGGCGTGTCGAAGCCGCCGATTGATCTAATCAATGGCGACTACGTAGACATGTGAGTTGACCTGAAGAAAAACCTGTAGCGTGGTACGCGCCTTCGCAACTGAGGCGAAAGTAGATGGTCCTGTGCGTCTTCGCAAATTGGCAGACGGCGACTCGTATTACCTGAGGACGCCACGCACGACCGGCACGGACGTTAGTAGCCGACTTTGTACACTCGGCCCGTCTCTGGTCCTTCAATACTCCGCAAATACGCGAGACCAACGCTTTTCGAGCTGACCGGTTCGAACCCGCAGAAATAGGACCCAAACACCGGAACAGATTCCTCGAGAATAGTGGGACTGACTAGATTGATGCGAATGCCGCGGGGCAAGTCGACCGAAGCACCCATCACGAATCCCTCGAGCGCAAGGTTCACGCATGATGCGTTTGTGCCCTCTCGAACGGGTTCGTGTGCACTGATTCCACTGGTGAGGGTGAACGAGCCGCCATCATTCATCCAGACCAAGCCTGCAAGGACCACATTCACTTGCCCCATCAATTTGTCACGCAAACCCAACCCGAATTGCTCCGCGGACGTGTCTTGTAAGGCACCAAAATGAACTCTGCCGGTTGTAGCAACGACACCATCCACCTTCCCAATCTGCTCAAACAGACCGCGTACGCTTGTAATGTCATTGGAGTCGACTCTAAGCGAACCACGCGTCGATCCAACTTCGATCACTTCGTGACGATCGCGCAACGCCGCCGCTGCAGCCTGCCCGATCGTTCCTGTCGCGCCAATCACAACAATCTTGCTCATCCCTTCTCCAAATAAAATCGATCTCTACACAACCATCGATATTCGACGGTTGGCATGAAAGGGCGGCGCAACTAGGTGATGGTTACGGAATCAAATGGTTTAATACGTCGGCGGCGATATCACCCAAACGACGATTGCATCGACGTGACCGCGGTTAGCCCACCGAAATTCTTCGCGAGCGATTCGAAAGCTATCGCCTGTCGAGACTTCGAAGTGGTTACCACCGATCCAGATGTTGAGTTCCCCCTTCACCACGTACCCTTCTTCCTCGGTATCGCGTAGCGCAGCCTCAGGAAGTGACGCTCCTGCAGCGAACGTACTGAGGAACGTCTCAAAGGCTCCGCCAATGTTTGGCGACAGCAACTCCTCGACTAGCCCATCGGTGGCACTGCCTAAGCGGCGCCTACCTGCAGCTCGAACAACGCGCCCAACCTCAGCAGTCGGCTTCGTTTCCGATACAAAGAACCATCCCAACGGTACGCCCAGTGTCTGCGCGACCCGTCGCAAGTCAGAGATTGACATTTCCGCGTTGCCCCGCTCCAGTTGGCTGATGAAGCTAATCGATCGCCCCGTCGCGAGCGCTATCTCGGCCAGTGTTTTCGATCGAGCCTTGCGCAACTTACGAATTTCGGCGCCGAGCGCCGTTCTATCAAACGCGATGTCGTCCGTCGCGCTAAAGTCGACGTTGTCACGTGCGAGCTGAACCATTTCCATCCCCGCCCCGGATTAAGGAAAAAAACATTCCGAAAATTTACCACAAAAAAAAATAGAGGTGTTTTTCGATGTTGGAAAATTCTTTCCGCATTTTCCGGCGATCGTAATGGCAATCCATTACGATCGATGACAAACGTCCCAGCAGCAAAGAAGCAGAAGTTGCCACGCCAATTTTTTCCGTATCGGCTTACCTTTAATAGTCGAAGGGCAACTAGCCAGCGACCCCGGTGTCCGATCAACCAGCGAACCGAGGGCGTGCCAACAACAGGCGTAACTACTTGGAACCAAGTCCCGAAGTCAGTTCAGGCACCACTTCGAAAAGATCTCCCACGAAACCGACATCAGCAACTTGGAAGATCGGGGCGTCCGGATCTTTGTTGATCGCAACAATCGTTTTCGAATCCTTCATCCCGGCGAGATGTTGGATCGCACCGGAGATCCCAACCGCGACGTAAAGGTCTGGGGCGACTACTTTGCCTGTTTGCCCCACCTGCCAATCGCTTGGTGCATAGCCCGCATCAACTGCTGCGCGCGAAGCACCAACGGCCGCGTTCACCTGATCCGCGAGCGTCGTGAGCGATGCAAATGCTTCTTTCGAACCCAGCCCTCGACCACCGGAGATAACCACGGACGCAGTGGTCAGTTCCGGCCGATCAGTGGTCGTCACGTTGTTCCGAACAAACTTGGTCCTAGTGAAATTGCCCGAATATTGCAGATCGAAGATGGGCGCGACTTCACCACCATCAACGACCGGAGCAAATTTAGACGTTCGTACGGTAATGACCTTGATCGGGTCGCTCGACCGAACAACCGCGATTGCGTTTCCGGCATAGATGGGACGTTCGAACGTGTCGCCAGACACAACTGCTGAAATCTCAGATACCTGAGCGACGTCGAGCATCGCTGCGACTCGTGGCATGACGTTTTTTCCAGTCGTCGTAGCTGGCGCGACGACGTGACGGTAATCGGCAGCGAGCGACGCTACGAGAGGTGCTACGTTTTCTGGAATCTGATGCGCAAGCGAGCCTGCCTGAGCAACCAGAACCTTTGTTACGCCGTCGAGACGCGCTGCCTCTTCCGCAACTTTGCGGCAATTCTCCCCGCAAATAAGAACATCGACAGCACCGGCCATCTCAAGCGCAGCCGTAACCGCATTTCGCGTAGCTGCGCCGAGTACACCATTTTCGTGATCTGCCAGAACCAGTGCTGCCATTTCAGCGTGCCTCCATTGCGTTTTGCATTGCCGCCTTCAATTCCTGAACCGTTGCCACTTTTTTGCCGGCCTGTCGCTGAATCGGCGGCCGCACCTCGATGATAGTAAGTCGTGGAGTCACGTCGACACCGAGCGACTCAGCGGAGATCGCATCAAGCAGCTTTTTCTTTGCCTTCATAATGTTTGGAAGCGAAGCGTGCCGTGGATCGTTCAGGCGCAGATCGACAGTAGCGACTGCTGGCATCTGCAGCACAAGTTCCTGGGTGCCGGCATCGACTTCGCGTGTGATGTGCAGTTCCTCTCCCTCTATCACGAGGCTTGAGACGAAGGTTGCCTGCGGCCACTCCAGCAATCCGGCGAGCATTTGGCCCGTCTGATTGCTGTCGTCATCGATGGCTTGCTTGCCGAGGAGCACCAACGTTGGCTCTTCTTTGCGCACGACGGCTTGCAGTAATTTTGCTACGGCGAGCGGCTCAACGCTGACATCAGTGAGAATATGAACGGCTCTGTCGGCTCCGATAGCGAGAGCCGTGCGAAGCGTTTCGACGACCTTGTCGGATCCGATGGAAACGACGACTACCTCAGTTGCCTGACCGCATTCCTTCAGCCGAACCGCTTGTTCGACAGCAACTTCATCGAAAGGGTTGATCGCCATCTTGAGATTCGCGATGTCAACACCTGAATGGTCAGAATTCACCCGAACGTTCACGTTCGGATCGACCACCCGCTTTACCGCAACCAAAATTTTCATCGTGAGTCCTTCTCCATATACATCGCGTTACAAGCGTTATTCGATCGGTCAGCTCTTGATGCGTACATTCTTCGAATCGTAGAAGCCTGCTAGGCTTGCTTTCGCTGGCACTTTTTCCCAAGCAACTTCAATCTCGAACTTGCTCTGTGCAAGCCAGTCGGACGTCACGCCATCGGGATTGTTGACGTAACCCATGCCAAGCGATGCGTCAACACGATGACCGTACATACCAGAAGTAATCGAACCGACGATCTTGCCGTCGCACCAGATTGGTTCCTCGTGATACAGCAGCTTGGTGGGATCCTCGAGCTGGAACTGCACCATGCGGCGAGTTAGCGGACTAGCTGCTTTGGCCTCTTTCAATGCCTCCAGCCCAATGAAACCACCCGCTTTTTCCCAGGCTACACAAAATCCGAGTCCGGCTTCGAGAGGGTTGTCCTCAATAGTCAGGTCGTGGCCCCAATGCCGATAGCCCTTCTCCGTCCGGCAACTGTTCATCGCGTGGTAACCAGCAAGACGCAATCCGAACTGCTCTCCTTCTTTGGTCAGAAGTTCATAGACATGCAGCGCAAACTCGACCGGCACATACAGTTCCCAGCCAAGTTCACCGACGAAGGTGATGCGGCTTGCACGAACTCGCGCGTAGCCGATCTCAAGCTCGCGCGAAGTTGCGAACGGGAAGCTTTCATTCGAGAGATCGGTGCCCGAAACCTTCTCGAGCAATGCTCGGGAGTTCGGTCCCATAACGCCGAATACGGCGAGGCTGGAGGAAATGTCCGTAGCGATGCAATTCGCATCACTCGGGATATTGCGTTCGAGCCAAGAGAAATCACGCGTCTGTGTTGCGCCGGCCGTGACAACAAGATAGGAACTTGGGCCGATTCGCGTGATCGTCAGATCTGCTTCGATACCGCCTGTCTCATTGAGCCACTGCGTGTACACCATCTTCCCAACAGGAACGTCAACATCCGAAACGGAGACCCAATTGAGTGCACGAGCAGCGTCGGGTCCTTGCACAAGAAATTTGGCGAACGAGGTCTGATCGAACAGCCCGACCGAGTCCCGGACTGCGCGGCATTCCTCGGCTGAGTTCTCAAACCAGTTTTGACGGCCCCAGGCGTATTCGTACTCCGGTTCCTGACCAGGCTTCGCGTACCAATTCGCGCGCTCCCACCCCGACACTTCACCCATCACTGCGCCGGCGGCAACAAGCCGATCATGAAGCGGAGACCGGCGCGCACCGCGGGCCGTTTCAAACTGGCGGAACGGCCAATGCGGCGCATACAGGAGACCAAGGCTTTCTACAGTGCGGTCATGCAAATAGGTCTTCGTACCTTGGAACGGATGCATTCTTCGCACATCGACGTCGGACAGATCCAGCGGCGGACGACGGTCGCGGATCCATTCAGCGAGCGCCTTGCCTGCACCGCCCGAACTCTGAATTCCGATCGAGTTGAAGCCGCATGCCACGAACAAGTCTTTCACCTCCGCCGTTTCTCCCAAGAGATACCGATCGTCGGGCGTAAAACTTTCCGGGCCGTTGAAAAACGTCTTAATACCTGTGGTCTCGAGGATCGGAACACGGTTGGCGGCGTCTATAAGGATCGGTTCGAAGTGGTCAAAATCGTCGGGAAGAGAGTCGAAGTAGAAATCTTCCGAGATGCCTTTCATGCCCCACGGCTTCGCAACCGGCTCGAACGCGCCCAGAAGGATCTTGCCCGCGTCTTCCTTGTAGTAAGCGCACTCGTCGGGTACACGCAGCACCGGCAGATTACCGGGCAACCCTGAGACCGACTCCGTGACGATGTAGAAATGCTCTGCCGCGTGCAAAGGCAACGACACGCCGACTTGTGCGGCAAGTTCTCGCGACCACATGCCCGCAGCGATCACCACGGTGTTTGCCTTGATGACACCCTCTGCCGTTTGCACGCCAACAGCACGTCCGTTCTCCACGAGCAGCTTTTCCACCTTCTGGTTCTCGAGCACCTTGGCGCCGCGCATCCGTGCGCCCTTCGCAAATGCTTGCGTGATGTCGGTTGGATTAGCTTGTCCGTCCTTGGGCAGAAAAACTCCGCCAACGACACCGTCCAGATTAAGCATCGGCCAGAGCCCCTTGATATCTGATGGACCAATCACTTGGACTTCGAGACCAAAGTTTTTCGCCATCGAGGCACCGCGCTTTAGCTCTTCAAAGCGGCCTTCGTTGAGCGCGAGGCCGATGGAACCGTTTTGTTTGAACCCGGTGGCTTGTCCCGTTTCTCGCTCAAGCTCATACAAAAGCTCAGAGGTGTACTTCGCTAGCTCCGTCATTTGTCGACTATTACGCAGTTGTCCAATCAATCCTGCTGCATGCCACGTCGTCCCACACGTCAGTTGCTTCCGCTCCAGAAGAGTGACGTCGGTGATGCCCAGCTTGGTCAAGTGGTAGGCAATCGAGCATCCGACGATGCCGCCGCCAACAATCACTACGTCTGCGTGAGCAGGAACCTTGTTCGTCATTTCAATAGACCTTTTTGAGGTGCGTTTCTTTGGAATCACCCAACCGGCGGCTCGCTGGATGGAATGAACGCCCCGTCACGGTCAGACCCTGACCTCGATGTAGCCCGATGTTGGGATGGAGAGGCTCTCGCAAAAAACCGCTGGGGTCACACCTGCCGGTTTGTGGGATAAAATATATTATCGCAAAATTATTCTTGCAACAAAAAAATAGTCGTTGTATTTTTTCCTTTGTGCAAAACTCGGCGGCGTCTAGCCCCCGCGCTTTATCTTGTTTCCCTCTCAGGACTAACCCGATGTCCCAATTGAATAATGCGGCGCCCCCGCAAACTGCACGTTCGTACGTTCTCAAAGTCACATGCCGTGGTAAGCGCGGCATCGTTGCAGCCATTGGAAATTTCCTTGCAGACCGTGGTTGCAACATCCTCGAGATGGCGCAGTTCGACGACGAAAACCACGGAAAATACTTTTCGCGAGTTGTATTTCGAGCAGACACGGACCCGGCGCCGACGCTGGACGAGCTGCGCAGTGCATTCAAGGCAACCGCCTCGGCGTTCGGGATGCAGTGGGAAATGAGAGCCACGGACGAACGCGCTCGCGTTTTGATCATGGTCTCAAAGTTTGATCACTGCTTAGAGGACCTTTTGTACCGCCAGCGCATGGGCGAGATGCCGATGATTGTTACGGCAGTCGTATCAAACCATGAGCATTTGCGACCTCTGGTCGAGCGGCACGACATCCCCTTCCACGTTCTCCCAGTCGACCCAGAGAACAAACGCGCTCAAGAGGAAAAGCTGTTGAAGATCGTCGCCGACACCAACAGCGAACTGGTGGTCTTAGCTCGCTATATGCAGGTGCTCTCGAATGAACTGTGTCGGGACCTTTCGGGCAGAGCAATCAACATCCATCACTCCTTTCTGCCGGGCTTTAAAGGCGCGAAGCCATACCATCAGGCGTTTGAACGTGGCGTTAAGCTGATAGGAGCGACAGCGCACTACGTCACAGGCGACCTGGACGAAGGTCCAATTATCGAGCAGGTGGTGGAACGTGTTGATCATAAGTTCCGCCCCGAGCAGCTTGTCGCTGCGGGGCGCGACTCTGAAAAACTCGCGCTCGCACGGGCCGTCAGATATCACATCGAAAGCCGCGTGTTCCTCGACGGCAACAAAACAGTCGTTTTTAAGTAACGTCTTTTGTTCTTCCTGGAGTTGAGATGCAAAGCATCATCCTTGATGGAAAAGCAGTAGCAGCAAGCCTAATCGACGAACTTGCGAAACGTACGCAAACGCTGAAGGAAAAAAACGGCGGTCGCACACCAATCCTCGCAACAATCCTGGTCGGTGATGACCCCGCATCAGCTACTTACGTGAAAATGAAAGGCAATGCCTGTCGTAGAATCGGCATGGACTCGCGAGCGATTGTCCTGCCAAAAGAGACGACCACCGAGGAGCTTCTCTCATGCATAGATAACCTCAACGCTGACGAAGACGTGCACGGGATCTTGCTCCAGCATCCCGTACCGACTCAGATCGATGAACGACAATGTTTCGATCGAATCGCGATACAAAAGGATGTAGATGGTGTTACAAGCCTCGGATTCGGCCTCATGGCGTTGGGTGAGCCTGCTTTCGGATCAGCGACGCCCGCGGGCATCATGCGCTTGCTCGACCATTACGACCTCGATGTCGAAGGCAAGCACGCTGTCGTGATCGGTCGCAGTCCAATTTTGGGCAAGCCGATGGCTTTTATGCTTTCCAATGCGAATGCAACGGTTACGCTGTGCCACTCCCGGACCAGCAATCTTGAGCAGGAGGTGCGGCGTGCGGATATCGTTGTCGCCGCTGTAGGCAAGCCGCATTTTGTACGATCTTCTTGGATCAAAGACGGTGCCGTCGTGATCGACGCTGGTTACCATCCAGGCGGCATTGGTGACGTCGAACCGTTTGGTTTGACAACCCGTACCATGGCGCTGACACCTGTACCGGGTGGAGTTGGACCGATGACGATCGCGACTCTTGTTACGCAAACGCTCATGGCAGCAGAGCGAGCATACGATTGACCTCCTAGCTTCTTTGGAACTCCGTAGCTCGCTAGCAATAAATCCTGTTCACGTCAGGCAGAATTCAGGCCGTGTACGCGGACGGCAACTCTGTATCGCTGGGCGTATGCCCGGCATGCTCGAGTTAGTGGACCGATCTCTTAACATAGCAAGGTAAAGAATGCTAAGTCGCTCGCCTACGGCCACCGTTTTCCGGCCGATGTCATCAGTTGCGCTGTAAGGAGCTATTACCACTTCCAATCGAGCTTGCGTAATATCGAGGAGTTGCTGTTTGAACTGGCGTGGTCGTTACCATGAGTCGAAAACTTGTTGGGCGCTCCTGTGGCAACTGCTAATTGGGAGCCTTTTGGAACCAGGGCAGTTTAGAGAGACACCATAATGAAGATAGGATTTGTCGGCACCGGCGCAATCTCGGAAGCTGTTATTACCGGACTTTTGAAGACACGCTCCGACATCTCGGAGATCACTGTTTCTCCCCGAAACGCTGAGGTTTCCTCACGTCTCGCCCGTTCCTCTTCGTTGGTTCGCGTCGGCCGAGACAATCAGGACGTGGTAGACAGCTGCGATACTGTTTTCCTTGCGGTCCGGCCACAAATCAGCAAGGAAGTTGTCACCGCACTGAGGTTTCGAGCCAATCATCACATCGTGAACATTGTGGGCACGCTGACGCACGAAACACTCCACCGTTGGATCGAGACCCCGGTGACGATCACTCGAGCCATTCCGCTCCCACTCGTCGCCGATCTTCGAGGCGTCACCCCTATCTATCCGCCTAACAACCAAATCGCAAATCTTTTCGCCCCTCTCGGTCCGGTGATCGAGTGCAATGACAGCGCCCATTACGATTGCTTGGCAGTAGCAAGCGCGCTGATGGAAACATATTTCGGGATGCTCGAAATATGTCAACACTGGCTAGTAGAAAGAGGCCTCCTGCGAGAGGAGGCCATGGCGTACCTCAAAGATCTCGCGTTCGGTTTGTCCCAGACGATGATGACATCGCAATCCACATCATTCGAATCGCTGAGATTTGGACATACTACGCCAGGCGGTCTCAATGAACAGATGTATAGGGTATTTCGGGAGCAAGGCGGGGCGCGCGCGTTGACAAGTGCGCTCGACTCCGTGCTAACGCGTGTCGAAAGCTCGTTGATTTGATGGATTGCGCAAATCTGCTCTTCGTCATGATCGTATGTGTTGCCTTTTACCAGCACATCAAATCTAACCCATCACCGCCGACGACAACGGCGACTGGGCGAAGGATAAACGCAATCTCGCAATTGGCATCGGTCGGTTTGAAAGCGAGTTGGCTGGCCAATCGCGGCTCGTGGGCGAAACGACAAACTCTCAAACGAATAGGGCGCATCCTTCCCGAGTTTTCGCCGACTGCACCGAAACTTCCAGATCGTTTTCGGCGTAGCCCTTTCAGCTAAGGCGCACACCGTGTTGGCCACAAGTAGACCGGACAACTCATAAATCGCCCCTACCCGCGTCCGACGAGCCGAGCGACAATCGGACCATGACCGGCCGCGATCTCGCCGAGCCCTCCCGTCTTGAGGTGACGCAGTACCTCGCGAACTGAAGGGCGATTCACGCTCAATTCTTCACACAGCGTTCGCCCGGGCTCTAGATCTTAGGTGCATGTTGATCGCGCTCGCGCTCGCGCCAGGCTCATATCAACTTTCGTGGGGAACCGCGGTCCGTCCAGCGAGAAAGAGCGCATGCCTAGCGCTCAAAGCCAAAAGCATGCATGAAACTGCGTCGAAGATGAAAAGTCCGCGTGGACCCACAAGCATCATTGTCGCCGACGCCAGCGTCGGACCGGTCATACCTCCAAGCGAGAACAAGACCAAAAGCATTACAGACACGGCGACGCGATTTTGTGATTCCGTACGATCCTGCACATGGGAAACGATGAGCCCATATTGTGTGAAAGTCGCCGCAACGTAGGTCAGCGTCGCGCACCAAACAACCACCCGAACATCTAGACATATCAGCACGATGCTTAACGCAGCCGAGACCGACGCTGTCCAGAAAACAAGACGCCGACGGTCTATTCGGTCAGACAGACGTCCCATTGGGAACTGAGGCACTAACGCCCCGATGAGAGCCACGCCCATGAAGGTTGCAAGTTCGTGAGTTGAGAAACCCGATCGCTCGAGATAGACCGGCATCATCGAATAAAAGCTGCTGTAAATGAAGCCCGCCAAAATACACCCAGGCACAGCAAGCGGCGTTGCCCTTGTCATGTCGCGCAGACTCTCGCGCCACGCTCGCGCGGGAACACGATCGAGGTTTGCGTCTTTTACCTTTACCGGCCAGCCTTCCATGAGCGTGACCGGCATAACTGCCGCAGCAAATAAAGCAGCGGCGATTGAAAACTGCTGCGTAGCTGAATCTACGCCGATGTTCAGCAAGAACTGCCCGCTTCCTATCGCGAGGTAACCGAGCGCCGCATAAAGGCCGAATACTTGTCCGCGCTTGTTATTGTCGACGGTACCGTTCAACCAACTCTCGATCGAGGTGTAAAGCCCCATGAACGCCACGCCCGTGAGCAAGCGAATGAGTGCCAGTGTCCATGGCGAGTGTGCGGCGCCGAATGCGAGCGCGAGAATTGCCGCCGCTGCCGAAAAGGCCACGAACGTTCGGTGCTGACCGATGCGATCAATCAGTCGCCGATTGATCACTGCACCAAGTATGTAGCCCGCGTAATAGCACGACTGAATCAGACCGACAACGAGTGTCGAGTAGTCCGACTGAATCAAGCGGAGGGGAATCAGCGTTTGGAACAAGCCGTTTCCTGCAATAAGCAGCGCATAGCCAAGGAGAAGGCCAGCAAGTGCCCGCACCGCCTCTGCCGGGCTTGCCGTGTCTCGACCTTTGTTAGCTGCCGCTGAATCTGGCCACGGAGGGGTCTTGCGTCCGAGAAGCGCTGCTTCGTTTAACGGACCGGTACGTCCTACAAGCGACGTTTCGTATGCGTCGCCCGTCTCACTTCGGTGCGCCCCTTCTTGTCGCGCACGAATATCCGCGCTGGAGCGCGCCTTTTCATCTTCTCGTTCTGACATGAAAACCTTGATTACGCTCAGAGCATTTCGGACGACTTGCTATTGGCTCCCGTGAGTCAGCGAAGCGACTACCCTAATGCAGACAGAGGGATTGGCTTGTCAACTTGAGACAATGGTAACCGAGGGAATGACGCTTTTGTACCCGCGCACTTGTAACTGCCTTTCGTTTTTTCTATGAAGCAAAAGACCTGCTTTCTAAGCCCTAGATCGCGATATCCCCTGCTCCATGTCTTCAAAATTCCGCCCTCGGGCATTTACCCCCGGCTCATCCGCTTTCACCTCCGGCGCTGCGGAGGTATGCCGGATACCGGAGTTTCTGTATAGGCACGTGGCGGAGGTCGCTTGATCGCTGATGACGCTCTACCTCCATTGAGACGGGCGTTTTTTCGTGGCGGTAATTGCGGCATCGGAGCAGCGCTCCTGCCACGGCTTACGTCCTCCAAAAGTCGGGTGTGTGTGGGATGCCAATTGCAGTTGTCAGCGTTGCGCTGACTTTTCGTTCACCAGTCCTACAGGGGGAGCCGGCAGCATCTCACCTGCCCGCTACTGCTTGTTGGCAGCGTCGCTTATCAATGTTGGTCAATGCTGTAGACGTCAGGCAGATAAGATAAGCCAAAACGTTAAAGCAGACGCCCCTGATTATCCTCATTAAACCAGCCTTCCCAAAAACCGTCATGGAGGTCTATCGGATGCGGAAGGCCTGCGGTCGATCCCTTCGAACGAAGCGAGTTTAGCCGTCCGGCGCACGAAGCATCGTCAGTGATGAAATGGGATATCCCGGCTGCAACGCACTGGCCGATTAGCTTGGCGTCATCCTTGATCGCCACGCGAGCGTCGCCCTCCTGGCGTGCTGCAAACATCGCATCGAAGATCCGCGCGGTGACCACAGCATGATCGATGTTGAAGGGCAAGATCATAAAGTTGTTCAATCCCAGATCTGTGATGCGTTGGCGCACTTCAAACTCACTGATCACGATCGTGGACAGATGCATCATGACGCCGGCGCCGATAAACCGTTGGAAATATTCCTTGGCCAACTCATGATGCGCACGGCTGGTGCCGCTCAGGCAGATCAGAAAACTGGTGTCGACCAAAACCGAGTTCAATCGGTCTCCCCCCGAATGTGCCGCACCCATGTGGCGGGATCGTCGACATCCGACCACGCCTGCTCCCCATTCGCGGTCAACCGCGCAAACTGTTGCTGGTCGAACTTCGGCTCGTAATGCACGAATTCAACCAACTGAGCATCGATCAGCTCTCCAGTTGCCAGGTCCATCGAGGCCCGGATGCGCACGTGAACCTCTTTGTAGAGATGATTCTCGGTCTCGGCGCGGATCAGGGCTCGGTCCGTCTGAACAACGAGTGTTTTGCCGTCGGGTAGCTTGATATGGGCATTCGCCTGAGTTGATCCGCCCAAGTCCACGACCTCCCCGCGAATGTAACGCTCGACGTTGACAATCGTCCTCGCCTGCTCGGCCTTAAACCGAGTTTGATGCGTAATGGCAACGACCGCCCCGCTCGGAGTTGAGATCTTAAAGCGCATCGATGCTTTTCTATCGGCTGCAGCCTGCCATTTCTGGATGATGGTGCGACGCTTTGGATCGATTCCGCTGATGTCGGTACCTGATTCTAATAATCTCAGATCGTGGACCAGGCTAGGCGATGAGAAATCCCGAGCCTGAACCGCGAGCGAGCCGTGGACAACCGCCACCTCGGCTGCGTCGGCATCCGCGTCACGACCACTTCCCTTCAAAAAGTCCCTCACGTCGCTGGCAAAGCTCGCCAAGGTCGCGAGCGGAACCCTCGCCGGGCTGATGTCGTAGCCAGGTGAGTCGTCTTCAAGCGAGAGAGTAAGAGGTCGCTGGTCCATGAATGTATTGTCCCGCGTTTTTCAGGTGTCCGTCTATGTCTTCGCTCTGGTCACGCTGTAGGGCTCGCTGATGGGGTGATCTACACTCCAATTGTGGTCGACTGGCCGAATATCCGCGAATGAAGGGGTAGATAGCCGTAACTATCATAGTGCTTCGATCTGTGCAAAATTCCATGAAAGTAGCATCAAGCCAAATTACGTGCCGAGTTCCTTGCTTTTTCGGCATTCAATTACCAAAAGTATAGCGTTATTAGAAATAATATTCGACGTTGATAAATAAAGTTATGTCAAATCTATTCTCTACCAATGCAAAGCATTTATATGGGTATTGCGTTGTGTAATCCAAATTCGCTATTCGCAGCCTGAAAACCCGCTCTGGACGCCGCCGGTCGTGGCATTGGGCCGCGATTCTAATTATGAGATTCACCAACACTGACCGACAAAGTCCGTTTGCTAAGCTCCCGCATTTACGTTCCCGGTTTCGCTGTCGTACCCGAACCAGCCTGGGTGGATAACGAAATGTTGTCATGGTCGTGGGATGCTCCAGAATTGCATCCATTTTTATCAACGTGCGAAAGCAGATCTATACTTATTTCCTCGAGACTGATGTGCCGCTTCATGGCCAGCGTACGCAGTGCGGCGTAAGCATCCTGCTCATTGATTTGCCGTTCCTTCATCAGCTGCAACTGCGCCGAGATGACGAAGCGTCGTGCTTTCACTCGCTCCTCCAACTGACCCACGCGGGTTTGAAGATATCGGCGGGCTACGTGGGAATTTTCGGCAAGCACGCATGCGGAAAGCACGCCGTCATAACGGATCGGCTTGCGCATATAGCCCGCAACGTCTTGCTCGATGATCCACTGGAGCCGAGACGGCGTCTCGGTCCCGAGTATCGCGATCCGGGGTACGTCCGGCCAGGGCAACTCCTTGCCGTGGTTTTGCAGCGACGCATGATCGCCATCGAAAACGATGAAATCGAAAGCGATCAGAGTGAGCGGTTCTGGGAAGAAATTGAAGAAGTCGACCTCCGCCCCCTGGCGCCGAAGTTGCTGCTCCAGGTTGACCTGATCTTTGCTCTCGCAATAAAGTGCGCAGATTCGCTTGCCTCGCAGCGACAGGGTCGTTTTCTTCACATTACATCTCCCCGCCGTCATACAGCGTGGATGCGATGCGGGCGGGGGGTGCCAGGTCAGATAAATCCACCCAGGCCAAGTACGGGTCAGGCTTGACCGGCTCCGTAGATTGCCAAAAGATATCGAACTGTCCATCAGCGCCACAGCGCGCGATGCGTGGCGTGAGGAAACTGTGATTGTTGTCCGCGTCGATGCGAACTTCGCCTTGGGGTGCCGCGACCGTCTGTGCATAAACCGCGTTGCGAACGGCCATAGTCTCGTCAGTCCCGCATGCGTTGATCGACCGGCTGAGAAAAGCGCCGATCAGATAAGCCGCCTCGGTGTCCACAGAAGGTGAGCTCTCGGTCCCGAAGCGTTCGTGATAGTCGTGTAGAAACCGAATGTTTTCGGGGCTGTCAATTGACTGAAAGTAGACTGACGAGACCAGATAACCTTCGACCGCTTTCGCGCCGACCAGCTTGACTTCGGGCTCGCAGAGGGTCAGGCTCAGTCTTGCGACGTTATCGGATCTAAGGAACGGATGCGCCCGCTCCGCGCGTTGCCAAGCGTCATAAAAACAGTAAGCAGACTCACCCACAAGCGTGTTGAGCACGATCGCGGGACGCTTCTCCACAATGTCCTCGATGATCGATTCGATGGCCCGCTCGCCTATCGGCACGAGCCGCTCGCCCGCAACCCGCCCGCCTACGTCGTGCATGGCTTCTCTTGCAATCCGGTTGATTTCCCACGACCAGACGTAGTTCGAGCCGACGTTATACATCTTCGATTCGTAGTGATTCACGACATGCCGGATTAACGGTATAACGTGTTGATTGGGAGCCGCGCCCAGATAGATGACGTTGTCGCTGCTTTCGAAACCTTCGTAACGCGGCGAGTGCCAAAGCAGCGCGTTCGCACCTTCGATCAACGGCAACACACGTTTCCTCGATGCCGACGTGTAGCAGCCGATCACATGCCTCACGCCCACGCCATGCAGCAACTCGCTGCAAAACGCGTAATACTGGTCGAGCGATCCGCCCGGGTCGCGAATCACTGGATCCAGGAAAAACTCGCTTTCTTCGTGCGCGTTGGCTTGCTCAATGGCCATCAACACGCCGTTGAGCATTTCGCGCCCGATCGCCCCGTATGTGCCCGTCAGCGAGTACAAAATTCCGACTGGGATGATTGCGCGCCCCGCCGCTCTGGAATCTGGCGACCTCACTTCGGTCGATGCCTGCAACATTTCGGTCTCCTCCGCTTCATGGCCGGTGTCCGGTCGATACGACCCGGACGACTCGCCGGATCATTGCTTGATCAACGGCACGTAGTGGTGGGGCAGGCGCATCTTTAGCAAGTCCTTGTTGCGCACTACGTTGGTTGGATAAGTTGTGTCGAGGTTACCGGTATCGACAAGAAGCGTCGCGGTGGCTTCGTCGTCATGAACGAGCGCTTCGCGGCGCGGAAATGCGAAGGTGTCGGGGCCGAACACACCCGACTCCCCCATTCGCCCGCTTTCGGGATCGAAGCGGTTTGCATAGGCGAGATAGACGTTGTTCTCGCCCGCGCGCACGCGAAAATGATGCCAGTGAAAAGGATCAGCAGATACAGGAATCGGATGGCTCTGGCGGATAGCCGAGCCTGGATGTGTTCCGGTGAACCTGCCTGCAAGTGCGCTTGGACAAGCGATGACATCGCAACCGGACAGTGCAAGCACTCGCGCTGACTCCGGAAATAATGCATCGTAACCGATCAATATTCCTATGCGTCCAACAGCGGTGTCGAACGTGCGCCAAGCGTCTCCCATCGACGCCCATGGCAGGTCATCGTCGTGCAGATGAATTTTGCGGTACGTCCCGATCAGGCCCTCTGGGCCCGCCAAAACCGCGCAATTGAAGCGCGCTTCACCGGCGGATTCAGCCATGCCCGCCACCAGATAGACGCCATACCGCATCGCCAGCCTGACCAGGCGATCCGTGGCCGCGCCGGGCACCGGCTCAGTCACAGGTACGCCGCCTTCGAATCCTGACATCGATAATTCCGGGAACACAATAAGCGAAGGCCTGTCATGCTCCATCGCCTTCGTGACCACCGCCTCGATCCGGTCGAGGTTCACTGAGGTCCTTGCGTCGCGCCGAAGCTGCGCCACCATCACTTTCGAGCTGTGTCCCGCAGATAGCGGCGAAATACCGTACAACTTGAAGAATTCGAGCGGATTCCAGGTGAACGGGTTCGTCATCAACTGAAGATATTTATCGGGCCTGCGTCGCGCGAAGGCCGCGCGCGGACTGTCCGCTGTCATGGGAGACGAAGCAAGTTCGGCGAACACGATTCCGTCGCCATCGTCCCTCGATGCCAGTACCTTGCCGTTCTGGTCGATAACGCAACTCCCTCCGCTGAATTGCACGCCGCGCTCGAGTCCCCATCGGTTGCTCTCGATCAGAAAACAGCCATTCTCGGCCGCGCGGCTGATCCAGTAAGGCGCCGGGGTGCGTTCGGCCAGCCAGTTGCTGATATGGCAGATGATCTCCGCCCCGTCCAGCGCGACGAGCCGTGCAGTCTCCACGAAGTGAATGTCCATGCAGATCAACAACGCGATTTGGCCAAGAGGCGTGGCGAATACCTGGTGGCCGTGATCGCCCGACGCAGCCCATCGCGGCTCCGATATATAAGGATGAGTCTTTCGATGGACACCCACCACGCCATCCGGCCCGATCAGCACGGCGCTGTTGTAGAACAGGTCTGTGCCGGCGTCTCTCTCGGGCATGCCGATCACCACATGGCAGTCGTGTTGCTTAGCTATCGCGGCGAACCGGTCCGTCGTGGGTCCGGGAATTATTTCGACAAAAGGCGCGACTTCTTCGCGATCGACCCAGCAGTACCCCGTGGTCGCCATTTCCGGCACCGTGATCAGGCGCGCGCCGCCTTGCGCGGCGTCCTCCACAAGCGCCGCCAACGCGTCCAGGTTGGCATCTTTGGCGAACATGGACGGTTCGAACTGAACCGCTGCAACTCTCAAATCTTCTATCATGGATTGCGTTCTCTCAAGCGTGCCTCGCCCCGTACGATCTGCGCGCAGGCATTCAAATAATGGGAAATCGAATCGCTTTACGCGGCGTTTCCGGTCATCAGCGCGACGAGGTGGTGCTCGTCCATGTCCTCGCGCAACACGTCCGCGGCGACCGCGCCTCCATACATGACGACGCAGCGGTGCGCGAGCCGCATCAGTTCGGCAAGCTCAGTCGAGTAGACGAGGACCGATCCGCCGTTCGACGCGAAATCTTCTATCGCCTGGTAGATGATCTCCTTGGTGCCAACGTCCACGCCGCGGGTGGGATCGAAAAGCAGCAAGGTCCTAGCGCCGGTCAGCAGCGCCCGCGCGATCAGGGCTTTTTGCTGGTTGCCGCCGGACAGATTGCCTATCCTGAAACGCAAATAGCGCGGCTCCAATTCGACTTGCGGTGCGACGGTGCGGATCGACGCCGCTTCTCGCCTTGCCGAGATCGTGCCCCATCGGCTGAGTCGCCGCAGCACCGGCAGGGTGATGTTCGCCGCAGTGGAGAGATTCGGGAATATCCCTTCGCTCTTTCGGTCCTCGGCGACGAACGCAATGCCGCGTTGCGTCGCGAGCGCTTGGGCGGGATTGTTGAAGCGCACTGAACGGCCCTGCAGCACGATTTGTCCACTCGATGGCGCTATCAGTCCGGCCAGCGTGCGGAAGAGTTCGCGTTGCCCCTGCCCTTCGAGCGCTGCCACGCCGACGACTTCCCCGGCTGCCAGCTTCATCGATACCGAATTGAAGCCCTTGCCTGCGAGGTCGTTCAGCACCAGCGCGTCGACACGTACCGCGTCATCCGCGCGCTGGCGGGGACCGAGACGATCATTGGCGAGTCTTCCGACCATCATTTCAAAGATCTCGGCGTCCTTTACATCGGCGAGTGCAACCGTCGATATGCTGCGGCCACTGCGCAGTACGGTAGCAGTGGCCGCGAGTTCGCGAATTTCTGCTAGCCGATGCGAGATGTACAGCACCGCTGTTCCTTGCGATGTCGCTCGACGCACCAGACCGAAGAGCCAGTCGACATTGGCGAGTGCGCCCGTCGGCTCATCGAGAATGAGGAGCCGCGGTTGCCGATGCATCGCCCGGACGATCTCGAGGCGCTGGCGCGAAGCAAGGGACAAACTCTCGACGCTGGCCGTTACATCGATATCGTGCACGTTGTGATCCGCGAGGATCTGCGTGGTTGCCGACGCCATGCTTTGAATCGAACTCAATCCACCGCGCCCTTTCAAGGACCGCGGCAGGAAGAAGTTTTGCGCCACCGACAAGTTAGGCGCGAGACTCAGTTCCTGAAATGCCGTCGATACCCCTGCGTTGCGCGCGTCGAGCAATCGAGTGGGCACGAAGGGCTGGCCATCGAGCGACATGCTGCCGGCGTCCGGCTTTACGACGCCGGACAGTACCTTCACCAGCGTCGACTTTCCCGCGCCGTTCTCGCCGAGCAGCGCCTGGATTTCTCCGGGACGAATGCGCAGCGAAACGTCTTCGAGCGCGACGGTCGCGCCGTAAGACTTCGAGACCGAGCGCATCTCGACCGTGATTTGTTCTGACGTGTTCATGTCCGTCCCTCGGTTGGGTCTTGCGACAGCGACTTCACGGTTTGACGGTTGCCTTGACCACGGTCAGCTTGTACTGGTCGGGCGCGGCCTTACAGTCGCCGCAATTGATTCCCGGTTCGTTCGCCGCGATGGGCACGGCAGCCGGCAGCGGCTGGATCGTCATGCCCGGTGTGGGCAGGCCCTTGAGCGCTGAATCGAGCGTGATTTCGGGCAAGTAGTTCTTGTTGTATATCTCCGCCGAAAAGCCGTCCGGAACCAGGCCGGCCGCGAACGTATTGCAGCCGTCGGCTATAACCTTTCCATTGCACAGTTTCATCTGGTCAGCCGCGGCCCACGGAAGTGGATACTCGACGTTCGTCGGTTTGAGGTTGCGTTTTCCCGTGAGGATTTCCATCATGAGCTTGAACGCATAGCCGGCGGTGGCAGGCGGCGAGCCGGACGACACCCCTTTGAAGCCGCGTTTGACATCGTCCTGATTCAAAAAGCCCAGGCGAAAGCCATTCATGTTTTCCCCGGTGATCGGCGGAATTTTCCCTTTTCCGTCAGCAAAAGCCTTGAGGACGCCCGCTTCTCCCAATTCGGACCACACGCCATCTACGTCCGGATGAGCGGCCAGCGCCTTTGCAGTCTCCTTTTGACTTACACGGTCGTCCCACATGCCGTAGTACTCCGAAACGACCTTGATGCCCGGATACTGCGCAAATATATGCTTGGCGCCGTCTGCATGCCGCTTGTCAACTGACGTACCAGGCACGCCGCGATTCATGAAGATCGTGCCTTTGCCACCCAGTTCGTTGACGAGCGCTTGCGCCGTATTTTCCCCAAAGCCGGCGGAGATGTAACTGACGTTGTAGGCGCATGGTTCGGTGACAGTCGAGTCGTACATGAAGAACTTCACGCCCTTCTCACAGCCTCGCTTCACGGTCCGGTTCAACGCCGTCGGGGAAATCGGAAAACTGATGATCCCGTCGGCCTTCGCATCGATCATGCTTTCGTATGCCGCGATCTGCGCTTGTGGATCAGTACCCGAAATGACCACTTTCAAATCGACCATCTTGTCGTAAGGCGGAGTGGCCGCGAGTGCCTTGATCTCGTTCGACGTCTCGCTCATCCAGTTGTTTCCGGAGTAGCTGAGGCTCAGGAAGATCTTGTACTTCTTCCCGGCGGGAGGAGTTTGGGCGGAAGCCGTCGATACCGCTCCGGCCAAGGTGACCGCTGCCATCGCGGCGCCTAACACATTGAGCCATGATTTTACTGTCATACGTTATCCTAATCGATGTAGATTGCGTGGTTTTAAAATTAGATCGGGGATTTATCGGAACAGGTCGAGTGCTTTTTTACGCAATTCGGCAAGCGGTCCGCCGGACGACGTCTGCAGCAGCAGAGCGATAACAATTACGAGACCCGAGACAATCAGGCGCCAACCCTGTTCGAGTCCTGTTGCCGAGATGAGGGAATCGAGCGTGGTCAGGAACAGTGTGCCGACCATGGTGCCCGCAAACGTTCCTCGACCTCCCAGGATGGAAGAGCCACCAACGACCACCGCTGCAATGGAAGGAAGCAAATAGGGTTCGCCCATGCTGAGCGTCGCGCCTCCGGAATATCCCGTGAGCAGGATCCCGCCAGTCGCCGCGCACATGGCGCTCACGGCGTAGGCCAGGACCAGCGTACGCGTCACGGGTACGCCCGACACACGCGCCGCGCCAGGGCTTCCGCCCACAGCGTACAGATTGCGCCCGAACACAGTCCGGGTCTGGGCCAGCAAGCCAACCACGCAGATCGACACGAACAGAATCACGACGTAAGGGACACCCGCCGCGGACCCCTTCATCAGATCTTCGAGGAACTGGGGCGATGCCCCCAGCGTGCTGCCGCTCGTGTAACCCAGTGCGAGGGAGCCGACGATAATCCCCATGCCCATCGTCATGATGAACGGCGGGATCTTCAGGCGCGCCACGCCGACTCCGCTGATGCAACCCACTACGCCAGCGGCAAGCACGACACCAGGTATCAGATACCACGCACCCGCGTCGCCGGTTTCAACCAGCGCCGTGGTCATCACGCCGCCGAACATGAACATCGCGGCTACGGAGAGATCCAGCCCGCCGGAAAGGACCACGACGCCCTGTCCAAACGATACCAGCAGCAAAAACGTTCCGAGAGTGAGGACGGTCTGCACCTGTGACCACGACCCGAGACTCGAACTGATGAACCTCGAGCCCGCGAGCATGGCCATGGTCAACACCAGGAGCAATGCGGCAGTGACAAGGTCGGGGTCAAGCTTGCTAGCACGCCGCGTATCGCGCCGCAATTCCACCAGCGGTGAAGTATTCGATTTGGTGTTCATGCGATGGCTCCGTTACGCCGAATGCGAT
Organism: Caballeronia eucalypticola; assembly: GCF_047608185.1. NCBI lineage: Bacteria > Pseudomonadati > Pseudomonadota > Betaproteobacteria > Burkholderiales > Burkholderiaceae > Caballeronia > Caballeronia eucalypticola. Next base: position 61,699 of record NZ_JBLKRU010000038.1, read on the forward strand.
GCAGGGCGCGTTCACAGAGAATGGCGGCGATGAGTAGCAAGCCCTGAAATAGCCCCGTATAGAACGACGAGACTCCGACTGCGAACAGCATCTTTTGCATCAGCAAAAGGACGGCCGCGCCGACCATCGATCCAATCAGGCCGCCTTGCCCGCCACCGAGACTCGTGCCGCCAAGCGCGACTGCCGCGAAAGACAGCAGCAGAAAAGGGAGCCCCGAGTTTGGATCGCCGGTAGATGTCTGCGCGCTCAGCATGAAGCCCGCGGCGCCATAGAACACGCCCGCGATCACAAATGCAAGGCAACGTGTTTTCCTGACAGATATGGCCGAAAGCCCCGCGGCCGTTTCGTCAGCGCCTACAGCATAGAAAGCGATTCCCACGTCAGTGCGCCGCAATATCAGCCACGCGATCGCGAACACTGCCACGAACATGCCGGTAACTGGAAACCCGGCGAGCGATCCCGTGAGCGTCGTGCTAACGAAATCCGCGACGCTGCCGCCCGGCACCGGAAGGATCAGCAATGCGATGCCCTGGAAGATGATCATCGTTCCAAGCGTCGCAGCGATGGTCTGAATGCCTCGATAAGCCACCAGATAGCCGTTCAACAGCCCGATGAGCGCACCCACCACCAGGCAGAGAGCGAAGCTTACGACACCGCCCAGCGCTCCAGCGATCGGATAAGCCGCCACGATCACATTCGCCACCGAAATCGTCCCAACCAGTGAAAGGTCAAAACCTCGCGTGAGCACCACGACGGTTTGCCCGGCTGCTGCCAGAATCAGCGGCGCGGCATTGTTCGTCAGGCTCGTGATGGAATACGGGCTGAACGCGCTGTGATCGCAGACCCCGTAAAGCGCGAACATCACGATGTAGACGAGTGCCGCGAGCGTCGCGCCTCCCGTCAACACGTCTTTCGTCCGCGATGCCCGGGGTTTAGCCGGCGTCGGTGGTTCAAGCGTATTGATCGAAGTGTTCATGGGTGGGGTAGCGTTAGGTTAAAAAAAGCCCCGCGGCTCCCTGAAGGAGCGCGAGGCGTCGTTGCCATATGAGCTGTTGAGTCCAGTGCCAGACAGCGCGATTCGAATAACTAGCCCGTCATTGGGCCTTCAAATCCCGCCAGAACCGATATTGCTATTTGATTGCCCGTGCCGTTATCACTGCTGCGGGCTTCGGCACTATCCGTCGGGCGGAAGATCCGTCGGACGCAGCGTGGTGATGGTGGTGGTGATGTCCGCCATGATCGTGCTCGTGGCCTGAGGATTCCGCGGCTCTCGATGCATTCGGCAGTGCCACCGGATCGCCATGCCTCGTGTTGAGATAGGCACTGTGCCAAAGCGCCTGACGCTCGCTGACAATGTGCTCCGATACGCACAGCCGCGTCCCGAGCATCGATTCGAGCGTGGTCATCCATTGCCGGTAGTAAGCGTCGCCGACTGACTCGCCATCGCGCAGCGGCTGCGATGCAATCGTCGACGAAAACGCGTCCACCCACTCGGTCCAGCTGAACACGCCCCCTCGCGAAAGCTGCAGCGCGGTGGCAAACGCCTCCGCTTCCCAGGGTTCGCCGAAGCCTAGTTCCGGCTCCTGAAGCAACCCTGCCCGTTGCTCCTTGTTCATGCTCGCATTCATGATTGATTCCTTTAGAGAGCGCCCGCAATATAATCGTCCCACAGGTCCAGGTACACGCTGTGTCGCGGGGAAGCGCCGACGCCCCAGAGTTCGGTTGCATCGAACCTGACGCTATAGAGATGCTGTGGCAACTCGCCTTTTCCATGCGCGACCGTGTCCGGATAAACGAATGATCCATAGCACTTCTGGATCGTGCCGATGCGCCCGCGCGCGTAACGTGGCAACCGGGTATGACCGCTCGGGCTGAGGTTAGCTACCATGATCTTGTCGCCCGCCCTGAAGCGCTCGGGCCGGTCAGTCGGACGCACATAGTCCGGATTCGATTTGACTCGTGTGAGCACTTCATCTTTCTTGACGAGATGCATGATCACGCTCCTTGCCTGAGTTGCTCGACCTTCGCGTCGATTTCAGCCTCGGTGAGCAGGCCATTGTTGATCGCGAGTGTTTCCATCGCATGGTACCAATGCACGTAGTACGAGGTGCTCAGGTACTCTGCCGGGTCCATGATCTCGACCGCGTGTCGAAATTCGTCGATGGGGCAAAGTCCCCCAGCGAAGTAGAGTCCTATCGTGGAGAAGACCTGGCGTTCCCAGTCAGACTTGAACACCGGTTCATTGGGATCGAGTTTGATCGAACCCAGTCCATGCATGCCGCCGACATCGTGAATTCCGTTCATTTGCCTGCTCCGGAAAAAGTGTGCGTGACAGGGGCCAGCAAAGCGGTGCCGATCATGGAATCTCGGGTCACCAACGAAGCGAGCTCCGCTTCGCTCATGCCTTCCGAGCCCTTGGGCCGCTCCGGCATGACGATATATCGAATCTCTGCGTTGCTGTCCCACACTCGAATCTCGACGTTGTCGGCAATCTCTACGCCGAATTCACCGAGCACGGAAACCGGGTCGATCACAGCGCGAGATCGATATTGCGGCGCCTTGAAATACGTGGGCGGTAAGCCGAGCACAGGCCACGGATAGCACGAACAGAGCGTGCACACGACCAGGTTGTGAACCTCCGGCGTGTTCTCCGCAACATGAAGATGGGCGCCTTCCATGCCGGTGTAACCCAAGCCATGGATCGCGGCCGTCGCATCTTCGAGCAGATACGCCTTGAATTCGGGATCCGTCCAGGCTTTAGCAATGACCGCAGCACCATTCTTGGGTCCGAGCCGGTGTTCGAACACATCGATGATCTCGTCGACCGCAGCGGGGTCGAGTATTCCCTTCTCGATCAGCAGCGACTGGATTGCCTTGATACGCAAGGTGGGGGGTGATGGCGGAACAGTCTTTTCATCATCGTTTTGCATGTGATTCTCCTGTTTCGAGACATTGATTGACTAGGCAGCGCAATCCGAGCACACAACGCGGGGACCAAAAAAAGCCCAACTACTCTTGCGAGTGCCGGGCATCGTTGCCATGCTGTACCACGCTCGATCCGTACTACAAAGGGGAGCAGATTACGACGTCTTTTTGTAAAGAAGCCGTTGAAGTTTTCCATGCCGACCGGCGCCGTTGCCGGAAAAAACTGCACAAAACTGCTTGAACCAAGCGCAATTTATAGACTCAAGGTACTGCAAAAATATTGCCCGTTACAACGACCAATAAATTTTGTTACAAGTGCACGGGAGAACTCAGTCCCCGAACGCGCCCTTGCTCCTTGGCGGTGCGCGCGGCAAGCGCGCCGAACAACAAGCCGATGGTGGTCCACATCACGACCTGCAAGCCAAGGGCCGCGATCCGGAACTTCCACAGCACCACGGCAGGAAACGCAGACGGGACTTCATTAACGACTGGTAAGGAAAGCTCAACAATCGAAACTACGACCACGTACGCCACGCATCCGGTGATCGTCGCGTTCCAGTTTCCCAGTCTTGAAATCGTTGCCAGCCTGATCCTCGACGCAAAGACCGCCGCCACAATGGACACAGCGAGCATGGTGAAGTAAAGGCTGGTGCGCATGCCGATTGTCTCGGGATTCCCCACCGACGGTGGATTCGCCGGATACTTGAGACCCGGAACGACCACGACGACCACGAACGCAATGAGCGCCAGCAATGCCGACAGGCCCCGCGCGTCCATACGTCCGACCCGTCCGTATGCGTAGGCCATGACCATTGAAAACAGGCCGCCCACAGCGGCGCCGTATACCACGACGCCGGTCAGGAGCCCTAACCCCGCTTGCGTGGGACGGCTGACCAGTTCGGGTTCGGCCGGCTCGCCTCTTGCAGCGTCGATTTTCTGCTCGAACGAGATCGCCTGATCGACCTGGGGTTCGCCGGCGACCCGGGCGAATGCGAACGTCACCAAGCCCGCCACGACGCCCGAAAGCATTCCGCGCAACAACCATTTTCCGACCATGGGACACCTCTCGTCAGTGGCAAGGAAATCCGAGCAAGTGCCGTCCGTCGTGGACGAACTCGTGTACATACATGCCGTTGAAGATCGCCGTCGCGCCTTGCTCCGCCCCGACGAAATAGATTGCCAGCAAGAGCAATAGTCCGACGAACACCGCCCACGGCAGGAGCTCGCGAACGGGTATGGGCGCGGGCAACGAAACAGGGTTGGTCACAGCTTGATTCATCATTGATAGCTCCGAGAATATCTACGTTCCGTTATTCAGCCGCGAACCCGAACCGGGCCATGAAACACAAAAGCCCCGGCTCAATGAAGAGTGTCGGGGCCTTGTTGCCACTGCACGAAAGTGCGTAGGATAAATTTTTAGTGTCGATGCAACTCGTCAGCACTACAGCGTCGGCTTCGTTGCCGATGGACTACACGTGCAGGAGTTGCTAGTGACACGAGGTCGGCCTTGTTACTGCCAACCACGACTTGACGATATAACAGAATTTGCTGTGAGGGTAGCGTTTCAAAATAAAATTCCTCTCGATTTCCTTCGCCCAGTACCTGACGTTCTGTACTGGTAATTCGCGAATCGGCGCACCGTCGAGCCACGCGCCGCTCGCTTCAAGAATCTGCGGACACGCCACACGGAAGGGTAACCGGTCACATAGCTGATATGCGACGTCGCTAACACATTGGTCAAGAGCGGAACGGAAGCTGGAGCGGGAGCGGTTCTGCTGTCCCCAATTTGAGAAATGAAGCCACCAACCAAGCTCCCGTTTCCACCCATTGTGAATGTGCATTTCGACCCACCAGAGCCCATGGCAAAGCGGCATTTGCGAAAATACAAATGGGCCGCTGCGCCAGTATCTGCCTTAATGGCGCGGACCTTTCGGCCTACATTCAGGACAAACTCGATGCCATGCAGACAGCCTGAACAGCAGGCGTCGCGCCATGCACGCGTTTCATTTGCTACTCGAGGTCCTCGCCGCAACACGTGTTTCGAGGCTTAGCCTCAAAACTCTAAACATTAATTTCACTGTTGCACTTAAGCCTTGAAACCGCCAGCCTTAAAGTTCGGAGGCCTGCGCCAGTGCAAGCGTGTCGATGTACTCCCGGATGTTCGTCACTTTGCCATTTCGAACGGTAATGGCGAACACCCAATCGTCCTCGAAGGTCTTATTCGTGGCTTTGACTCTGCCCGTGGCAAAGCCGACGACTAGAACCCGATCGCCCTGCGCTACGAATTCGGGAGGATTTGGGAATGAAGTTTCCACCATCTCAGAAGCCTTTTGAAGAAAATCCGCCAATCCCGCGTGTCCGCGGTGCGTTCCGGCCAGCGCCCACTCGCCCGGAATGATCCACTCAATGTCTTCGGCAGAAATCGCCAGCAGACCTTGCTTATCGCCGCGGCCCATTGCTGCAAAAAAATCCTTCACAATCTGGACATTTTCATGCGTGCTCATCGAAATCTCTCCATTTCTGTTACATCGGATTGCGTCCGACCTGGTCCCATACGATCGAAACAAGTCCGCGACTGCAGCAAGGAAGGGAACGATTGCGTTCCTGAAGTCGGACGGCTTCTGCTCCCTTGACTTGCCGCAGGATTTTCAGGCCGAGCCTCAGCCTATAGGTCCTACGCTCTTCGGCGCCATTTCATATGGCCAAAAAGCCGCCGCCGACACACAACTCCACTGGAGTGGGTTGATGACGACGACGTGAGAAACGCGTTGTTCCCAGTGGCGTTGTGAACCTGCTGGTGCAACGTGGCGTCGGTAATTCATCCGAGATCGACGTTCAAGGCGACGTCGAAGGTGCCGGCGCCGTTTTTGGCTAGGCCGATAAGCATCAGGCCGAGCCACTCGAGCGTCGAGGCCATGGGCAGGCCGCCGACATCGAACGGACGCAGCCCGAGACTCTCGAGGAAGGCTGAGACGCGCGCCTTGGCGTCTGGATCGTCAGCGGCGATGAACGCGTCGAGGCGTCCACTCCGAGCGAGAACAGGGCCGAAAAGAGTGTTGAACGCCTTCACGACATGCGCGCTGGCGGGGGCGGCCTTGGCGATCTCCTGCGCACCAGAACTGCCGTGGGGTGTGACGAGGCCCGTGAGGTCGGAGGAAATGGGGTTGGTGATGTCGATGATCACCTTGCCGTCCAGCGTGGCCCCGAACTCGGTTACCACCGCCGCAGCACTCCCGTACGGCACGGCGAGGATGACGATCTCGCCCGCCGGCGCGGCGCCGTAGGTCCCTGTGGTCGCTCCAGCTGCGAGCTTGTCGGCCAGCGCCCGCGCCTTGGCGGCGTCGCGGCTGACCACCTCGACAGTGTGTCCAGCCTTTGCGACACGTCCGCCAATCGCCGTAGCCATGCCGCCTGTGCCGATGATGCTGATAGTGCTCATGTGTAGTTACCTCGTGAGTTGGGTATTGCCCGTAATCTCTAAACGGGGCAACCCCTGATTGATATTTCGTGTGTGCCGAGCTTCGTGCGGCATCCCTCATACCGTCCCCGAGTCGACCAAGCCTTTGCCCGAATGCAGCACGGCATCGCGACATTGCTGTCGGCCGAGCCCGTTCGGCCGGGCTCGCGCCTCAACTCAGCGGGCAGGGAAGTAATGGCCGTTGTCGAGGTCCTTGAGCAGGCCGGGCTGAGCAGGCTTCCAGCCGAGGGTCTGGCGGGTGATGAGGTTCGACGCCGGGAGGTCGAGCGTGACCAAATTCGCGAGGAATCCAAAGTATCCCGGCAGCATCAGTACGTCCATGGGAATGCTCACGGCCGGAACGCCTAGACGCTTGCCAATGGCCTCGGCGATCTCGCGGAACCGGATGCCCTCGCCCTCAATTCCGTGCCAAGTTTTGCCAGCCGGACCCTTCTCCAGCGCTAGGCGGAACAAGGAGGCGAGGTCGCGGCTGTGCACGGCCGGCCACAGGTTCGCGCCGTCTCCGGGGTAGCCGATGGCGCCCTTCTCCTTCGCGAGCCCGATCAGCAGCGGAAGGAAGCCGGCATCGGTCGTGCTGTGCGCGATGGGAGGAATCCGCACGACCGAAGACCGCACGCCCCGCTGCGCGAGGCCGACTGCGGTAAGCTCCACGATGTTGCGAACGCGCAAGGTACCCTTGTACGCATCGCCGCCGGGAAGGGCCGGGTCCTCCTCAGTGGCTGGCCGGCCCAGGTTATCCCACCCGGGCGAGCCAATGCTCGCCGACACGACCAGCGGCTTTCCGGTACCGGCCAGTGCCTCGCCGTACGCAAGCATGATCTGGAGCTCCGCAGCGGTCACGGCGTCAAGCCCGCCGGAGGGCAGCAGGTCTTGCCTGTGCGCGACGTGGATGACGCCGTCAGACTCTGACGCCGCCGCCTTGAGCACATCGAGGTCGGAAATATCCCCGCGACGCACCTTCGCGCCGAGTGCGGACACCGCCGCCGCGGACTTGTCCGACCTGGCTAAGCCGGTTACCTCGTGGCCAGCAGCAATGAGATCGGGGATGATGTACGAACCGATATGGCCGGTCCCGCCAGTGACTAAAACGTGCATGTTATTGCTCCTTGCAAGCGATGTGATGGGAGATGTCGTGGTACTCGTGTGCTCACCCAAGAAGGCTGACGCCGATTGAGAAGCTGGTGTGTTTGACCGAGTGGGTGAGGAGGCCCAGCGACAGCAGGCAGGCGTGCTCCAACGTCCTCGCCATGGGCAGCGGCCCGGTATCCATTGGGCGCAGTCTGAGGCTCTCGACGAACGCCGAGACGCGTGCCTTTGCCTGTGCGTCGTCCCCCGCGATGAACACGTCCAACGGATGGTCCTTGGCGGGACCGGCAGCCAGCACGTGCGAGAACTGAGTGTTGAACGCCTTGACGACTTGCGCATCGGCAGGGGCTGCCTTGGCGATCTCCAGCGCGCCGAAACTGTCGCCCGGCGTTACGAAGCTCGTGTGGTCGGAGCCGACGGGATTGGTGATGTCGACAAGAACCTTGCCTGCCAGCTTTTCGCCGTACTGCTTCACCACGTCAAGAACGGCGGAGTACGGAACTGCCAGGATGACCATGTCCCCAGCCGGAGCTGCGGCGAACGTTCCTGTCGTTGCGCCAGATCCGAGCCGCTCGGCCAGCGCCCGCGCCTTAGCGGCGTCGCGACTCATTACCTCGACGATGTGTCCGGCCTTGGCGGCAAGACCGCCGATCGCTGAGGCCATGCCGCCTGTGCCGATGATGCTGATTGTGCTCATGTGCAGCCTTTTGGTTTGTTGGGTGCTGCTCGTACTCTCAACATTCATGCTAGACACATTACTTGTAAAAAACAAGTTAAAACGGAATTTACTTGCGATATACAAGTGATGCTAATATATAGCCATGAAGACGACATCTAAAGAAGACGTGCGGTCCCATTGCGCAGTGAACTACGGCGTGGAGATCTTCGGCGACCGGTGGTCGCTCCTGATCATTCGCGACATCGTTTTTGTTGGCAAGAAGACGTATGGCGAGTTCCTGAAATCCGAAGAGGGAATCGCAACCAATGTCCTTGCTTCCCGCCTCGCCTTTCTTGAGGAGCAGGGAATTCTTTCGAAGGCGCCCAGCCCCGACGACAGGCGCCGTGACTTCTACACGCTGACCGAAAAGGGCTTGGACCTCATTCCCATCGTGCTTAACATAGTCCTTTGGAGTGCGAATTATGATTTGAAGTCGTACGTGCGGCGCAGCAAGGAGCTCGTTGCTCGATTAAGTCGAAACCCCATGCTGGTGAGCGAAGAGGTGAAGGCGCTGGTCCGCAATGGCGGATGCATGTTTCCTGAAAGCAAGCAATGAGCCAGACGTTTCGCCGTTCAAGATGGAGCCGGCGGTGGCGATTGGAACGACTTCGCGGCCATAAAGACCGTGAGACTTGCATCAGTGATCTGTGTCAGCGGCTTCGCTATCGCACAGCGCCAGGCACTCGCCAAAGAGGCAAACTAACGCCTCGCTTCGCAGCGCACCCAAGCACCCGCGTTGTTATCCGCTCGGGGGCACTTGGAAGCCCTCCCGCTGCATAGAGCTCGTACTGCATGGTTTAGGGCCTGGAACTCGCGTCGGTCTCGGAGGCCCGCGCCAGTGCTTGCGTGTCGACATACTCTCTGATATTCGTTAATTTGCCATTTCGAACGGTGATGGCGAAGACCCAATTGTCCTCAAACGTCTTATTTGTGGCTTTGACTTTCCCCTTGGCGAAGCCGACAACCATGACCCGGTCTCCTTGCGTTACGTATTCCGGGGGTGCGGGGGAAGAAATTTCCAATTCGGAAGCCTTCTGAAGGAAATCCTCCAATCCCGAGTGTCCGCGATGCGTGCCGGCCAGTGGCCAGTCCTCACCCGGAACGATCCATTCAATATCTTCGGCAGACAACGCCAGCAGCCCTTGCTTATCGCCACTGCCCATTGCAGCAAAAAAATCCTTCACAGTTTGGACATTCTCTTCGATGCTCATCGAATCTCTCCATTTTCTTTGAATCGGATCGTGTGATGTCTGCGATCACAATTTATCAGTCGAACTTGACCAAGTCCTTAAAGATCAGTCGACCCCAGCTATTTCCGCGCGCCTGCACGAGCAGCCCACCTTCTGAAAGGCCGCCCAGTTCGATTGGCGAGAAGCCGAGATGTTTCGCAAGCGCACCAATCTCCTCTGCGGCGCCGTCATCGTCGCTCGCCAGGAACACGACTCTCCTGCCACCATGCACGGCCGGATCTTGGTCAAGGACAGCTGCGCCCAAATGGTTGAAGCCCTTGACAAGTCTTGCGCCAGCGAAGGCCCGTTCGACGACCTTGGAAGAAGGCTGTCCTCCCAGTTCCTCAGGGGGCACGCCGTAGGCATTGGTCACATCGATGATGGTCTTGCCGGTCCAAGTGGGCAGCGCCTTCGCGACATCCGGGTGCGACTTGTAAAGGACAGCCAAAAATACGATGTCCGCCTTGACCGCTTCCGCCAATTTTTTGGGAATGATCGTGGGTCCGATCGCGGCCGCAGCGGATGCAAAGCTTTCGGGGTCGCGAGTAGTTGCAACGGATACTTCGATGCCTTTGCGGGCGAATGCCTTGGCCAGAGCCTGGCCGATTTTGCCGAAGCCGATAATTGCGTAGCTCATATATTTTCCTTGAGTTTGCGGAGCCCTACAGCGCTCCGAATAATCGAATGGAGCGCCGTAGGGCGCTGCATCAGAGTTGCGCCAGGCCACCGTCGACGGCGACTTCGCTGGCGGTCATGAAGCTGCTGTCCGACGAGGCGAGAAAGGCAGCGGCCGCCGCGATCTCCGATGGATCGGCCATGCGCTGGAGCGGAGTCATCGCGGCATAAGCTTTCTGGCCCTCTTCACCGAGCGCTGCCTTCGCGAGTTCGGTCGCCGTCGCCCCGGGCGACAGCACGTTCACCCGGATGCCGGTGCCCTTCAGGTCCTCCGCCCAAGTCCGCGCGAGATTCCGCACTGCCGCCTTGCTTGCGCTGTAGGCGCTCATTCCCGGGGCGCCAGTGGTGCCGGCGCTCGATCCGGTCAGGATGATCGAACCACTTTTGCCCATCAGCGGCAGCGCCTTCTGGATCGTGAAGATCGTACCCTTCACATTGGTGTCGAAGGTTTCGTCGATGTGCTCGGCGGTGATCTTGCCGAGCGCAAGCGGGCTTCCCGCCCCGGCATTGGCAAAGACGATGTCGAGGGTTCCCCGCTCGGCCTTCACCGCCGCGTAGAGTCGGTCGAGGTCGGCCTCGTCCATGACCGAGCCCTTCACTGCGCGGGCATTGGCTCCGAGTTCGGCCACTGCAGCGTCGAGCGCTTCCTGCCGGCGGCCGAAGATGAAGACGAAGGCGCCTTCCTCGATGAAGCGCTTTGCCGCGGCGCGGCCGATGCCAGTAGCGCCACCGGTGATCACAGCGGTCTTTCCATTCAGTCTGGTCATCGTGCATCCTTCATTGGTGTTGTATGGAAGCAGGAAACTGCTTGATTGAGGCAAGCATGCACCTGTGATAACCTATGAACAAGTATGCATCCTTTGGTAACTAGCAAATGGTCGACTCTTCTAAAGATTGCGGTGGCCGCTACTCCTACGGGCTTGCCGCCACGCTCAGCATCATCTCGGGCAAGTGGAAGCCGCTGATCCTGTACCTCCTGCTCGACGGCCCGATGCGCTACGGCGAGCTCAAGCGCAACGTCCATGGTGTCAGCGCTAAGGTGCTGATCAAACAATTAAAGGAACTTGAGGCCGATCACGTACTGGTGCGGACCGACTACAAGGAGGTGCCACCGCGCGTGGACTACGCGCTGACCCCGCTCGGCCGCAGTCTGGCCGACAAGATTGTCCCGCTGTGCACTTGGGGAACCGAAAACATGGCAGAAATGGTGAGCGTTCTCGCCAAGCGTGACAGCTTGCCCTAGCAGGGTGCTAAAGGACCGCTGAGACAAACTTCCTCCGTATTCGTGGCGGGGCGCCAGGTCGAATTGCTCCGATCGGACTGTAAGATTGCGCGGTTTGAGCGGCCCCATCCATGCTTTGTGACAACCATCTCATAGTAGACTCCAGGTTGTCGACTTAGGCACCGCGAGCAACAGGGGGCAAGAGGTACAGATGCAGGTTGCGCCTACGCTGCGAAAAAGTCGGTACGGTTCCGTACCCGAAGCTGAGAGTAATGGCATGACATTAATAACTTCGCGTATTAATGGACTTTTCCATGCGTTCGCCTTCCACAAAAACTCCTTGGAGCGCCCGTGGTGTGTATGACGCCGGTAGCCAGTCAGTCGTACTCCTAATTGAGCTCTATGTTAAGAGCAGTCTTCTGGGATTTCGTTCTTCTAGTCAATAGCAAGAAAATGCGCTGACCGTGAGTCGAAGCGCGGGGCGTACTGCTAGGCGATTAGATTGCCGGGATTCGATGGCTCCTTGAGCGGCGCTTGTCCGGTCAAGCGGGTCGCTAAAACAATCCTGCGTGCTCAACCATTCTGATGGCGGGGCACGCTTCGGTGGTTACCTCGTACACCAGATCACGTCTTCGCTATCCATGAGGGCAACCTCCTCACACCACGAAGGAGCGCATATAACTCGGCGATGTTGCGTTCGGCGTCCCCTACAAAAACACGCCGCGGAGCAGCATTTGCTCAACCGCTTTTTCGGTTTTAGAGGTCGCAAGCAGGGAGCCTACTTTTATCACCGAGAACGTTCATACGGGCTCAATGGAAAGTGCGTCCATGGCGAACATCCAGTAAAAAATAAAACAATATCGACCGTTTGGCTATTGAGTAGGAGCTGTAAGCTATCCGTCTTCGATTTCGAACGAAATGCGTATGCGCCGCATTTACGACCAGTTAAGCCGCTGTCGTGCCGGGCAACAACCTGTCAAACTCCCGTTTGACAACGCCATAGCACTCGCAAACGCGTTCTTCCACGCCAGTTCGATTCAATACCTCGATGTGCCCGTGGCTATAGCGGATAAGCCCCGCCTCTTGTAGCTTGAGCGCTGCTTCGGTTACGCCTGAGCGCCGAACACCGAGCATGTTCGCAATGAGTCCTTGTGTCATTTTGAGTTCGTTGGAAGGCAGTCGGTCAATGCTCAGCAAAAGCCACCGACACAATTGTTGGTCGATGGAATGATGGCGATTGCATACGGCCGTTTGCGCCATCTGCGTGATTAACGCCTGTGTATATCGTAGCAACAGGCGCTGAACCGGTCCGGCTCGACGAAACTCCTCTTTCAGAACATGCGCTCCCAGTCGATACGCTTCCCCGGCGCTTTGCACCACGGCTCTGCTTGGGGTCGTTTCCCCGCCCATAAATAGCGAAATTCCGACCAGTCCCTCGTTGCCAACAATCGCGATTTCCGCTGATGCACCATCCTCAAGAACATAAAGCAACGATACGATTGAGGTGGTCGGAAGATAGACATGCTCGAGTTGATCCCCAGACTCGTACACGACTTTACCAAGCGGCATTTTAACTAGCACTAAATGCGGCAATAGCCGGTCCAACTCAGCCTTTGGCAGCACCGACAAAAGACAATTTTCTCTAGGCTTTTCGCTACTCACCATAGTGGCCTCAAAAGTTAAACTGGAAAGTGCCGGGTTTGGCGGC